>JBFJVZ010000110.1:0-17889 GCA_041623895.1 Pirellulaceae bacterium | reverse complement strand
GCGTCGCCCTCCCCAAGCCAGCCCTGCATGACACTAATCAGCTGGCGATCGAAGCGGCTCGACGCACCATCAACTCGGCGATCTGAACCGCGTTGGTCGCCGCGCCTTTTCTGAGATTGTCGCTGACGCACCAAAACGAGATGCCGTTGTCCCCGCTGATGTCGCGGCGGATGCGGCCGACAAAGACGTCATCCTTACCCTCACAGTCTCGCGGCATCGGATACTGGTGCGAGCCCAAATCGTCGACTACTGTGACCCCATCGGCCTGACGAAACAGTCGACGGGCTTCTTCAACATCCAGAGGACGTTCCGTTTCGACCAAGATCGATTCGCTGTGACCGATCGCCACTGGCACGCGCACACACGTGGGGCAGACTTGAATTTCTTCATCCCCCATGATCTTGCGGGTCTCGTCCACCATCTTCATTTCTTCACTGGTGTAACCCTCGTACTTTTCCGATCCGATCTGGGGAATCAAGTTAAAGGCGATGGGGTGCTGAAACGTCGCTGGCGGATGAATCTGTCCATCGAGCGCCTTGCGCGTACTGCTGTTCAATTCCTGGTTGCCTGCGAGTCCGGCACCGCTGGTGGCCTGGTAGGTGCTGACCACGACTCGACGCACCCGCGCGGCGCGGTGCAGCGGCGCCAGGGCGACGACCATTTGCGTGGTGCTGCAGTTGGGGCTGGCGATAATACCTTGGTGAGCGTCGACCGCATCAGGATTGACTTCGGGAACGACCAAGGGGACTTTGGGATCCATCCGCCAATAGCCGCTTTCGTCGACAACCACGGCGCCCGCGTCGACCGCCCAAGGGGCGAACTCGGCCGAGACTTCGTCGGGCGTGCTGGCAATGACCAAGTCGACATCATCGAATGCCGATGGCTGCAGCAATTCAACCTTCAGCATCTGACCGCCAAATTCGATGTCACGGCCGACGGACCGCTGTGAGGCCAGCAGTTTCAAACGCTGGCAGGGAAACTTGCGCTGCTGTAGTTGCTCAAGCACAATTCGGCCGACCGCTCCGGTCGCACCGACCACGGCAATGGATTCGTACACAGGCCTGTCAGAATGAATGTGGGTGGAGGTGATCTTGGACGATGACAAAGTTATCCGGGATCAATTTCCTTGCAACTGCTGAATTGCCGCCGGCAACGATTTGTCGACGAATCCCAGGCCACCGCGGCCGCCGTCCAAACGCGATTGGACATCGCCCACGACATCTTCGGCCGTGGCTTCCCAGAACTTGGTGATTTTTTCTTTGGGCAACGGTTGATACGAGCGAAAGATTCGGAAACCAACGCCGCGCGCAGGATCGCTGGTGAACCACCAAGGACTGCGGGGGAAATTCGGATCTTCCTCTTTCCAGTCTTCGTCGTTGGATGCCAAACGTGCCGCACTCCGCAAATCCGGCGGGTCGCCTTCCCAGCTGCCGCCGCGTACGACGCAGGGATAAGCTTCCTTGGGCCACTGGACGACGTCGATCGCCTTGATCGGTTGTTGACTGGCAAAAGCGGCGTAGCCATCTTCGCTGTATTGATTCACGGTCCATTCAGCCGCGTTGCCGTGCATGTCGTGCAGGCCGAAGGCATTCGGTTTCTTTTGGCCGACGAGCGCGGGGCCTTCGTCGGAGTTGTCAAAGTAGGACGCGTAATCGTCGATCGCATCGGCGTCGTCGCCCCAACTGTAGGCGGTGCTGGTACCGGCACGCGCCGCATATTCCCACTCCGCTTCGGTTGGCAAACGAAATTGTTGTCCCGTGATCAAGCTCAACCACTTGGTGTACTGCTGAGCGGAGTACTGAGTCATCGTTACTGCGGGCTGCTCGGGATCATCGCCGTATTCGTACGTAAAAGTCGGATCGTACAATTCGGTGGGTGCCGTGATCGCGTCGACTTTGTTGCTGTCAGTGACCGGGCGAGTACCGCTGGATTCAAATTCCTTGAAGATCGAGTACAGCTTCATGAACTCCTGATATTCGGCCCAGGTGACTTCCGTTTTGGCCACCCACATTGGCTCGACGACGACTTTGATCTGAGGTCCCTCGTCTTCTTTGTGGCCTTCCTCGTCTTGCGGGCTACCCATCGTGAAAGTGCCACCGGGTACAGGAATCATCCGGAAACTGACATCAGTGCCGGGGATCGTAACCGAGTACGGCACCATGTAACCGCGATCAACTTTGACAGCCGGTCCAGTCGCCGGCTTTTCCGAGGAAATGCCTACAGAATTATCGGGCGAGTCAGCGTTGCTGCTTGACCAGGGCAGTCCCAGCGCGGTCGCCAACAGGAGTGACGTGGGTAGACGATTAAACATTGGCTTTTTGAAGAGTTCTGAAATGGACGGATATCTTGGCTTATCTCTGGAAGGATCCAATTATAGACGGAGCTAGAGATTTTGAAGCCGGGTTTAGAAGCCGGGCAAAGCAAACGGAGAAGAAATTCCGCGGCCAGTCCGCCCCCAGCCTGCTAAGGGATATTCAGCAGTCTGCTAAGGGACATTCAGCGGCCTGCTAAGGGATATCCAGCAGGCCCGTTAAGGGATATTCAGCTCGGCTGGACGGCTTTCCAATTCAACGGCAATCGCCACTTCGCAGCCGTCCCGCTGGACCTTCAGATGGACGGTCGAACCAGCCATTGAATTGCCAATCACGCGCATCAGATGCCCCATATCACGTATCGGCTGCTTGTCGACTTCAACGATCAGGTCGTCCGGCAGCATGCCCGCCACGGCAGCCGGAGAGTTGCCAGCGGCCAGCCCGGTGACCAGTGCGCCGCGTGTCCGTGGGTCATCGCCAAGCAGCAATTCGTCGGGAACTTCGGCGAGTGCGACGCCCAGCCAGCCTCGATCGACACGTCCGGTTTCGCGGATTCGCTGATAGACGGCTTTGGCAACCGAGCTGGGAATCGAAAAACTAACACCTTGATAGGTGTCGCCCACAATCGCCGTGTTGATTCCCACCAAAGTTCCCCGCGCGTCAACCAGCGGTCCGCCGCTATTACCCGGATTGACAGCCACGTCGCTCTGCATGAAGTCTTGATATTGTGTGCTGGCTCGAACCTTGCGGTTCTTGCCGCTGAGGATTCCGAAAGTGACGGTGCGATCGAGGCCAAACGGGCTGCCCACCGCCCATACTGGTGAGCCGACTTTGCATCGATCGCTGTCACCCCAAGAGATCGGCATCAACCCATCAGCTGCCACCTGCAAGACGGCCAGATCGGTTAATTCGTCGGTGCCAACGATATTGGCCGGGACCCTGCGGCCATCGCTCAGCGTAACGGTGATTTCTTCGCCATCAATGATGACGTGTCGATTGGTGACAATGTGTCCCACTTCGTCGACGATCACCCCGCTTCCCTGATCGGATGATGGGATCAATTGGTTGGCTAACAGATGTGCGACATGCGAATCGTCCGCCGCGGCGCGACGATTCACTTCGATATGCACGACGCTGGGACCGACCGCTGCCGTCACCATCTGATAGGCTTCGCTCAAGGCATCCAGGGAAACATTCTTTAGTCCCTCGGTGCCCGTTTCGTACTCGGCTCGCAACTCGCCTCGATGCCAGGCATAGCGGATTTCTTCGACGACGCGGGGCACCGCGAATCGCGCGGCCATTAACATCACACCCATCGTCAACAACAGCATCACGCTCTGCACAACTGGATCGGGGCGACGTACCACGGTGCGAGCAGATGTCGGATTGCGATCTTTGCTGGATTCCAATTTGGGTGGATCAATTCGTTGTACCACCAGAGGCTTCGTTTGTCCGACGGAAGTAGAGCGATCTTGATTCGATGTGGAGAGCGCGCGTATTTGATCCTCGTTGGGAAGCATGACCGCTACTACTCCGAACCAAGTTTTGAGAAGACCAGCAAGATCGACGAAGGATGCGGCTGATCAAGGCGAAATTGCCACCAGGCATAATGAGAACCCTATTTTAGCGCAAGCGTTCCCCAGTTAGGCAAGCTTTTTCCGGCAAATGGGGGCGGGGATTGCCGCCGGGGGACCACAAAACCCGACCTTTTCGCAAAAATAGCGGCAATGGGTTACTCTCTCTGCTGGTTCGCTGGACAGTACCTGTGAGGGGATTTCCGCCGCATGGGCATCCAGTGGCACGTGCCTGGTGCCCGATTTGTGGGGACAGTTGCCCGATCGCGGTGCACGGTTGCCCAAGCACGGGCCGGTTGCCCAAGCGCAAGCACGGGCAGGTTGCCCAAGCGCGGTGCGGCGGCGGAGAGTATCTTGTTGCCTGGGCTCACCAAGGTTTTCCGCTCGCTTGTGTTTTTGTTGCTTACACTTCTCACGATCCTACTATGACCCAGTCTGTACGCGATTCGATCTATCAGGCAATCTCATCGATTCGATTGATCGACCCCCACACGCACATCAACCCTCACCATCCCGCTTCGTCGACACTGGCGGATATTCTGGGATATCACTACTACACCGAGTTGATCCATTCGGCGGGGATGCCTCGGGAAGAAATTGAAGAGGCTGGTTTGCCGCCGCGCGAACTGGTCAAGCGTTTGGTGCACGGTTTGCCAAACATTGAAAATACGGCGAACTATCAGTGGCTAATATCGATTTGTCGGACGTTTTTTGGCTTTGAAGACAGCCGCATCGATCACTCGAATTGGGAATCGTTGTATGACGCTGCCGAGGCGCGGATGAATTCGGCCGAGTGGCCGCAGATGGTTCTCGATCAGAGCAATGTTGAAGCCGTTTTCTTGACCAACGATTTTGACGATCAGTTGCAGGGCTTCGATACCGACAGGTACATCCCGTGTTTGCGTACTGATGATTTGGTGTTCCATCTGACAAAAAGAGAAACACGCCAGCGGTTAGAAGGTTGCACGGGGATCGAACTGGATGGTTCGCTGCACAGTCTTCGAGCCTCGCTGGAACAACGGTTTCAATATTTCGTCCGTTCCGGTGCCCGAGCATGTGCGATTTCGATACCACCGTCCTTCGAGCCGCTGCCAGTCAGTGACGGCCGTGCGACGACGGCGCTGGACGAGGTTCTGCGTCGTGGCAGCGACGCCGATGAGTCTCATCAGACCGCCTTGTCACGTCGCGTGTTTTGGACGCTGGCCGAATTGTGCGACCAATATCGATTGCCGTTCGATCTGATGATCGGCGTGAATCGTGGAGTCTACGGAGGCGGTGTTTACCAGGGTCACGACTTGTACGATAGCCGGGTTTCACTGATTCAATATCGCGAACTTTTTAACACCTTCACCGACGTCAAATTTCCAATCTCTGTGCTGGCTAGTGTGACCAATCAGGAATTGGTCAGCTACGCGTGGATCTTTCCAAACGTGATCACCAACGGACATTGGTGGTACAGCAACACGCCGTCATTTATCGCGCGCGATGCGGCCGCACGCCTGGAAGCGGTGCCCCGGAACAATCAAATCGGCTACTACAGCGACGCTTACAAGTTGGAGTTCGTGTGGCCAAAATTTGATATGTACCGGCAGATCCTGGCCGCAATCCTGGCCGATCACTTTGTTGGTTTCTGCGGATGGAGCGAAGAGCAGGCGATTGAATTGGGACGCCAGGTCCTGCGTGATAATGTCGATGAAACATTTCCACCACCGCAAGATCCTGGTGCCACCACTCCCATCGAAGACACTTTCGTCGACGACGCCGTTGCCGGACCGCCAGATACCTCCGTTGCCGGCACCGCCGCGCTCGCGGCCGAAGCGATTGGAATTGTCGAAGTTCAGGATCAACCCGAGCTTGAAGAGACAGTTGATCTCGAGCAAATGGATTTCGAGCATTCAAGGGAACCGATCGAGGAAACGGTTGATATTGCTCAGCCCCCGCAAGCGGAGTCGTTACGTGAGACAGTGGAAGAAATCGAAGAGGTAATCGCGGACGACGCGGAGGTAGAGCAGGAGCCCGCCGTCGATCAACTAGACGATGATGACGACGCGGATGCAGAACTGGATTACATGGAGGAGTCGCGAGACGAAACAGAGGAGTTGTACGCTGAAGATACCGGATCCGTCGAATCCGGTGATGAATACGACACCGTCGATGAGCAGCTGTTGCCGGAGTTGCCAACCGTCGTTGAATTGCACGACACCGTCAGGATTGATGAGGAAGCAAGTCCTGAACAGGAAATCACCACTGAATATGTTGGACCAATGTCCCACGTCGATGCCACAGCTGAGACAGTGGAGATCGACTCGCTACCGACCAACGATGAAATTCAAGAGCTTGATCTTCCGGATGTTGAATTAACGGAGGATCAGCCGAGTGTAGCAGAGGCGGCGGACATCGAAGCTGAGGCGGATTCAAGCCCGCTGTATGTTGGTGACATCCTTAATGATAGCGACGATGACGTCAACGTCTTGGAGGAAACAATCGGTGAGCCATCAACCGATGACGAAGAGATTCGCATGTTGCGCGGTGAAGCATCATTTACCCCCGACGAAGATTCGATGCAGCTGACGCGAGATCCACTGACCGGTGAGCTGACGTTTCCAATCCAAGAGTCCGCTGAGCCTGGTTACGCCGAACCGGACGAGACGGCCGAAGTCGATTTTGCAGGAGCGGAAGAGACGGCCGAGGAAGAGTACCTGATTCCAGCAGAGTCAGCTGACGTCAGTGACATTGAAGTGGTCGATGAAGCGGAGATCGATTATGTGGAGGAAGAGGATGCCGAGATCGATTATGTAGAAGAAGCGTATGAAGATGAAGGCGATGCGGCGGCTGAGGAGGACGGCGGGGTCGTGAGGAACTTGGAAGATACGCTGGACTGGGACGACGAAGATGAAAAAGGCGATAGCGTTGGATGAGGGCTGAGACTCTATTGTCGACGGAGCCCTGCGTCCGAACGACGACTTTCAAAGTTGTTTTGCGCAGCGAACGACGACTGAGAACGAACTTTCGGCCTATTCGCGCATCTGGTCTTCGACGATTCGGTTGACCGCGTTCAGCATCGCCAAGATCGTACTTTCCACGCTGTCGGTACTGACACCAACGCCGCGGTAGGTTCGACCTTTGTGCTCGACCTCCAAGTTGACTTCGCCGATCGCGTCGCGTCCCAGGGTTGCACTGCGGACCCGAAAATCTTTGCAGACAACCTGGATGCCCGTGATTTTTTCGACTGCCCAGAACGCGGCATCGATCGGGCCGTCTCCCTGCTCGACTTGCTCGGTTGTCTCCTGGTCACCGTGCCGAAGTGTCAAGCGGACATGCGGTGCGCGATTCTTGCCGCTGGTGACTTCGTAATCGATCAAGGACCATTGTTTGTCCACGCTGCCGCTGATTTCCTGTTGAATCAGCGCCATGATGTCGCCGTCGTAAATGTCTTTCTTCTTGTCGGCCAAGAGTTTGAACTGCTCAAAGACGGTTTGCAATTGCTCACCTGTCAGGGTGTAACCTAAAGTTCTCGCGCGGTCGGCCAAGGCAGCTCGGCCACTGTGTTTGCCAAGCACTAAATCGGTCTTGGAAAATCCAACTTCCTCAGGCGACATGATTTCGTAGGTTGTGCGTTCTTTGAGCATACCGTCCTGATGGATGCCTGACTCGTGCGCAAAGGCGTTGCGGCCAACGATTGCCTTGTTGCGCTGCACAGTAATTCCGGTTGTCTTGCTGACCAGGCGGCTGGCCGGAACTAGACGCTTGCTGTCGATTCGCGTCTGGCAATGATGAAAGTCGCTACGAGTCTTGATGGCCATCACGACTTCCTCCAGTGCCGCATTTCCTGCTCGTTCGCCGATGCCGTTGATGGTGCACTCGATCTGCCCTGCCCCGGCGGCCACGGCTGCCAGCGAATTGGCGACGGCTAAACCAAGATCATCATGGCAATGCGTGCTCAAGACGGCCCGATCCATATTCGGGACCCGCTCGCGGAGCATTCTGAAGCGATCATAAACTTCGCTCGGCGTTGCGTAGCCCACCGTGTCGGGAATGTTGATGGTCGTCGCGCCGGCGTCGATCGCTGCCTCCACGACTCGACACAGAAAGTCGTACTCGGTGCGGCAAGCGTCTTCGGGAGAGAACTCGACATCGTCGCAATAGCCCACCGCGCGTTTGACTCCGGCGATGGCACGGTTGACGATTTCGTCGGGAGTCATCCGCAGCTTGAATTCGCGATGGATCGCACTGGTGGCCAAGAAGACGTGAATCCGTGCTTGCGGCGCGTACTTGACCGCCTCCCACGCCGCATCGATGTCTTTGTCGTTGCAGCGGGCGAGCCCGCAAATTGTGCTGCCGCGGACCGTTTGCGCGATCTGCTTGACCGATTCAAAATCGCCCGGCGAAGCGATCGGGAAGCCTGCTTCAATCACATCGACCCCCAAGTCGGTCAGCATCTGAGCGACCTCCAGCTTCTCAGTCAGATTCATGCTCGCCCCGGGCGATTGTTCGCCATCGCGGAGCGTGGTGTCAAAGATCCGTATCATGCGAGCCTGACTGTCCTGGTCTGGTTCGCTGACGTTACTTTCGGGGTTCGTCGTGGATTGCGACATGTGGAAGGAACCTTTGATTGGAAGTGTGTCGCTGGAAGCATAAAAAAACCCGAGCCGCGGGGCGACTCGGGTACCGTTTTGATGTTGATTCTGACCACATCGGGTGGTCCGCACAAACCCTTATCGCCCGCCAAAATGGCGTGATAGCAGCAGCGATAGAAGCAGGTTTTGCGATTTCATGAGCTTATGGTAGCCAGGACTGCCCCGCCGAGTCAATGGTTCGCGCCGCAGTTACATTCGGAAGACTTCCCGTCATTGGATCTGAGAAATGTTTTCGCCCGCTACGGTAGTTCCACAATCTCAAGTTTTCCCGTACCAGCCTTCAAGACGGCTTTTCGTGCGGCAACATCGGCTTGGGTCGCGTTGTCCGGGAATCGCAATTCGTCCGGCTTGATTCCGCCACCGGAGTAGATGGTCAAGATGATGCTCTGGGGATAGGGCGAGGGCGTCAAGGTACCCGCGTCGACTAGTTGATTCCAGCTGATCGAGACCTGGTAGCTGAAAAACATCGGTCTGGGCAGCGGAAATGCCTTTCGAGAAGTTAGTTTCCCGGGTTTGCCGCTGTCGTCGATACGGATCACGACGCGGTGCTTGTCCATCTCGCCCAAGGCATCAAGCAAGTCCTGTACGTTGTTGTGTGTACCGCGGTAGTAAAGAGTGCAGGAGTAATGACCAAACCCGTCGATGCTTTCTGCTCGAATCGGCCGCACTTTCGTCAGCGCTTGGGCGAGCGGTTGTGAACAATTCCGCGGGACCTCGCCTTTGGGTAAGACACTCATCATCACCCAAGCAGCCGCCGGCCGGGAATCGGCGTTTAGCACAGTAAAAGCAAGCAGCGAGAACGTAAGCAAGCGGATCATGGTCAACGTCCTGGCATGAGATTGGGAACATTGGGATCACTTGATAAGAGTATACCGATCAACCCGAATTGCGGCGAACAAAGTGAGCTACGATTAGGGCGATGCCGATCAGCAAGAGTAATCCGCCGGCGATGGCGGCACCCAACTGCGCAGCACGCTCCTCGCTGCGCCGCATGTCGCCGGCTTGAATCATCAGCTGAGTTGCCATGTTGGAAAAAATGGCAGCAAAGATCGTGATCCCACCCCATTGCCAAAGCGGAAGCTTCTTCATGCGCTCAATTAAGGAGTCGTTTTCTTGTTTTGGCATTTGTGTTGAATTTCCTTATGGAGCCTTGAAAACGCGTTGCCGACATTATTCTGACCATCCGCTATTGGTGTTACTAGAGCAGTCTATGGTTAGCAAAGTTTGGGCGATGTGATCCAAAATCTTTGCCCCGCCATGTGCCAAACATTAAGCTTAGATTTCTCTCTGCCCCCTGCGAAGGAAATTCAATGGCTGCGATCACAGACTCGTTTGGCAAAGTTTTCAGGCTAGCTGCGGCAGTGTTTGTCCTGGGCATGTGGGTCAATACCGGTCAGGGCGAAGTTCAAACGCTTTCGCTGCCGGCCGACTACGCTGACTTTGCGCTGCACCCGCAAACCGGTTCCATCGCAGCGGTAGCAGCCGAGACAAACGAAGTCGCTTTCTTTCGGCACGATGATCTAGCCTCCGGTAAGACCGAGCCGGCGGCAAAACTACGTGTTGGTTCGACGCCGTGTTCGATCGTCTACAAACACTTTGGCGACAAGCACGTCTTTGCGGTTGTCTGTTCGCAGGATTCACATATGTATCTGTTGGACGCGGGCGGTGTCAAAGCCAACAAAGAAACCGAGTTTGTGCTGTTAAAGAAGATTGAACTCAGCCAAAGTGGCGTTTCGTTTGTTACGGGATCGATCAACCCGGAAGATCCGTTTCTGTATTACTGCTATGGTTCGGGGCATGACTCGACCACCGGGGTCGTCAGCTTGCGAGATTTAAATGCTCACGGTGCCGCCTTCGACGATTCGATGGACTGTGCCATTTCGGCAAGCGGTCAAGTCGCGTATCGGCGTGGACCATGGTCGCCCTCCGGTTTCGAGTCGTTGATCCTTGCCAACAGCTTGGCGGACGACAAGCCACAATTCAGCAGGCTGTTCTATGATCACGATTCGACAGCCGCCTACGTGCCCGACCCCTTTGACCGCTACACCGCTACCGGCACAAAAGTATTCACGCGAGACTTGGAAAAACATGTCGCCGGGCTCGATTTCGTCCCGCAGGCTTTTTTCAAGTCCCGCCCCGTTGTCGTCGGTTTAGCCGACGTTGATTCCTTTCCGTCGCGCCGGTCGCGCTCCGGCGGTAATATGCCGACTTTACGCGCAGCCTCGTACAACACGTTCACGAGCATCGGTGACTCCGTCACGATCGCAGCGACGGTGGATGCAGGCGACCGCGAACTACCCCGCGGTATTTCTTCCAGCGCGGACTACAAGGTTTTG
Source organism: Pirellulaceae bacterium (assembly GCA_041623895.1). Lineage (GTDB taxonomy): Bacteria > Planctomycetota > Planctomycetia > Pirellulales > Pirellulaceae > JBFJVZ01. The sequence continues at coordinate 7,030 of JBFJVZ010000110.1, read as the reverse complement.
GCGAAACGCTATCGAGTGTTTGCCGACGATGTTCGCGAGCGAGTGGTGGTTGCCGATCGCAACCGGCTTCAATTCGTACCCTTAGCTGATTTTGATTTGCCCGATGAACCATTCTTGTTGGCCACGCTGGAAGGAGCGTCACAGATACTCGCTCAGCGCGAAAATCGCTTCACGTTAAAACCCATGGACAATCGCGTCGAAATCACGTTGGACGAAGTTCCTGACGGATTAGAATCCGACGGTCTTGCACTGACGTGGAAACCTGACCCGGACCAAGTGGGACCGGCGGCGATCGTTGCAACCATCAAACATGGTGACATCGAACGAACGTTACGTTTTGATTTGACCGTCACGTTTCCCAGCATACGCTTGCCCTTTTCGCCGGCCGGTTTTTCCGTTGCTGCTGATGCCAAGCGAGCCGTCATTTGGGATGGACCGGCCATGGATCCATACGGACGTCCTCAAGGAAATGCGTACGGACGTGCTCAGGGAACCTTGCCCTCGGTTGTTCGCATTGCCGTGCTGGACTTAACGACCGCAAAAGTCCAGTCGGAACGTAAAGTTGCCGAACAAATCGGCGACTGCATCGTCACGGATCAGCATGTCATATTGCGCCCGGCATTTGAAGGTTCGCCGAAGTGCGAAATACTTCGCATTCAAGATCTGCAACGCGAGAAGGCATTGGTTGCACGGGGGCCCATCTCGCGGATCGCGGTCGTCGACAACATCCTGATCGTGCAAACGGAATCAGAGATCGAGATCTTTGACGCCAAGTCGTTTGAACGGCTGAGAATATTCTCGACCCTGAACCTTGCCCGCGGAAGTGCGCTTCGGGACGATGGCTTGTTCGTTCAAGGCGTGTTGTACGGGTTTGATCTTGAGCCAAAGTTGTTCATCGACGCCGAGGGAATGACCATCGTCGGAGGGATGCGAAATCCTGATGCTCGGTTTTTCGTGGACAGTGAATCGTTTGGCGGCGGATACCCAGTCAACATGCGAAACTTTGCAGGTGCCGGCGGTCGATTGTCGACGAGCAGGAAAAAGGTTCCCGAATCGAACACTCAAATCAGCCTGGATTCGCGGAGTCAACAAATGCAGGTGCCCGGTTCCACCCATACCTGGCGCACCGAATTCGAACTGTCACTGACCGCGTCCGGGGATATTGATGCGCGTCAAGTAATCGTTCGCAAACAGCTCTACTCAGAAACCGCCGAACAGATGGCAACGTCGCCGCCAGTGCTGCAAGTTGCCAAACGTGAAGCTTACGTGGTGTACGGCAAAGATCTATACCGCTGGCAGGTACCGACGCCGGATCTGGAAGCGCGCGAAGCAGCACATGAGCTAAGTTTCCTTCCAAAACAATCAACCATTGCCTTGGCCGCTAAAGGATCGACGACGCTGAAACACACTCTGCGGGGCAGCAAACCGCCGGTCAACTTTTTCCTGTTGAATCCGCCGGAGTCGATGAAGATTGACGCATCCAGCGGCGAAATCACGATTGATAATGACGGAATCAGGTCGGAGGCAGTTGCTGCACTGGAATCAGATTTGAAAAGCATGAATCGTGGTGAGCCGTACGCCCAAACACTGAGTACGCTGGCAAACTCGTGGGCCGAAATTGCCTCCACTGCCCTGGGCCGCCGTCCCAAGGGCATCCCCGTGGCGGTTCCGATTGCCGTGTCCGCCAGTGATTCGAATCTGGCGTCGGCCAGTTTGCAGTACTTCGTGATCGCGGAAATTCCAAACCAGGAATTGATCGACAGACTGCAAGCTTTCGATGCTGAACGCGAAAAAGAACGCTTAGCCATGCAAGCCGCGCAGGCAACGCAGCAATCCGATGCTGGCGGCAAGTCTTCCGACTTGGGTGAACTGAAGCGGAAAATCGACGCCCTGGAACAACGGATCGATTTAATGACCCGCCAGCTGAACCTGGTGCTGAAAAAACTAGATGAGAAAGAGTAGCCGCGGAGCCGCAGTCACCATTCCGGGAGGGCGAAGCTCCCGCTGAGCCGCAGCGTCGGAAATCGTTGCGGCTCCGCGGGAGCGTCGCCCTCCCAGCGGTTGGGAAACTTGTCTTCTTGTTCCCAGGGCGAAGCTCCTGCTGAGCCGCCACATCATCAACGCGCTGCCGGCTGCTTCCGCTGACCGTTGTCCAGGTGCAACTGAGGAGTCGCGGCCGTGGATCCACGCACTTCGATGATCTGGTCCGCTCTGGCCTGGGTCAGGTATTCGGTCAAGTTCACCTGCATCCCCTGCAGTGCTGCCAGGTGAGCTTGTTTCTGCTCATCGCGGCGCTGCTGTAGTTCTACGGCAAGTTCTTCTTCAGCACGCCGTTGGGCTCGCAAAAATTCGCCTTGCCGCTCTTTTTGACGCAGCTCTTCGTGGGCTTGCCGGCGTTTCATTTCCAAATCGTGCTCGACCTCCGTCATCTGTTCTTCGCGACGTCGTTCCGATCGCTCCATCTGGCAGCTCAATTTGTAATCCTCCAGCTCTTGAGCTTGTCGTTCGGTTGCCTTTTCAAGCTGCAGGCGCGTTCGCATCTGAATTGCTTCATCATGCATCGCCTGCAATGAATCGGGGGCGCCATATCCGCGATAAACAACGTTATTGATCTTGTAACCACACTGGTCAGCGCGATGCAGCAACTGGTGGTAGGTGGATAGTTCATTCAGCTGCTCGGTTTGTTGTTTAAATTCTTCAAAAGAACGCTTGCCAGTGAACTCGATGACGTCGCTGGTGGCGGCGTTGATGAAGTCACCAATCGGATCGTGTGTCGTGTCCAACATTCGTTCGATGTCCACCAATTCAAAGAAAATCATCAAGCGGATGGTCAACACGGCATCGTCGGCGGTCCGCACATCGCGGACATCGTGGTACATCTGGTCAGGCATCAACCACAATTTGTGGAACTGCAACGCGTTGGGACGCTTTTCCTCGCCGCGCGAGCCGCCGTGAGACGCGTGCCAGGAGAATTGATGAAGCCATTCACCCGGGTTGGGTGCGAATTGTACTGGGCCGTACACGATTCGACGTGAAGTGCCGGTAACGCCTTGCTCCGTATTCTCGGCTGGACCGTAGACGACGACGGCTTCTTTGGCGGCCAGTTCCAGACACTCGCTAACCGTCACGGATTCATGGGTGCGAGGATCTTGCCACAATTCGGTTGGGCCGATCACGGTTTCTTCCTGGCCGTCGCGATATCGGATCGACAGGTATTGTCCCGGATGAGCAACAAAGTGCTTCATCGCTTCAAACCGCGTGAACCCTTTCCAAACGCGGGCCGGTCCCTTGAGAACATCAATCTTTCCATTCAAACGATTGGCGATGACGCGTTTGCCTTCAGGGATGGTGTAAAACATGAGCCCATTTCTCCCAGCTTCGGAGTCGGATTGGTTGCCTGATTTGAATTCGTTGACGCTGCGGCCTAATCGCCGGTGCAGGGCCGTTTCAGTCGGACTTTTTCGCGGATGTGCTACCGCGGCGTGCGCGAGATCATATTCAGATTCGCAGAGATCGATGCTGGTGTCGGTGAACTCCTGCAGCATCGAGTCGGCTGTTTCGCCCTGGATTCGACCGTAGAAGTAATTGATTGCACGGCGAATCTCATCGCGATCGCGAGCGATGAATCGGACATTGCAGTTCAGTAGAAACCGCAACTTGTCCTGCAACATGATGTCGGTGTGGCTGGACGTGACGAACGTGATCGTCTCGCCGTCAAAGTCGACGGGCAAAACATCATTCTCACGTGCGACCGACTCCGGCACCAACTCCAGCACGGATTCGATCTCCAGATCGGTCAGCTTTGCGTTTTTAGGAAGCTCAAATTGGTTACTGTGCAACCGGTTGGCGAGCATTCCTGAGCCACGCAACATTTCAGTGCGCATACGAACCCCTTCATTTGTGGTTCAGAAACGACCACGAGGACAAGACAACTCATTTTACGGCTTTCGCTTACGAAGGGCCAATGAGTGACAGATTATCGCGAGTTTGCCGCAAAAACGCCAAGCGACCAGGGAGAGAACTCGCTGCCTGGAAGCCAACTTTGCGGTTGATTTCAGTCAGCTTCCAGACGCCGCAGGGCAACATCGCGAGCGAGCTCGCGGCGGCGGTCGATGACTTGAGGATCGCCTGCGGTCTCTTTCATTTCCTGACGCAGTTCTTCGTCCGTCATCATGATATCTTGCTCATATTTCCAACGCTGGAATCCATAGTCAAGCAGTGCCAACGCAAACAGCGCGCCGCCGATCCAAAGACACGTTCCCATCAGCGACTGAAACAGAATGCCTGCGATTTGCGGAGCAGTCATCTGATTCAGACTCATGACTGGGCCGATGTAATGTCGGGTGGCCAGATAAGCGACTGCGACGATGACGATGATCTTGAAAATACCGAATCCGAATTTGGCTGTCCCGCGTAACGAAAAAATCCGGCTCAGACCCGCTTGCGGATTGATATTGCTGAGTTTCGGAGTGATGCGAGTGGGGGAAAAAATAAAACCGGTTTGCAACAAATTTATCAGCACACCAGCCAACATGATGAGGATCAAGATGGGCACGACCGCGATCGCCAGTTTGCCAGCCAGCCCAGCCATCCAACTGGCTGCCGTGGCGCTGTCGAAGCCTGACAATATCGGTGCGGACAGCGACTCGCTAAGCGACGCCGCCAGATACGCAGCGATTGTGCCGCCGAAATACCAGAGCGCCGCGACGGCCGACAACAGCAGCGCCGCAGACGTCAGATCAGCACTGACGGCGACATGTCCCTGTTGCCGCGCTTGCTGACGCCTGCGGGGCGTGGCGGCATGCTTCTTTTCCAACAGTCCATCAGACATTGACCACTTCCCTGCCCTACCAGATCTGTGCCAGACGCTCGGCCGCGCGGCTGAGTTCGTCCTCGAAGATCAAACCGACCGAGCCGATTGTCAGTGCCGTCACGACCAGCAGCGCCAGGGCGTTGACGCTTAGTCCAATCGCCAGCACGTTGATCTGCGGAATGGTGCGACTGATCAAGCCGGTGATCAAGTTTGTCAGCAACAATGCCGCGACAACCGGCGCGGCGACCTGAATGCCGGCGATCATACCGGCGGTGAGTTGATCGATAATCAAATCGATCATCGAATCGCCGATCACCACTTGCCCGGGCGGCATCTGACGAAAACTTTCCATCAAGGCATCGAGAATCAGGCGGTGTCCACCGCTGGCCAACATCACCGCGGTCACCAACAGGCCCACCAACCGCGACATCGTCGGTATCTGCTGTCCAGTATCGGGGTCGGTCGATTGTCCCAACTGCATGCCGCCCGTGCTGCTGATGATCTCACCAGACATCTGAATTCCGGTGATGATCAACTGAATCGTTGCGCCAATCAGCAGCCCAATCAGGGCCTCGTGGGCAACAGCGATTAGCAGATCCGGTAAGCCGCTGATCGCCGGAGCAGTAACGGATGGCTGTGCGGCAACGCTGGGCAAGACAACAGCGGTGATCGATATCGCCAACAAGACGGCGATCCGCTTCGGGATGGCAGTCCCGATTGTCTGCAGCGCCAGCAGCACCATGCTTAGCCGCGTCAGAACCAACACGCCCAACAGAAGATGATCGACCAGCCACTGCGATAACCATTGCATCACGGTAAACCAGCGTTCTGAAAGACCTCACGAGTGAACTCGACCATTCGAGACATCAGCCAAGGCATGCAGACAATCAAGGCAGCCGCCGTTGCCAAGAGCTTGGGGACAAAGGCGACGGTTTGGTCTTGGATTTGGGTCAGCCCTTGAAGCAATCCGACCAGCAAGCCAACCGCAATGCCAACCAACAGCAGCGGCGCCGCAATCACCACGGCCGAAATCAAAGCGGTCCGACAAAGTTCCATCGCGGCGGCGGTGTCCAACATTTCGTTTCTTTCCTTAACCGTAGGCAGTTGTCTTTTCGCAGACGCGGCTTCCAACCGTGCCAGATCAGTTGTTTTGTTCGTACGGCAGGATGCCGCACTGTGTCAGTTCGTACGGCAGGATGCCGCACCTACGCGAAGGTTCCAAAACTGTTCATCAACATTTCCACGACCAGTCGCCAACCGTCCACCAATACAAACAACAGCAACTTGAACGGCAGCGAGATCACACCGGGGGGCAACATCAACATGCCCATCGAGATCGTGACGCTGGCGACAACCAGATCGATGATCAAGAACGGGAGGTATATCTGAAAACCAAGCAGGAACGCCGTCTTCAGTTCGCTCAAGATGAACGCCGGCAACAGGACTCGGATCGGAACGTCCTGGAACGAACTCGGCACCGGGCCATCTGCATCGATGTAGCGGTAAAACAGCAACACATCGTCGATGTTTCCAGCAACTTTGATTTGGCGGGACATGAACAGCCGAATCGGAACCGAGCCTGCCTCGTAAGCCTGTTGGATTGACATCTCGGTTTGCGGATCGGTGTACGGTTTGATTGCATCGTCGTAGACTTGCGACCAAACCGGTGTCATCACGAACACGGTCATGAATAGTGCCAGGCTGGTCATCACTTGGGTGGGCGGTAACGCCTGAAGCCCGAGTGCCTGACGTAAACAACCCAAGACAATGATGATTCGCACGTAACAAGTGGTCATCAACAAAATCGCCGGTGCCAAGCTTATCACCGTCAACAGTACCATCACTTGCAGCGTGCTGGTTAGCCCTTCGGGGCTAGTCCATTGCTCAGGTCCGCCACCGACCAACTGCAGCGTTTCCACCGGTAACGTGACCGGCGTCTGCTGAACGATGGTAGGAGCCGTTTCGCCGGTATTCTGCGCAGCAGCAACCGAGCAAACACCGATAGCAATCAAGGCGAGCAAGAACAGGCGAATCAAGCCAAAGTCGCTCCATCGACACGAGGCTCTCGGATTGAAGACCGCCGGACTTTAGGAAAAATTTTCGCTCGGTCGAAAGAGAGAACCCGAAAGTCGTTATTCGCTGACCCCTTTTCCGCGAAGCCGCAACGCGTTATCCAACGCTTTGGCTCGGCGGGAGCCCTCGCCCTCCCATGAAACT
>JBFJVZ010000109.1:0-17938 GCA_041623895.1 Pirellulaceae bacterium | reverse complement strand
TCACGGTAGTTGGAGGCATCGACGTTTTCGTTCATCACAACCATACGACAACTGCGTAGCAGTGGCAGCGTAGAGCCTGGGGTCAGGATTGCTCGTCTCTGGCGAGCAATCCGCAGCCCCAGGAATCGTCTTTCGCTGCTCCGCAGCTTATTGGATGCGAACCTGTTCTTTTGGGGGCGGTCCAACATTGTATCCATTGGCTTGTTGGCAGAGATATCGGCATAACCAACCGCAGACAGACTCAAGATTCGTTCTGGATCGGCGACCAGCATCACGGCGCCTGCCAATTCCTGCCGATCGACGAAAGGTTGGACAGCAGCGTTGATCTTTGCGGTTATCGCCGGTTCTTGTGAACCTGCGGTTCCGACACACATGAACAAGGTCAACAAGATGGCAAATCCGCGTCGCTGCATGTTACTTCTCAATTCTTACGCTTGCTTGGGTAATGTGAGTGTGGATTTGGCCGGTAATTCGGGAGCGTCAGGCTGGGATAGTGATTAACCGGAAGCTGGGTATTTTTTGGCCGATTGCGAACATGCGTTTGTTGTGTTTTATGGGAGGGCGAGGCTCCGTCCGAGCCGAAGTGTCGGAGAACGCTCGCGGCTCCGCGGGAGCGTCGCCCTCCCGTCGGTTATGAAACTTGTCCTCTTGTCGGCCGAGTTTATTCAATCGCGTTGGAGTGGCTTGAAGTTGTCACTTACTGGAAGTTCACCGCGGAGCATTCTTGCTGCTCTTCCAACCAGTTTCAAATAAAAGTCACTGGCTAGACCCTCGTTGTCCAGAAAGCGCACACCCTCACCCCTGGGCGGATCAGATGTGCATTTGAAGATCGCGGTCCCCTCATCAACCTCATCAAACATGGCGACGTAAATCATCTCGCAACCAATACGCTTGGCCGCCACGACTTGCGACCACAGAAACTCGCCTTTGAGTCTTGGAATTTGATCAAGCTGTCCGCCATGCAGATTGTGCCAACTGAAACCAGGAAAGACGACCGGTAAAAAGTCGACACCTTTTTCCTGGCACCATTGCAGATCGGGCGACCAAACCTGTGCGGCGTGGCGGGTCGCCTCCCGCGGTGATCGATAACGACCGATCGTCCAAGGGCTGACGATGTCGGCGCTTTCAATGATTTTCATCAGCAGCGGATCATGCAGCGCATCGCGTGTGCCTTCGCGCCACCACGACGGAACTCCGAGCATGACGGTGCAACCTGCAGACTTGAGATCTTTGACCAAGTCGAAACATTCCTGCAGCGAATACTTGCGGTTGTCACTGAACCCGACTCCCCAAACCGCAACGACCGGCTTGCCACGATGATGAAGATAGCTGGAGTCGTCCGAAACGTGCTTTTCCTCTGCCAAGAATCGCCAATCTTCACGAACGCGCTTGACTTGGCCGGCTCGCAATCCGCTCAAGTCATACATCACGGCATAAACACGCCCAGCCTGGTCAGCTGCTGTGCGAACGGACTGAAGCACCTGATCCTTATGTCGCTGGACTCGTCCCTGATCCAAACCGTTGGCGAATCGCTGCAGGAAGGCACCGTCGATTCCATAATCTCGCATCCACTGAAAATGCCGCATGACCGTTGCTGGATTCGCACTACTGAAAACTTCGGCAACACGTCCGTCAGCGTGATGAAAACCGGTGGCGTATCGCTCGTCTTCCCCTAACTCGGAGACATCGGGCCAAAGATCCACGACCGCGTTGCCGGGTGCAAACGGCTTGTGTTCGTTCTTTGCCCAGTGCGTCCATCCCAGGCCGGCACCATCACCTTCGCAGTTGAACCAGCCCTGATACCCGCACATCACTTTTCCTGACAACGTGCTTGCGTCAACTCGTTCCGCATGCGGCCCGTCCGCCGTGCTTTGGCAAGTCGGCACAAGCAGCAACGCAAGTGCAGCGGCGTATAGGAAAAATCGTAAAGTCAACATGCATCGACTCTTGGTCGGACGTTCAACTAACAAAGAAGGCGGTCAAGCCGCTCGCTTGTTTCCAGCTACCCGTCCCGCAGCTAAGACCCCAGCCTCTCCCGGTGGAGGTGAAACAAAAACGTCGCCAGGCGCGCGGCAGCTTAACCCTTCAGATCGTAGCAGAGTACTTTGTCTCCTTCGCGGAGATAGAGCCGACCATCCAGCACGACCGGGTGCGACCAACTGGGTCGGTCGCCGCTGCCGGGGACTTTGAAGCTACTCAGTTCTTCGTAGCCTTCCGGAGATGCCTCGGCCAGCGCGATTGTTCCGTCGCTGAAGCGGATGTACAGCTTGCCGTCCGCGGACGTAACGCTTGCCGAGTTCCTTCCCGAGCCACGCGATTTCCATTTCACTTCGCCGGTCATCAAATCGGCGCAAAACGGGATGCCGCGATCTTCGGAGTCCCCGTAAAGATAATCGCCCACCAAAACAATGCCGCCATGTTTGTTACCAAGATCCGGATTGGTCGGATAAATCTCTTCGACTTCCACTGCACCGCCTGCTTTCGCAACTTGCCGCAGCAGCGCGCCACCGGTGCCGTAACCAGCCGTGAAGAAGACAAGGTCATCCCGGACGATTGGAGTTGGAATCACGGCGGTCGTGCGTTTGATGTCGTAACTCCATAACAACTTGCCGTCGCTGGCCCGCACACCCAGGGCGCCGCTGCCAGTTGTCTGGACGTACACGCGTATGTCGCCGACTTCCGCAATCACGATCGAGGCATGTCCGGCACCGCGATCATTTTCGCGCGAGGTCGTCCAGATCGTCTCTCCCGTGTTCTTGTTCAGCGCGACCAGCGTGTTCTTGTCTCCGCCCGGCGTGCAGACAAGTCTTTCACCGTCGATCAGCACTGATTCGCTGTATCCCCATCCATCGGCTTTCTTACCGGCGAAGTCGCTCTTCAAGTTTTTACGCCAGACTTCGTCGCCGCTGCTCTTGAAACAGATCAGTTCGCCGTAGGCCGTCAACACGTACACCCGATCGCCATCGACCGTGGGAGTGCTGCGCGAGCTTTGCCAAGATTCTTTGCCGCTTTTCCAGGCCTCACCCGTCTTGCCTTTCCAGAGTTGTTCACCGCTCTTCTGGTCAAAACAAACGAGGTACTCATCTTCGTCGCTGGCCGTGGAGAGCGCGTCGCCAAGCGTGTAGATCTTGCCATCAGCGATGGCCAAACTCGCGTAACCGCGCCCCGCCCCCGCGGCGGTCCAGACCAGTTTCAGGCCGTCTTTGGGCCATTCGCTCAGCAGACCTGTTTCGGAGGCGACACCGGAACGGTCAGCACCGCGAAATGTCGGCCAATTGTCCTTTGCCAGTGCATTCGTGGTCAAGAAAAGAACGGTAGCGGTACTGCAAATCCAGGGATTGATTCGTCGCATTGATCAACTCGATTGAAATGGTCTTTAGCTGCCTGAAATACGTTAATCGCCGATCAAACTCTGTCGGCGGCGTTAGGTAAACAATCAGTCCTCAATGGAACACCGGACCGGGACTACCGTTCCGGAGCTATCCGCTTTATTGCAGGAATCGTCTCACCACATACGGATCGCCAGAGTCGTCGGACACTCCGTGGCCGATTCGCAAACCGCGTCATCCTACCGAAATTCGACAGCGGTCGCAGACAATCGCTGATCCTGGCAAGGTCAGTTGGCTTATCACCGCAATTCAACGGCCTGCAGGCAGGTGAAACTCACCGCGGCAGGGGTGCGTTTAACCGATGACAGAAGCAAAGTGTTGTACACTGCTCTTGGCTTTGCGAGAATCGATTTCACTTTTGGCAGAGTCTCTTGATTCTCGGAGGTCTATTGTGCGGCAAGCAGAATTAGTACAGCGCGTCCGCGCGGGCGAGGAAGTCGTACTGCGAGAGTCTCACACGTCATTCTTGCTTCGCACGCTCGGTCCAATGTTCCTTCTGATCATCTCAGGGGTCGTGCTCGGGCTCATGAAAGGCGGTTTCTGGTGGGGCCTCGCAGCCTTGGGTGGCGTTGCGATCCTGCTGACCATCCTGTGGGTTCCGTTTCGTAAGGTTCCGCAGGCGATCATTAGCCGGCAAGGTATCGAATTCGCTGGTAACCAATTTGACTGGGACAGGATTGAGACAATCGGAGCCGACAGCGCTGAGTATGTTCCCGACTGGATCTACCTGGTAACTTCCAGCGGGAATACGGAGAGCCTGGGTTCAACATTCGGTCTGAAAAAAGAGTTGCTGCGCGATGCGCTGAACGAACTGTTGACGGAGTATCATCCAGGGTCGGCCCGCGCCGACTTTGAGGCTGTCCAGCAAGCAATCAAGGAGACCCAGGACACTGCATCTTCACTCCGTTTTCGCCGTCCGACCGGTCCCGACGACGCACTGCAGCAGGCTCGCGCGCTGTTGTCGTCCTACTATCACCCCGATTGCGATACGGAGACCAAGGTTGACGACCGAGTGATCAGAATCGCTGCACTGGATCCACACTCTTTTCCGTTGCATGAGACGGACTGCATCGGATGTGGAACTGCCCCAATGAAGGAAGTGGTGCTGAAAAACGGCCAATCACTCTACGAGATGTTTTCAGAAATGCAAAAGCTGACACCGGTAAAGGCACAGTTGGGAAAGTTCTTTTTGTTTTCAGTGATCTTGGGGCCGTTGCTGGCAATCGTTGGTCTGGCATTGCCAATCGCAAAGAACAGTTGGCTACCTGGTATCCTCGGTGGCGGGGCTGGCTTTCTGCTGGGGATTATTGTTTCCCTGCTGATGTATCGTCCGCTTAGAAAAGCCGGATTCCTCTGGTAATGAACCGGAGCACGCATATAAATCGCATCGTGTAAATGCGTCGTATCGGAATCAATCCATCTACGCATGCGTGCCCGCGGCAACTCTCCGTCATGCCAGCCTAGCTGATATCATAGATCGCCGGAACTTTCGTCAGTCCTCATACAGCTAGTTATGGAGCGAGGAAGGGACGCATCGATGCCCATCGACCAAAGTGACAAACTTGCTCGCGCCGAGGATGCGATTGCGTTTGCCTGTTGGAGTGCATTTCATTTGTTTCGGCCGTGCCCCCGCGACAGCCATCACCTTTGTGATTGTATCCCTTGGCGGGCTGATGTTGAGCATTTTGACGACGGCGCTGGGCCTCTGTTTTTGAAGGAACCGGATACCTATGACGAGGTCAGCAAGGAAGTTGTTGACAAGTTTGAACAACTCGGCCCCGGAGCGTTGGATAACGCTGCACGCTACTGTTTTTTTGAATTCTGTACCAATCCCGCGCTGACGGATACCGAAGCCCTGCTTGACAGGCTGGCCGAAGAGTTCCAGCGTGGCGATCGACTCTTGCCTGAAGCTCAGGGGCGTGCTTTCGCTTTTGGTCGATTCACGGTCGGCCCGCTGGGGGTGATTGAGCGAAAGAATGCTACGAATGGCTTCAGCTATTTTTGCGGCAACGAAAACACCGCAAACCTGTACCAGTACGCCAGAGCCATTGAGCAAAATGACCACAGTGGCATATCGTTCAACAAGAACGATGTATTCGACTTTGAATGCATCGGATGGTCCGCGCGCTGGAAGGAGTGGGTAGCAGGTCAGCGATTCGCCGTGACCGGAGAAGAGCCCGAACGCTATTCCGCCTTTTTGTATTTTCGCAACCGATGGCATCCGAGTGACGATCGATTAAATACAAGTGAAAGCCTCAATGATTGGGAGATTCACGCCGCCCCGAGTGCCATCGCCGGTATCCAGAACCGGGACGATTTGCAACGAATTCTCAGCTTATGCCTTGAGTCGAGCCGTGAGTCCTTTTTCAAAGACGTCGATTGGTCTCGTGCCCCGCGAGCGAGAACTGCCGTGGCAAAAGCAACCTTTGCGGAACTTGACATGGCATCGCTCCAACAATTGCTGCTGTCCGCACCGCCACGACTCGTCATTTCCTGTTTGAACGATGTCTTACCTCGCTTAAAGCCGCCTTTCAAAACGGAATGCTTCTCCGTCAATCTTGCTCAATTGCTAATCAAGGCTTACGAGTCAATCGACAACTTGCAACGTCTCGAGATTCTGACAGCCCAAACCGGCGGCGATTTTTTTGATCGAGTCCTGCACTACGTCTTGAGAAGGGATCCGGAGACGGTACTGCGACGACAGCTGGATCAACCTGAAATTGCATCAGCAATCGCAGCACTTACCTGCTGCTCGTATAAATATCACGATGCCGACTGGGATTTCTCGGACCCGGACCTGGCAGAAACACTGGTGTCTGAAGTGAAAAACGCGCTGGGGTTTGTCCAGGCGACAGTTGCTCCGAATGTCGGCGAGCGAGCGTTGCCACTCAGTCTCTCTGCGAAGCCCGGTGACACGGAGTCCGCGCGAAACATGGTCAATCAAGGTCGCCGCCGTGCGGAGTGGATCGTAAAGACGGCAATCCAGTATGCCTTTGCGTTGGATCAGTTCATTAGCACCGAGAATACGATTGCGCCAACCGGCTGGCCCCAGCGATACCCAGTGTTTTGCCCGAGCGATTTCTTTTCCGACCAGCCCTTCCGTCACAGAGTCGAGGCAAACGTAAAGAACTCAGAGGGTCAGGCGATGCAGATCCCAACAAATGGCAAAATGACGATTCATCCACTGATGAGTCTGATGAACGCTCTGGGCTCTGTCTTGGAAAACCCAGAATCCGAAGTGCTTGGGGAAGTTTTAAGGGAGCAAAACAAGCTGTTCGGCAAACTCAACCAGCTGAAAATACCTTCGCTCGGCAATCTCGGATCTCACGACAATCCCTGCTCTTTGGATGAACTTTTGACGGCACTCCAAGTAATGGTTGAATTTGATTCCGTCGCGAGAAACGAGTTACGGGCGCTGCCCATTTTTATGTTGTTCAAGCAACAGCAGTGCACCCCCAACCGGCCCACCGAGGTCCACTTTGAAGTTGCCACCGACGTGATCCCAGTCCCTGCCGATGATGTTCGCTGCGAACACTACTTCACAAAAGAGTATGGATTCTCGGCAGATCGTTTCTACTCGGTAACCGATATAACTAGAAACGCCATTTCCCTGAATCCAATTGTGCTCGACTGGACGGATTGGTTGACAACTTAAGAGCTCTGGCTGACGCGTCACAATAACCCTTGTGCGCTCCTTGCGGCTTTCCAGCCGTGACTTCACAATGATATCCAATTGCCCGCGGTTTAAAGTCCCCGGTGGGAGTAATTCGAGACAGTTTTGCCAGCGCCGCGTGCGGTACCTGGCATTAAAATAAGCTCGGTTTTGCCCGCTGATTTTCGCTGGAGCCTTTCCGTATGGTGACATTCCCTCGACGTTCGTTTCTTTCGCGCCGCGCTCTGTTGCGCGGAGCCGGCGTCACGATTGCTTTGCCGCTGTTGGACGCCATGCAACCGGCCTTCGCAAACGAGCCGGATTCGTCGTCGCCTCGGCGGATGGTGGCGATCGAAACCAACATGGGTATCCTCCCGCAGTATTTCTTTCCCGACAAAGCGGGGACGGACTATGCCCCCAGCCCCTATTTGGAAAGGCTCGCCGGACTGCAAAATCAGATGACGATTTTCTCCGGCGTCAGCCTGCCGGGAGTCACGGGGGCGCATGCCGCGGAAAGATGTTTTTTGACGGGCACGCCCCACCCGGAACGGGGTGGATTTCGCAACGGTGTTTCGCTGGACCAATTCGCTGCCGAACAGATTGGGAATCAGACCCGGTATCCGTCGCTGGTGTTGGCGATGAGTAATGAAAACCCGACGCTTAGCTTCACTCGAAGCGGCGCACCGATCCCGGCTGAAAAGAGTCCCCGCAATTTGTTTCAGCGGCTGTTCATTCAAGGCCGGCCGGAAGAAATTGAAGCCCGCGTCCAGTCGCTTCGACAAGGACGCAGCACGTTGGACTTTGTCGCCGCACAATCGCGGCGACTGAAACGATCGCTGTCGGCGGCCGACCAGCAGCGCATGGAACAGTACCTGACGGCTGTTCGCGATCTGGAGCAACGTTTACACAGTGCCCAGCAGTGGGAATACAGACCGAAGCCGAAGGTCCAGGCAAACCTGCCGGAAGACAACAAAGACCCACGGCAATTCGTTGAGCGATCACGCATGATGTTCGACGTTATCAAACTTGCCCTGCAGACCGATTCGTCGCGGATCGTTTCACTCTTTATTGACACGACCGTGATTCACAACATCACTCATCACGGCAATCGTCCCGAAGTTTTGCAAGAACTGCGCGGGCACGAAGAACGACAATTCGACGCCCTGAACGAATTCCTGAGCACGCTGCAAGAGACGAAAGAAGAAGACGCGTCGTTGCTGGATCGGTCGATGGTGCTATACGGGACCTGCATGGGCAGTGCCAATTCACACTCCAATGTGAACCTGCCGGTGCTGTTGGCCGGAGGCGGTTTCAAACACGGCCAGCACCTTGTCTTTGATACCGAAAACAACTACCCACTGTCGAATCTGTATGTTTCGATGCTGCAGCGACTGGGAATCGCGGTCGATGAATTCTCGACCGGCAAAGGCACGATGAGAGGACTGGAGTTTGCATAATCCCATGCATTCCTTGATCCGTCTGGCCGCCGTTTTGTTGACGGTTTCACTGGGCTGCCCAGCGCGGGCAGTCGAGGCGGCCGACGACGCGGCATTCATTGCCCGCTACTGCACCGACTGCCATGGTGAAACGACTCAGGAAGCAACGCTGAACCTGACGGTACTTGCCGCCGACTTCAGCAGTAATGACCGAGACACCTTTCGCCGCTGGGTCAAAGTGCATGACCGGATCGCTGCGGGCGAGATGCCGCCCAAAGATGCTGATCAGCCAACCGCGGCCGAGCGAACCGCAATCGTCCAATCATTAAGTCAGTCTCTGACCGCAGCGGACACCCGACATTCACAGCAATCGCCTCACATCAGGCGGCTGACGCGGACCGAGTACGAGAACACGATCCGCGATCTACTGGACATGCCCGGGATCGCTTTGGCCGGGAATCTTCCGGCTGACGGAACTGCGCATGGTTTCGACAAGCACACCGATGCGTTGGACATCTCGCACGTCAACATGGCGAAGTACCTGGAAGCAGCCGATCACATCTTGAATCTCGCCATCGCCACTTTTCCCCAGCCGCCGACCATCCAACGACGGCGGATTTCACTGGCCAATCGAGGTGGTTTCGTCGCCCATGTGTTGATGAACGGCGATGGCGTGCTGCTGAAAAACAAACTTCCTGATCCGGAGTTCCCACCGGCGGGCGAGCAGAATCACATCGACCAGGGTGCGCACGAACGACTCGGTTCCTTTCGCAACGGCGCCTCGGTTGGCTTGTTTCGACATGAAGATGAATCCTTCAATCCCTACTTTATCGAGCACGTGACCATTTATCCGGCGCGTTATCGCGTGCGGACATCACTGTGGAGCTTCCAATGGGACAAAGGAAAGATGCTGGCCGGCCGCGGAACCGAGGCAGCGCGGCTGTCCGTTGTGCAGTTAACTGGTGACGGCCGCGGCGGCCAACATCCCAGTTACGTGCTCGGATATTTTGACGCCCCCAAGTCGAAGCCGCTCGAGCATGAATTCGTCGTCTGGCTCAATCACAACGAGATCATCGGATTCAACACAGCCTCGCTGGCCCCCGTTGCCAATTACGCGAGAAAAGGTCGGGCACTCGCCTTCACCGGACCAGGAATTGTGGTGGACTGGTTGGAGATCGAAGGACCGCTGTATGAATCATGGCCGCCGCGAAGTCACAAGATGCTGTTCGGTGATTTGCCACTGGTGGAATTCAAACAACAAGATCAACCGGACGTACGACCTCCGCAAAGAGTCAAAGTACGACAACTTGGTGCCGGCATGAATCGACCCGATCCGCAACCAGGCGTGTGGACGGTTCACAGCCACGCACCACTCGAGGACGCGGACCGCTTGCTGGCAAGATTCTTGCCGAAGCTATTCCGCCGGCCCGTTGCTGACCAAGTGCGACAACAGTACGTAACGATCGTCGGTGATCGTCTTGCTGCCGGTGACTGTTTCGAAATGGCGATGCGGGCCGCCTATCGAGCTGCACTCGTTTCACCTGATTTCCTGTACCACGTCGAAACAACCGGTGAACTTCCGGCCGGTGAACCGCCAACTGGTAAATTGCCAGCCGGCATACTGGATGCTCACGCGATCGCTTGCCGTCTTTCTTATCTGCTCTGGAACTCACTACCGGACGAGCAACTGATGCAGCATGTCGCAGCGGGTGATCTGCTGGAACCTGCGGTGTTGCACGCCCAGGTCGAGCGACTGCTGAACGATCCACGCTGCGATCGTTTGATCTCAGATTTTCTTGGTCAATGGCTGAAGCTGCGTCAGATTGCGGCGACCGATCCCGACAAAAAACTGTACCCCGAATTCAGTCCGTACCTGCAAGATACGATGGTCGCCGAAACAAGGGCTTATTTTCGCGAAATGCTCGCCCAGGATCTCGACGCCAGGCATGTTATCAAGTCGGATTTTGTGATGGTCAACCAAAAACTGGCCACGCACTATGGCATCCCGGATGTGCAGGGGTCGCAGATTCGTCGTGTCCGCGTTCCCGAGGATTGTCCGCGTGGCGGACTGCTGACTCAAGCAGCGATACTGAAGATCACGGCCAATGGAACCACGACATCACCGGTTCCGCGCGGCGCTTTTGTGATTGATCGGTTGCTTGGCGAGCCGCCGGAGCCGCCGCCGGCAAACGTGTCAGCAATCGAACCGGATGTGCGTGGGACCACGACAATCCGCGAACAGCTTGCCAAGCACCGCGAGCATGCCGTGTGTGCCTCATGTCATCAACGCATCGACCCCCCGGGATTTGCGCTGGAAGCGTTTGATGTCATCGGTGGCTTTCGCAAACGTTATCGTTCGATCGGAGAAGGCGATCCGGCGGATCGAGGCTCGATTGATCCACTGATCGGCATCGGTTTCAAACTAGGCCCAGCCGTGGACGCCACCGGAACGCTTGCAGATGGTCGCGAGTTCAACGATATCGATCAGTACCGCACACTGATCGCATCGGATGCAACGCGGTTGTTACAAAATTTAACGCGGCAATTGGCCGTTTACGCGACCGGTCGCGAAGTCCGTTTTAGTGATCGACCGTTGATTGAACAAATCGTTCGCCGCACCGAGAGCAATGGGGGCGGCATTCGGACGTTGCTGCACGAGCTGGTCGGCAGCCCGCTATTCACCGGCCGAACAAACACGATTGGCCACGCGAAACACGAGGGCCCAAGAAAAATTGCCAAAGCCGCACGAGATTCAGATCACAGAATGATGATGACTTCGACTCTCCCAGCGGTGAAGTCCCCCGTGGTTGCCGCCGTCATACCCAACAAGGAAACAGCTCCGCATGAATTCGACTTCGCTGATGGTGACTCACTGAAGGTTCAAGTCAGCGGACTATTTAGTCCCCGTCGCGTTGATGACATGAAAAAAGTGTTGGCAGAGTTCCCGGAAGCCAACCTGATTGACGTTGACTTTGATACCGCAACGGTTACGATCGCCTATGCTTCGGGTAGCGATCTTTTTCGCGGCGCAAGTGGGGATCAAATCATCGACCGGCTGAACAACGGCATTAGACAGCTATCCAATCACACCTTTGGAATCAAACCAGCCAGCTCGATCGATCGTCAGCGGCTGAAGCTGATCGAAATCCCGGTCACTGGACTGGACTGCAAAGCCTGCTCACTGGCGGTGTACGAGACCCTGATGCGAGTGGAGGGTGTCGTGCAAGCGACGTCCAGTTTCCAAACCGGCCAAGCCACCGCATGGATCGATCCCGACAAGACGAATCGATCATCTCTGGAAGCGGCGCTCAAAAAGAAAGGCGTTCAGTTCAAGACTCCGTAAAGCAGGTACGAATGGGTCCACGGTGAGTACCTGTTTACGCTTGCTATCACGGGCGCCACGAGCTAATTTGCTTCGTCCTGCACCCCAGCGATCCGACGGGCAGGGATCTACGTTGACGAGATTTGCTCTTTCTCCGTAGTATCCGCAGTGACATGAGTATTTACAACGACGATCAACTATCGAAAATACCTCCGAGCCCGCAACTGACTGGGACGGTCCGCATCGAGGATTCCGACGGCCTGTTGCAGAAGTCTCAGTCCAAGAGAGCGTTCTTGACCGTGATTCGTGGGCGCGCGGACTTGGGCGTTCACGCATCCATTGAAGACCGTGCAGTTGTTGGCCGTGACCCAAACTGCGAGTTTCCGCTGCTTGATCATCGAGTTTCCCGTCGACACGCGACCATCATGCCGGTTGGTGACGACCGTTATCTGATCCAGGATTTGGGATCGACCAACGGTACTCGCGTGGGCGGTTCATTAATCGCCGGGCCGCAACCATTGCAGGACGGGGACAAGATTTTGGTTGGCGATACGGTGATCCGATTCGCTCTGGCGGATGAAATCGACATTCATTTTCAAAGTGAGATCGCGATGCTGGTCGGGACGGATCCGCTCACGGGGCTTCCGTCCAAGCGCCGGTTTGACGAAGCTCTCGAATTTGCCCTCCAGGAGGCAAATCAAACCAGCGGTTCCTTGGCCGTACTGATGATGGACATGGACGGTGTCAAGCGAATCAACGACACGCACGGCCATCTGTTCGGTGCTCACGTGATCGGGGAAACGGGTCGTCTGATCGCACGTGTCATGGGCTCGCGAGGACGCGCCTGCCGCTTTGGAGGCGACGAGTTCACCGCATTCCTGCCAGATCATGACTTGGCTTCGGCGACTGAGATTGCCGAACAGATTCGCGACGCCGTCGAAACCGCGTCGATGGAAAAGGATGGGATCGCTTTGGCACCCACGATCAGCATCGGCGTGGCCTGCTATCCAGAATCCGGCCACGAACTTCTCAACCTCATTTCACGGTCTGACGAAGCCCTCTATCGAGCCAAAGCGCACGGCAAGAATCGTGTTTCGGCCTGACGTCTGGGATCCCCAGGACTGGTGAATTGGTTGCTTCCGCAATGCAACTGCCACTTGCCGATCGTCGGGCAAGTACCAACCCGATGACTTCCCAGTGGCATCGTTTTGGACCTCCCGTGTGTCGTCATATTCGTCAGAGTCGGTAGAGCTTGCGGCCCGCGTCACCGAAATCTCTCAAATACTCGGGCACGTATGCGGAAAACGTCCCATCCTTCGTTGCGGTTCTCTGTAGGGGCAGGGGGCAAGAACCTCATGGATCAAGAATCGGTGTTTAATGGTGGCGGATAAACTCGAACAGTTTCACGAACACGCCGATTCCAGCTGCTCGTCCGGGCACACCGCGTTGCCGATTGTCGAAGAACGTGATCACCGTTCTCTTCTGGTTGTGGACGACAATGACATGAACCGCGATTTGCTCTCGCGGCGACTCAGACGTCGCGGCTATGACGTGACCGTAGCGACGGGCGGCGCGGACGCGATTGACTGTCTAACGCGATCTTCCTTTGACGCGATCCTGTTGGACATCATGATGCCGAACGTGAATGGCTGGGACGTGCTGAAATGGATTCGAGACAGACATTCTCGCGAGCAACTCCCCGTAATCATGGTCACCGCCAAGGACACCGCCGAAGATATTGTGCGCGCCCTTGAATTAGGAGCAAACGACTACCTCACCAAGCCCTTCGACTTGAAGGTAGTACTGGCCAGAGTCGCAACGCATGTCAGCCTCAAGCGAACCTCGCAATCGATGGCAGCCTTGAATCAAAAGTTGGCAGAACTGGCGAGGCATGATGCCCTGACGGGAGTCCTGAATCGCAACACTTTTATCGAACTTTTCCAAGCCGAATGGCAACGGTCCAAGCGATATCAAAGACCTTTGTCATGCGTCATGTTAGATATCGACTTCTTCAAACGCATCAATGATACGTTTGGACACGCGACCGGCGACCGAGTCCTCGAACAAGTCGCGCATATCCTTCGCTCGAACAGTCGCACGAGCGACCTTGTCGGCCGTTTTGGGGGCGAAGAGTTTTGCATCTTACTTTCAGAAACCGCGGAACAGAATGCAGTTACCTGGTGCGAACGCGTTCGACAGAGAATTGCCGAGTTAGCAATTCCAGTCGACGGCCAGGAGGTGAAGATTTCGGCCAGCTTCGGTCTGACGAGCCACACCGGTGAGTTGCCCCGCCCCAAGCAATTGATCGAGCAAGCAGATGAAGCAATGTTGATTGCAAAGCGGCTCGGTCGGAACCGGGTCGTCGTCTTTGAGCGCCTGAGGGAACTTGGCGGGCGTGACGAATCACCGATTTGGGGCCGGCTGACTGCCAAAGAAATCATGATTCCCCTTGGAGATTCTCTATCCCCGCAAGAAACGATCAGCGAGGCGGTTCGATTGATTCAGTCCGAGGGTGTTGAGTCCATTACTGTGCTGAATGCCGATGGCTTGGTGGCGGGTGTGATCGACGTAGACGACATCATGACAGCAACGTTGGCGGGCAAGAGATTGGATTCTCCCATACAGAACCTCATGAAAACTCAACTGGTGACCTATCGGGTTGAGACGAGAGCTCGCGAAATTTGTGAATTTCTCTGCCGCAGTACCGTCCGGCAGGTGTTGATTGTTGATGGTGAAAAACCACTCGGTAAGATCCGCCGAGCCGACTTCATGCGCTGGATTAGCCAATCGTACTGCAACACAGAGGCGGAATCGTTGGAAAGCCAATTGAGCCCAATCCTGTCGGTCAGGTGAAAGCAGGTTTCGATCGCCTGCGGTCAAAAAACTGCCCCCGTGCAAGTTCGTTGACCGGTCAGACTTTTCAGACAACTGCTCGGACAGGGGTCCATTTGACGAGAAGCCGAATCGTCGTAAGTGCTGCTTTTTCAGCTTCTACTTAACGGGAAGCAGTTGCAGTGCATCCAGGATCACAAAGCCGCCCGTGTCCGCGTTCGAAATTTGAATGACGGTTTCGGCATCCGCCTGAAGATCGACCGTGTCGATGGGGCGAAAGCGTTTGCCGTCTGGGAGTGGTGCAGTTTGATCCACCACGATGGTTTTGCTGTGAGCCCCTGACGAAACAGTCACGGGGACATTCTTCGCTCGGGTTTCATGAGCCGAATAAGCCATCAGCACCTGATATCGACCGGACTTTGACGCTTTGAATCGAAAGGTCGCGGTCGATTTGCCGTCGCCTTTTGTTTTGGCATCTTTTTCTCCGCTGAAGACGTATCCGTTTTCGATGTACGGTTTAAAATTCGTTGATCGAGACCAGTTGCCTGTCAGCTTCGCGTGCGCATCGTCGAGTACGATTCCCGGCAGCGTCTTCGCAGCGATGGAACCGCTTGCCGATGGCAGATCGGACACGTCCGGCAATTGCAGAACCTGCTTCTGAGCCAGCAGTCGGTCGCGGAGCTTCGCGTACTCCAGTTCCTGCACGGACACGTCCTGATCCGCCGCCAGCGCCGCGGCGATGCCGGCCCCCTGACCGATCACCATCCACGCACCTTCGATCCGCAGCGACGAGATTCCGACGTGCGTGCATGACAGCGCGACCGGCACGAGCAGGTTGTCGCACTGCTCGGGTTTCGGCAGGATCGAGCGGTACGGCACGTGGTACGCGTAGCCCTGACCGGGAATTCTCCGCACGGGGAAAATCGTCCCCTCGTTGATGACGCCTCCGCCCTTAAGTGCGATGCGTTGGCAGTCGTGCGAATCGATCGGGAACGACGAGATCGCGATCGGGTCGTTCTTCTCCGGCAACTCAAGGATGTCCTGCTGGCTGATGACATACAGGCCCTTCATCCGCCGCGATTCGCGGACGTAGAGTGCCGGTGAGAAGTGGTCGTAGCTGGCGAACTCGTCCTTGCACAGGCCGAGCTTCGCGTATCGATTGCGAGTCGCTGCGGGCACGGCCGGGTCGGTCGTCAGGAAGTGAAAGAACTCGAGCGTGTACTGCTTGTGCGCTTCCCAGATCTTCTTTCGCCCCGCTTCGTCGGCCGAGTGCCAGTCGTTCCCGCCGCCGACCAGGCCGATTGAAAACTGTCCGCCGATCGAATTGTTGCCGTCCAGTTTCCTGCCGGGCAGCGGGTAGAGATCAAAGCCAACACGTTTCTCTCCCGCTTTGAGGGCACGGCGGACGATCTCGAAGCGGTCCGGGTTGTAGTTGTCCGGTTTCGGCATGGGCACGCGGTTGTTTGCATCCTCGGTCAGACACAGCCGGAAGCTGTAGGTCATGAGGTTCTTGTCGCCCGCCTCCTCAGGCCCGGCATCACCCGTTGTGACCAGCGGCAACAGCCTGCCTTCATCATCGAATCCGTTGATGTTCATCTTCTGCTTCGGGTACTGCTTGCCGGCCAGCGACTCGCCGTATTCGTCACGGCCCTCGCGACCGATCGTCCAGTCGACTCCGGCGGCCGCCATCAGGTCGCCTTCGTAGGTGCCGTCAACAAACACTCTGGCGGTGAACGTGCCGTTCTTTGTGACCAGCGACGAGATTCTGGGGCCGTCTTTCGTGACCGATTTGAGATAGCGTTCGGCCAGCACGGTGACCCCAGACTCTTTCAGCATCTGCATCGTCACACGCATGGCGACATGCGGCTCGAAAGTCCATTTCGACTGGTCCTTCTTCGCCGGGTTGTAAGCAGCCTTGAGGCCGCGATCGGTGTAGTCTTTCACCACGCGTGTGTGCCACTCATCAAACAGCCCCATCAGTGTCTTACGGACCATCTGGTTCGAGTCGCAGTGACTCAGCCCACCGGTACTCATCGCGCCAACATGATCCGTCGGTTCCAGGAGAATGACCGAAGCCCCTTCACGTGCGGCGGCAATGGCGGCGCAGAAACCACCGGGGGTCGAACCGTAGACGATCACATCGGCGTTGGTGCTCTCCCATCCGTTCGATTGCCGGTCAGCCGCAGATGCGGTGAACCCGCAGAGGAAGAGAATCGCCAACGAGAGCGTGGTGTGCCGATTTCGAAGTATCGATTCTCTCGGGGGTTTCATTTAGCTGTTTGTTCTATTGGTTGCTGTTGGCTTCTCTGTTGTTGAATTGTCCGGCAACTGCACGTCACCTGCTCCAGCTTCTGATAATCAGATAAATCACTTGACAATCAGAACGCAGCTCCTGATAATCTTTTCCCTCGGTTAGCTGTCCCTGAGAGTCATGTAGATCAGGGATTTAATCTTGCTTCCCGCTGATTATCAGTTCATAGGATTTGGGTATGAATTCGGCGACAGAAACGCTCGAAGCGGTCGATATTGTTCAGTTGCTTGTTGATTTGATCACTGACAACGGGCTCGCACCTGGAGACCGCTTGCCATCCATTCGTGAACTGGCTGTCCAGTTTGGCGTAAAAGCCGGTACCGTTCGAGATGCCTTGCTAACGGCACAGGCACGTGGCGTTGTGAAGATCCTTCCCCGTGTCGGAGCGATTGTTCAGGGAGAAGCAGATGCTGACGCTGTGGAGGCCGTCGCAGCACGCTCGTTTGAACAGGTCATGGGTCAGCCCGACCAGAACCTGTTTCACATTCTTGAGACCCGCGAAGCACTCGAATTGACGATGGTCGCACGGGCGGCTGAGCGGAGAGAGCTGTCGGAGCTGTTCCGGCTTAGGCAGATCCTTTCCGATATGGCGGAGATTCCGCTGGAAGACGAATCGCCCGAGTACGCTCGACTTGACGTTGAGTTTCACCTGGAGATTGGACGACTATCCGGCAACACCGTGATGACTTCGCTGCTACGGATTCTGTTGGTTGACGTCAGGCCTCATTTAGATCGGATTCGCTGGTCTAACAATCGGCGTGCGGAAACGAACGAACAGCACGCGCGAATTTACGCGGCCTTGGCGGCGGGCGAAGCCGATGGGGCGCAACGCGAGATGCGCGACCATATTCGTGCGGCTTACAACAGCCTGCTCGACGAGATGCGAGAGCCGCCGGCGATGAATGGGGGAAAGTGAAGTGTCGTCGCTTATCTGTTCGCTACTAGGCTGTGAATTTATGATCGTCGTCGTTCGCTCCGCGAACGATCGTTCCCTTA
>JBFJVZ010000108.1:0-18076 GCA_041623895.1 Pirellulaceae bacterium | reverse complement strand
GAAATAACGCATCAGCAACTGACCGCCCAGGCGAGCAGCCGCGACAGCCGATTCGAGAATGGTTTCAGATTTCAAGTTCAAATATCTACACCACGAGCGTGTGAAATTATTTAAGTCGTCGTTCGCTCCGCGAACGAACGTTCTTCAGGTTCTTTCTTTCGGTAGCCGAACGCAGGGGACGTTCGTTTGCGGAGCAAACGACGACATACTTTCGCTGCCGGCGAATCGACAGATCGCCGGAATGGAGACCCATTATCAGTACCGCGGATCGATCGTGGTCGGCATAAACACCGCTACTCGCCCTTGATCTTGCGCAGTGCGTTCATGGCCGCGCCGCCAATGTGATAGTCGCCGCCTTTGGCGCCGGGGCGGTTCTGTTCGCGTAGTTGCTCCAACGGTTCGACCGCTGCTGCGGCGCTCGGTCCCAACATGCCGATCAACTCGGCTGTGCTGCAAACCATTCCGCGTTCGGGATAAGTGAGCGCGTCGATCATGGTTGGTAAATGTTGGTCGAGCTGACCGCCGCGGCACAGCGCAAACGACGCAGCCACGCGGGCGGCGAGCGAGTCCTTGTCTTTGGCCATCTGCTTGAGGCGAGTCTTGGCGGCTTTCAGCGGTTTACCGCCGAGACGACCGAGAGCGACCGCGGCGGTGTACTGGACCGCTTTGTCTTCGCTATCAAGTGCGGTTGACAGCGCATCGCCCGCGGAGATGCCGAATGCCGCAAGCGATTTCGCTGCTCGCAACCGCACGACACGATTTTCGTCCGTCAACTGCGCCGCATAGTCATCGACCGTGCGTCCAGCGATAGTCGTTGGATCCTTGGCGATCAATTGACTGACGTCCAACGACAATCCGGCGGCCAGGACAACGAACAGTAAGTGCTGGATTCGCATGATCAGCCCATCTTTGCTTGAGTGTTGGAGTCGTTGCCAGCGCCACCGGGTCGGCGTTCCGACAACACGGCGACGGCTGTGTCAGGGCGTCGCCTATGCCCCGGCCACTTCGGAGGCTCTAATGTAGCTTACCGCGATCTTGTTTGCCCGCACGCTGCGAGTGCGGGATGTCGAATAGACGAGCAGCTAGATTGAGCTAAATCCGAGGCCAGCCGCGAAAAAACTTGTCCCATGTCGATGGCGCCCAACAATCCCTTTGAGCAACCACCGCAAGACCCGCGGTATGGCGACCCCTATCCGGCCCGGCAAGGCAGCAACGTCTGGCTGTGGGTGTTGGCGACCATCGGTGCCATGTTTCTGATCGGTACGCTGGTCTGTTGCGGAGTTGGCTATTTCATCGTCAGTGCGGGCAAGGACTTGATCGCCGAAGGAGCCGCACAACAGCTGAAAGATAATCCGGTCATCGAAGAGCATATCGGGATCATCGAAGAAATTGAGATGGACTTTAGTGAATTGATCACCGTTGCCAGCGAGCAGGATGAAGACGACGACACCTTGACCTTTGTCTTCGAGGTGCACGGCAGCAAAGGATCGGGAAAAATCCACCTGCGTCAAGACAGTGCAGATGAAGAGATCGAATCCGCCGAGCTGGTCATGGATGATGGCACCCGTTACGAAATCCCGGTCGATTCACTGAATGAAGGTTTTGCTGAAGCAATCCATGGGGAGATCGAGACCTTTCCAGCCGAGCCGGTAGACACCGACGCGCAGGCCGAGGATGCTGAACCGCTGCCGAGCCAACCCTCCGAATCGGCCGAGCCGTAAATGGGGCCCGCTTCAACCGCAGACTTACGATTTTTGACTTCTAACTCCAAAAGCAAGAGACCATGAAAGTAGCCACCTTTGAAACGGACAAGGGCACCATCAAAGTTGAATTGTTTGACGAACAAACGCCGAAAACGGTCGGCAATTTTGAATCGTTATGCGAAAAAAAATTTTATGACGGCCTGACATTCCATCGTGTGATCGCCGACTTCATGATCCAAGGCGGTTGCCCGGAAGGCACCGGCCGCGGCGGGCCCGGGTATAAATTCGAGGACGAATTCGATCCGGCGCTGAAACATGATGGTCCCGGTGTGCTTTCGATGGCCAACGCTGGACCGAATACCAACGGCTCGCAGTTTTTCATCACGCACGTCGCTTGCCCGCACCTGGACGGCAAACACAGCGTGTTTGGCAAAGTGATCGAGGGTCAAGACGTTGTCGACTCGATCCAACAAGGCGACAAAATGAACACCGTGACCGTGACGGTGCAGTAAGGAGTCTGCCATGCGCCCCTTGATTGCGACTTTGTTGCTGGCTGCCGCCTCCATCGCCCATGCCGAATCAGTGCCGCTGTATGTCGGTACCGGCGGCAATGCGATCTACTTGACGCAGTTCGACAGCGAAACGGGATCGCTGACCGCGGCCCGCGAAGTTGCTCAAACGGCGCGACCGACTTTCATCTGCATCCATCGGCCCACCCGGTCGCTATACAGTATTTGTGAAGTCCAGCGTGACAAAGGCGCCGCGATTGTCGCTTGGGAGATCAATCCGAAAACAGGCAAACTTTCCCAGCGGAGCAGCCAGGACGCGATGGGCGACGGGCCTTGCTTCGTTGCCACCGCGTCTAACGGCAAGTACGCCGCAATTGCCAATTACGGCGGCGGCAGCGTGGCACTGTTTCCAATCGCCAAAGATGGTTCCGTGGCCGCATCCAGCGGGTTTGTCCAACATGTTGGATCCAGTGTAAACCCACGGCGGCAAACGGCTCCCCACGCGCACAGCAGCCGCTTCGATCCGACCGACCAGCGTGTAGCAGTGGCCGATTTGGGGACCGACAAAGTCTACTTGTATGACATCGCTCACGATGGTTCGCTGAATCCATCAAGCCCAGCGGCGATTGATGCGCCCGCCGGCAGTGGCCCGCGACACTTTGTGTTTAGCCCCGATCAGCGATACATGCTGATTCTGGGCGAACTGTCGGGCACAATTACCAGCGTCCGCTACGCGCCCCCCAACGTCCAGACGGTGGAAACGATCAGCACAATGGCGGCGGGAACTCCTGACGACGCGCCCCGTGGTTCAGCAGAAATCCTGTTTCATCCCAATGGACGGTTTGTTTATTGCAGCAATCGCGGGCCCAGCGAGATCGCTTGTTTTGTTTACAACGCGCGTGACGGCAGGTTGAAGCGGACATCGGCAATCTCCAGCGGCGGTGTTCATCCCCGCAACTTCCGCATCTCACCCGACGGCAAGTTCATGCTGGTTGCCAACCAGAACACCAATAACATCGTTGTCTTTTCGATCAATGCCGATACGGGCCAGCTGACACCGACCGGAACACAGCTTGAAGTCGACAAGCCGATGTGTTTGAAGTTCTTTCCAGGATGACCGGCAAGCGACTTGTCGTCCGTTGGTGTGCCGGTCTGCTGCTGGGCACGTTGATCATCGGCATCACTTCGCCGCTGTTCGTCCGCAGTTATCTGCCCGAACAGCTCGACGCGCTGCGTCAATCCTACCTGCCCGCGCCCGGTCACCAATACCGCTGGCGGAGCGAAGGTTACGCGACCACTGGGATCGGAATGCACGGGATGCCGGGCCGCAGCGAAGTTCCCGCAGCACGTCCCGGATCGATTCGGGTTGCCCTCTGGGGTGACTCGCAAGCCGAAGGCGTTGTTGTCCGCGACAGTCAGAAGCTGTTCGTGCAAATCGAACGCGAGGCCAAATCCAGTGGCGATTCGGTTCAAGTCTTGCCGTTTGCGCGAAGCGGCGAGAATGCGTCACACTGGCTGACGCAGATTCCCAAGGTGGAAACAGAATTGGACATCGATGTTCATCTGCTGATGATTGTCGAGCTGTCTGATTTGCGTGCAGCAAACGACGCTCCATTACCAACACCGATGTATGCGCGAGAAAACAACTGGCACTCCAGGATTGCTGCGGCGGTACCGGGGTTCTTGATTCAAACGGTACGACATCTGGCGACCGACCAGGAAGGAAATCGCCGACAACTGCGATTCTCAGTGGGTCCGGTGCGACAACGGGAAGCCGCGTTTGTCGGCAGGGACGCCCCGCTGGAAGTCGATCATTCCGCCACCCTCTGGCACGACACGATGCAAACCATTCGCAACATCAGCGAGCGGCCGATCGTCATTCTGTACGCACCCCGATCACCGCACATTTTCGACGGCAAGATCGTGCTGCACGACTGGCAAGACGAACAATTCCAATCGATGGAGCGGGCGGCGATCGAGGCTGGTTTGTTAGTCATTGATGCGCGCGGCGTGTTGGGTGACGCAGCACGCCAAGGCCGTTGGCCGCATGGATTCCATAACGGAGAAATTGGAAATGGACACCTGAACGCCGTCGGCTACCAGGCAATCGCAGAAAAGGTAGCAGCCGTACTGTAGGTCCGATGATGCCCCCATCTTCGTAACCCCGGACTTCATAGGCCGGACCTGTCCTGGCAGCAAGATCGCCGGGACGGTCCCGGCCTACGTTGTTTCCTGGAATCGAAATGTTATTCACTCAGCTCGAATTTCCGATCTTCTTGTTGCTGGTCTTGCTGTTGGCCTGGTTGTCGCCGACGCGAGTGAGCCGGAATTCGCTGTTGTTGGTCAGCAGTTATTACTTCTATGCATACTGGGACTATCGGTTCTGCGGTCTCTTGTTGTTGTCGACGGTGGTCGATTATTTCGTCGCCCGCGGCCTGGCGGACTGCCAGAACAATTCCAGGCGGCGAAGCTTGTTGTGGATCAGTTTGGCGGTGAATCTGGGAGTACTCGGTTTCTTTAAGTACTTCGGTTTCTTTGTTGATTCGGCGCGGCCGATGCTGCAGTCTGTCGGGCTTTCGGGGGAAACGCTGGAGATCATTTTGCCGGTAGGGATCTCGTTCTATACCTTCCAGACACTCAGTTACACGATCGACGTCTACCGCGGGGTGATTCGGCCGACGCGCAGCTTTCTTGATTTCGCGTTGTATGTCGCTTTCTTTCCACAATTGGTCGCCGGTCCCATCGTTCGCGCTCGGGAGCTGCTGCCTCAGTTGTCGGTGATGCCCCGGTTTTCCAAACGGCGATTCTACGGTGGATTCATTCAACTGCTGCGCGGTGCGATCAAGAAGGTGCTGATAGCCGATCGATTGGGCGAAATGGTCGATGTCGTGTTTGCCGGACCAGAGCTGTACAGCGGTTGGACCGTGTGGATCGCTGTGATCGCGTACACTGGCCAGATCTACTATGACTTTTCCGGCTACAGCGACATGGCAATCGGAGCGGCAAAGATGCTGGGCTATCGTTTTCCCGGAAATTTCCGGCATCCTTATCTAGCTTGCTCGATCGCCGATTTTTGGCGTCGCTGGCACATGACGCTCTCGCGTTGGCTGCGCGACTATTTGTATGTCTCGCTGGGTGGAAATCGAATCAGCAAATTGATGACATACCGGAATCTCATGATCACGATGACCCTGGGCGGTCTCTGGCACGGCGCCGCTTGGACATTCGTGCTGTGGGGGGCCTGGCACGGAGCGTGGTTGGCGACCGAGCGTTACCTGACCTCGATGAGCGGCAAGCGACTATCGAATCTGTTGGGTTGGCCGGCCACCATGCTGATCGTGATCATCGGCTGGGTGCTGTTTCGCAGTAGTCCGGATCTATCCAAGGCGCTCTCGATGCTGTCGCAAATGGCAACTTTTAGTAGCGGAATTGCCTGGTATCCGCCATTGGTGATCGGGGCACTGAGCTGCATGATCGCCGAGCATCTGGCCTGGCGTACGAGGCTGCGCCGTGCGATGCGATTGCCGTTTGCTGCCTGGTATTCGCCGATTGCCGCAGCGATCATGATCTGGGCTTTGTTACTCTATGCCCCCAGAGGATTCCGCCCGTTTGTTTACTTTCAGTTTTGATCTCTGTTGGCTGCCGAATTGTCGAACACCGATTCAAGAACGTCATCTTTGCTGGTCTGGTTGCTGTTTGTCGGCGCGGGCCTGGCCTTGGCTTATTTGACCGCCAGATTAACGCCCCACTATGTCGATGATTCACCAAGCTACGTCGAATACGAATTCGCGTCCCTTGATCAGATATGCCGCGCGACTCGCATGCCGGGCTACCCGCTGTGGCTGCTGCTGCTGAAGAAGACCATGGGGATTCAGTTTGTTCCCGCGGCGCAGGTGATCTTGCATGCCACGGCGGCCTGGTTGCTGTATCGAGAATTGGCCCAGTGGGCCGTGCCGATGGCTGCACGGCTGGCGGCCGCCATCGCCGTAGCCATTGGTTGTACAGCCGCGGACCATGTTCATACCGTATCGACCGATTTGATTGCCGCGTCGCTGGGTGTGATGACGGCAACGGCGGTGCTGCGGTGGGCAAGACTTGATGGAGCAGCCGTCAGCTGGCTTCCCGTCGTGCTTGCCGCCGTAGCGGTGATTTTTATTCGCCCAGCCTACTTGTTCCTGATCCCCTGGATCTTTGTCGCCGGGGCATTGTTGCGGCATTTGAAGGGAACCAGCTGGCGATCAGCTTGGCTGTCCAGCGGCACGGTTTCACTGATCGCGGTGCTGCCAATCATCGCTTGGATGACGTTGCGGCTGGCCGTGGTTGGCGATTTTGCCGTCCTGCCCTTTGGCCATCAAAACCTCGCTGGAATTCTTATCCAACTCGTCAGCGACGAAGAGTTGCAAGACGTCGGTGGAGAACTGGGTACTGCAATTGTCGCAGCGAAACAGCAGTACGACGCCGAGATAGGGTTTGCCGAAGGTGAACCCGGCGCGACGATGACCATTGACGCTCGCTGGCATCCCATGATGTGGTCGGTCGCTTTTCCGGCATCCGTCAAAGTGGCCGGCGACGACCTGATTGACTCTCACCGCGCGCTGGCAACGTTGAACAAGTCGATCATCAAGCGTTACCCGCTGCGCTATGCAAGGTGGCTTTTGAAATCAGCGCGGCGAGGCGCCTGGGCGATCGCGGCGGATATCGTGATGCACCCGGCGTTCCTGGTCGCGATCAGCTTGATGATTCTGGTTATTCTGAAACGAGCCGTCGTTGGCCGCGCCGTGCCGATCTCGTGGGAGCAAACCGAGGGGCTCCGCGCGTTGACAATCGTAACCTGGACTTACGTGATCGCCAAAGTCGGCTTCGTGATCTTGACCAGTGTGCCGATCGGCCGCTTTAGTGACGCCGCGGCGATTTTTATTCCGGCCTGGGTTGCGGTCGTGTTTCTGGAGGCGTTCCATCGCCCCGCGAAAGAAAGCGGGGCAGAGTTGCTTGGGTGAGCCGTGATGCGTGACGGCCGGGCACTGCGCATTGCCCGTGGCCTTACGGCCATCGGCTCACCTTTTTTCGCCCAAACGACGTTTCTGCGAACCGAACAGCGCGGTTACTTTTCGGGAATGTAATTCAGCGTGTAGTAGGCCTGGCGATGCAGCAGCGGGAGACCCTGCTTGGAGCGCACGCCATCGGAGTGGAGCTCGTGGACGTGGCCTTCCTGCAGCTGGTCCACATACAAACGCACGCTCTTCCCGTCGGCGGCGGCGACTGCTTTGCTGATCGCCGGTTCGGTGTGGTCAACTTCGGGGCTGCCGTAGGACGATTGGAAGATATACGTGTACGTGGACATTTTGTACGAATCAGTGTTTTCGACCGTTTTTTTGTCGACCGGGTGCGTGAACGTCAACTCAAATCCATCCGTTTTGGCGCGCATCTCGTGGATCTCAAAAGGAACTTTACCGGTCCAATCGACACGCTCGACCGCAAAGGGGCGGCGTCCGCGTGATCCCCAACCGCGATTGGTACCGCCGACAAACATCTTGCCATTGGGTGTAATTTCCAGGCCCAGCGAGCCGCTTTCGAATCCCTCCAGGAACGGGAAGCAGGCACCTTGATAATGACCTTGAACTTTTTCCAGGTAGCAACGCATCACGGTGCTGTACGATTGATCGGTGACAAACATTTGATTGGCAAACGGACCAAACTCGCCGCCGGTGGTGTCACAGGCAACTCCGGCAGCCGATTTGCCCATTTTGTTGTAGGGAAACAGAACCGCAGGCGGCTCGTACTTTGGCAGACGTTTGGCCTCAGTCATGAAGCGGCTACCACTCTTGGGCTCCTCTGGTTTGGGACCGATGTAAGGTTCCGCCAGATCGTACCACTGAAAGCCGCCGGGGTGGCCGACGAACTTGCCTTCCGGCAAATGCTTCAGCGCGCACGTTCCGTTCCAAGGTCCCTGGTTATCGGTATAGAACATGTCGCCAAGATGGTTTGCACCGATCCCGCCGGGCGAACGAATGCCACTGCAAGTCGGCACAAGTTCACCGTGCGAGGTGACACGAACACACCAACCGCGATAGGGGACATTGCTGCTGAAGGAACCGGTCAAGCAGAGCACGACCCAAATATCGCCGTTGGCGTCGAACTTGGATCCGAAGGCATACTCGTGGTAGTCACCGGAGATTTCCCAGCCGTCGTTGACGACCTCGAATTCGTCCGCTTCACCATCCCCGTCGGTATCACGCATTCGCGAAACGTCAGATCGCTGAGTCGTGTAAAGCCAGCCGTCGCGCTCGGCCAACGTCAGCGTCTCGTGCAAGCCGTGGGCAAAGCGTTTGAACTGCGAAGCTTTGACCTCTTCAGAAAACGGATCGCTGATCATCCAGATTTCGCCCCGCCGCGAGCAGACCGCCATCTTGCC
Source organism: Pirellulaceae bacterium (assembly GCA_041623895.1). GTDB lineage: Bacteria > Planctomycetota > Planctomycetia > Pirellulales > Pirellulaceae > JBFJVZ01. Next base: position 9,452 of record JBFJVZ010000108.1, on the reverse strand, counting down.
GTCGGGCATCATCTGAAAACCGCTCGCTTCCAGGACCACGCCTTCGGGAATCTCGAAGGTCGTGATCGGATAGTAGTCGGCTTCGCCAGGCTGTTCTTGCGCAGCCAGAGGTGTGGCGAAGAAAGATAGAAGCAGTGTGCTCGCGATGATGTGTTTCATATTCGTTCAGTCACCTTGGCAGCGATCAGGCTCTCTGGACAGGGTGAGGGTTGCGCGGAAATGGGTTTTGAATTGGAGTTGCTGTGATCTGCCCTCACCCGCCGCTGAGAGGGCGGCCTCTCCCGGAGGAAGAGGCGGCAGACCGATTTGCTTACCAAACGATTTCTTGAGTAATGGTGATCGGGCCTGAAACGGGTACCAGTAATTCACGCGATCCGCCGACCTCGCGCATGATCGCTTGTCTCTCGGCGTCGATGCGGATGCGGATCGCGTCGTCGATCAAATACCAGCCATCATCGGTCGCTTTGAGGTTACCGCCGGCGGCGCGAAAGTAAATCTTGCCGGCAACGTCAGCGCCCTCGATCGGTGTAATCTTGATTTGCCGCTTGAATGTTCCCACGAATTCGCCCGCGACGGGAATCGGTTTGTCCTCGACTTCCGCGGCGACAGTTCGATAGCGGAACGTGGGACGGCCTTGCTTGTCCAATCGGTAACCGAGGAACTTGTAACCGCGTTGCTTCGGCGGCTCGATCGGCCAGGCAGCATGTTCATCCGCCAGCACGGCAACCGGAGCAACCTTTTCAAACTTCATCACGCTGCCACCCAGCGGCGTTTGATTCCCGGGCCCGCGACCGACCCAGTGTTTGGCGGCGTCGATGAAACGATCTTGCCAGATCAGCGCCAGCGACAGGTTGTTCGCGTCCCAACACAAGTGTGCTTTCTCGGGATATCCGACCGCGATCCCGCGCGGTGAAACTCCTTCGATAAAGTTTCGGTAGATGATCGGTTTGGCTTCCGGCTTCAGTTCGATCATCCCGCTGACGATGCCTTCGGGGACACCGCCGCTGCTGCCTTTTTCCAGATAAGCCCACATAGCGGCGAGCTGTTTCGCGGGCTCACCGTCGTAAACATCGGTGACCGTGCTCTTGCCTTCCGGATATCCGGTTGGCATGCGCGTGCCGGGCCGGTACTGCTGAGGATCAAGCATGTATCGGTGGAACCAATCTTCGCGGATTCGGCCAGCCATCGTGTCCAGTGCAATCGCCTGGATCCCGGTCGAGGGGAATTTCCCAAATGTGTGACAGCTGACACAGGCCAGACCTTTGGCGCCGACCATCTGACGACCCAAGGCGACACGACGATGTTCGGGCTCGTCGGTGTTGGGGATTTCTGCCTCGCTACGAGCGTCCATGCCGGTAAAGATGGCAGCCAAGTGAGCGGCATTTTGCTCACCGAATTTTGGCATGTAAGTTTTCATGTACGGCCGATTCTTGGCGCCATTGCTGACAACTTTTTTGATCCAGTCTTCACGCAATTTGTCGCCCACTCCATCAAGCGGCGGTGGCAATCGACCTTCATCGCCCATCTCGGGAATCGAACTGATGAACAGTTGGTTGCGATCCGATTCCGCACCGCCGCGCCCATCACGGCTATGACAGGCGTAGCAGTTCAACGATTTCATTGTCTGCGCCAACCTCATATCGGCCGTCGGCTCACCGCTTCGCCCGCTCGCCCCAATTGCCACGGCCAGCGCGTCGCGTTGCATGCTAATCAAGTCATAGTTGGGAACCGACTGAGCATCTGAATCTTCGGTTGATGACAAACAGCCTTTGCTGGAATCAAGCTTGCTCAGCTGGGGTGCGGCCAACGACGATTCGATTCGTTTTCCGCCTTCAGTACGCACGTGACAGGCTGCGCAACCAAGCTGGCTAAACAACTGGCGACCTTCATTGACTTTCGATTCGTCATACACGAACACATTGGGATCGACCTGTTCCGGTTTCGCTGCCACCGGCAAGTCCGATTCGTCGCGCGAGATCACGATTGCTTTGTCGATGCGTCCCGATTTAACTCCGGGACCTGCCCAGTCAAGCGAGAGTTCTTCGCCCCCGTCTTTTTCAAACCAATCGACGCGGATTTCGTGAGCACCCGGATTCAACTGGATCGTTGCTTCCCGTGATTCGTTGCCATGGACGCCATCGTTGTCAACTACCTTTTTGCCGTCGATGTAAAGGTTGCTGCCATCGTCCGATGAGAGCCGAAAGCTGTACTTGCCGGCGGTTTTAATTGGCAAGTAGCCGGTGAAGCTGATCACCACATTGGTGTCGCGGCGTCCCGCACTGATATCGAGGCCTCGGGAGAAACCGGTCAAATCGGGCTCGAGCTTATTCAGATCGGGCAGGCGGTCGACGCCAAGGTAATAGGCGGCGAACTTCATGTTCGGCTCTTTGGGCAAATCTTTTTGATTGCCAAACGTGACACCCACGTCGCCGGTCAGGTACTGCGCGACGTGTCGCCAATTGTCACCGCCAAGCTCCAACTGCGGCATGCGTCCGGATGGTCGAACCGCGAGCGGGTTTTTCAGAAATTCTTCCAGACTGGCGCGGGTGTATTTTTGATCCAGCCCGACCAATGGAATCGATGTGTCGGCGGAGGCTTTCTTGTCGTTTCGCGGCAGATGGCAGGCGACACAACCCGATTGATGAAACAGTTGTTCGCCGGCGCCGCTATTGCCGCTTTTCCCGCCCGCTTTGATTGAGCTGGTTCCGACCAGGAAGTTTGTCAGCGCGACGGCGGCCTGACGACGTTGCTGGGCATTCTTGCCGGCCATCATGTCGGGCATTGTCGTGCCCGGTTTGACCTGGTGCGGATCAGCGATGTACTTGATCATCCATTCCGGCTGCAACCGCTCGCCGACTTTGTCCAAGATCGGGGCTTGCTTGGGCTGGATCAAACCGACCAGTTGCTGTTGGGCCTGATGGCAGGCGACACAATTCAACTCGCCCAGCAACAACTGGCCGCCGTCGACAGGATTGCCTGCGGCGGTGTGAAAACGTTCGAAGCCGGGAACGATGGGCCGCCGGGCTTCAGCATCAATGTCGCGGGGACGGACCCAGATATTGCGATAGCGCACTGGATTGCCGTGGTCCTGCAAATAGATCGGCCCGTCCTCGGGTCCTTCCTTAATGGGGGCGGCCGTCGTCGTCCGTGGTAATTCGACATCGCGATGAACGACAACGCCATTCAGTTTGACCGTGATCTGTGCGTTAGCGGTTTTCTTGCCGGCTTCGTTGTATCGCGCGGCGGTAAAGTCAACGTCGTAAGTCTGCCATGCCAGTGGCGGCAGGCACAGATTCACATCCGGATCACGGATGGAATACAGACCGCCCGTTTCGTTGTTCTTGCCTTCCAAACCAAACGAGTCCAGGATCTGGGTTTCATAGCGGCCTTGGTGGTAAAGACCGCTGTTGCCGCGGCCTTGACCGCGAGCCTTGGGCATGAAGGGCAATCGAAACTCGAGATGCATCGAATAATCGCCGAATGTTTCCTTACTCATGCAGCCTTGCATCAACAATCCGTCCTCGCTGATTCTGGCTCCTGGCTTCCAATGCTTCTCCAGCGATTCTTTGGTCCCGTCGAACAGGACCACGGCACCGCTGGGCGGTTTTGCACCCAGCGTTGGGCTTTTGCGTTCGACGCGCTGGAACTGTTTCAGCATCGCGGTCAATTCATCTGCGTCGACTTCCAGTGTTTGTTTCTCTTTTCCGTTCCAGCCCGCACCGGGCAGACCGTCGGTGTAGATCACGACGCGGAATTCGCCCTCGCCCATCGCGATCGCGTGCACTCCGCGAGTCGTGTCGGCGTATTCGCCTTGCAATGCGAAGTCCGGATCTTTGCCGGCCGCGAGTGGATCGGCCTCATCGGGTTCGGCGGCAGCGACGACGGAAGCTGAAGCAAGCAACAACACCGACAGCGCTGTGCCAGTGAATCGATTGAGAATCATGAGCATCGAAAAGCAGGTGGGATGGTTTGGCTGAGCAGGATTTTCAGCCGGCGAGAATATTCGCAGTCCAGATTGTAATCAAAGGCAAGTTGCCCGTCGGCCCTCTCCCAGGCATGGGGCCCCAGCGTTCTCACCAACCCGAAGCGTCAGTTTTGAAATTGCGCTATTACATTTGTCGGCCGGACCGAGGACGCAAACGTGCCGGAACGGCGCAAACCGTTGTTATTTGGTGTCGCGTGTGCTTGAAAAACGTATTTTCTATTGGCGTCCCAAGTTCCGGCAATTGCGGCGTTTGCTTGGTCCGGCCAACAAAAAAAGCTCACCAACAAAGCGTCAGCGAGTGAAAACGGGCGCTGGATGTCCCTCATTGACGCTTCGGGCTGTTGTCGGATGCTGCCCCGCTAATGGTCTTCGGACAGAACTTCGCGGCCATTGATGGAGGCTTGAGCGCGATGGACTTCGATGTCGATGTGGTAATTGATCATCCGCACCGACCCATCCGACATCGCCGCGCTCCAACCGGCCGGATGGGCACTACCAAAATCATGACAGACCAGGCAATTGTCGACCGAATCAATTTGAGGCTGGCGAGCTGCGTAGCGAACATACGAGTGACTGGAGACCCATGACTCATTCCAACCGGCCAGCGGTGCACGGTCACCAAAGCAATTACCCGTTTCGTACCGATTAAGATCCATCGCTTTTTCGCCAATCAAGTACGTGTGGCTTAAGCCATCCTGAATGCGACTGAATTTGGTCCGTTTGCCTAGTATCCAAACACCGTCGTATTGCACATAGATGATCCGGTCATCGAATCTGGAAACCACCGCGGGGCCTCCGTTCATCGCATAGTCGCTGCGCGCCGCGCGGCTGCCATAGCGGCTGGAGTAAGGCTCCCGAAGCGGATAGGCGCGCGCATCCCGGCGGGAGGGACAATTAAATTGGGGCACGGGGACTCGTACCGCTTTTTTAACTTGATCGGTGGGCGTGATGTTCGTGTCGCCCGCAAACCGGCGAATCTGCTCGGCAATGTTGGCTTGCTCCATGAAGAACATCGCTTGTGCAGGCCAAGTACCGCCTGACAAGGAATTGTTGGTGTTGCGATTGAGTCGATAGCCAACCAGGCCCGGCATCTGTTCACCTGCGTAGCCGGGCAACTCTTTGTAGGCCGATTCGTAGTTGTGACAGGCCAGCGAGATTTGACGCATGTTGTTCTGGCACTGAACAATCCGCGCCGATTCACGAATCGCTTGAACAGCGGGAAGCATCAACCCAATCAAGATACCGATGATCGCAATCACGACCAACAATTCAACCAGCGTGAAGGCGTTTCGCTTGATTGGCACCGACATGACCCGTCAGAATCACCGCTGAACAACAAATTGGTAATCGGACGTTATAACCGGCGCTCCAGCGGTTCGTCAATCAAATCAAAAGCTTGTTGCCGGGTCAAAAAAACAGCGTAAACATCACGGATGGCGGTGGAACCACTCAAAGCGGCCTCGGTTTACTTGATTTTCTTGGGGCTGTCGGCGAAAAACCGTTGCCAAAAGGTTTGGCGGACTGCCGGGATATTATCATGAAGGATCAAACCGTGACCCAGATCATGAGGACAAGCATTATCGATGACGCAAACTGACGTGCCTCACGATTTCACCGAACCGGCCAAATGCATTCTGCATCCGACCGACTTCTCGCCCGCTTCTGACCTGGCGTTTGCTCACGCGCTACGCATCGCCCTTGAGAACAAAGCGGATTTGATTTTGCTGCACGTCGCTGGCGATGACGACGAAGAGGACTTTCCTTCGATCCGCGAAGTCTTGAAACGTTGGGGTCTGATCGAATCGGGTGCGCCGCGGTCAGCCGTGACTGAATTAGGTATCGGCATCGAAAAGATCGAAGCACACGGTCCAAATGTCGTTGACGCGATCTTCAATTTCCTGGCCTTCCGTCCCGTGGATATGCTGGTGATGGCCACCGAAGGACGTCACGGTCTGTCCGCATGGTTGCGTCCCTCCAAAGCCGAGGAGACGGCACGGCAGACCGAAGTCCCAACATTGTTTGTGCCGGCCGATTGCAGGGGCTGCGTTTCTGTGGACGGCAAAATCCGCTTGCATCAAATCCTGGTGCCGGTCGACCATGAACCGCCCAGCGGATCGGCGATCGAACGTGGCCTGCGGGCCCTGCACGCGATGGGCGATGACACTGCACAGTTAACGCTGCTGCACGTCGGCGATGAAAACCGATTTCCTCGTCTGGATGTCAGCTTCGGCGATGCGCATGTCGAGCGGGTCACCCGGCACGGTAACCCGGTCACCGAGATTCTCCAGCAGGCACAGGACTGTGACGCAGACCTACTGATCATGACGACCGAAGGCCGGCACGGAATTTACGACGCGCTCCGCGGCACCACCACCGAGCAGGTGCTGCGCCGCGCCCCCTGTCCGCTGATGGCGGTCCCAGCCGACTTCGCTCCGTAGCATTGGCTAACCGATCCAGAACGCCAGCGTGTCGGACAAGGCGTCTTCTTCCAAGAATTCGTGAGCCAGCAGTTGGTCGGCAACCGCGGCAACCGCCGCCCAGCATGGGTCGGCTTTCATCCGCCCGTGCAAGTGCACGATCAGCTCCTCCAACGCCCGTGTTCGCCGCCGGGGATCGGCGGCGATCCCTGCTCCCCGCTCAAATGCCAATCGCCAATCTTCCGTCCAGGGAGCAAAAACTGCGGGATGCAGTTTTTCGCCCCGATAAATCATTTCCGCCACGGGACCGGCCAGTAACGTCAATATCTCTCGTTGCAGTTGCCAGTCGGCGCGCGGATCGACCGGCCCCCAATTGACCCGGCAGTCGCCGAATCGCCTGGGCCACTCGTCGTCACCAACGTCACCCAGACAGACTGATTCGATCCGTCCTCCCAGCAGATAGCCGATCACGGCGTGCCCGGCCTCGTGATAGGCGGTCAATGTTTCCTCGTCGTCCAAAGAACACCCTGCTGTGCTAAACTAGGGAGCGAAATGGGATCAGGAACCAATTCCCCTCCGCTGTTTGGCACAATTGATTCCTGACCCCTTTTCGCCAAAAAAGCGTCTGCCCATGAACATACCTCTTTGAGGCCAGGCTCGGAATGAAAGCCCTGTTGTTGACCGAATACCAGCAAATGCAAGTCACCGATGTTGACGAGCCGAACGTTGGCGACGACGACGTGCTGGTGCAAGTCGAAGCCTGCGGAATCTGTGGAAGTGATATCCATGGCTACGACGGCAGCACCGGACGGCGGATTCCTCCCCTGGTGATGGGACACGAAGCCGCCGGAATCGTGGTCGCGACGGGATCGGGCGTGACTGATTTGCCCGAGGGCACGCGCGTCACATTCGACTCGATGGTCTCCTGCGGAAAATGCGACTTTTGCCGCGCCGGGGATGGCAACTTGTGCGACAACCGCATGGTGCTGGGAGTCTCCTGCGGCGAATACCGTCGACACGGGGCCTTTGCGGAGCGGATCAGTGTGCCCCGCCGCATTGTGTATCGTTTGCCCGATACACTGCCGTTTGAACACGCGGCGCTGGTCGAGGCGGTGTCGGTGGCGGTGCACGCGGCCAACGTCACGCCGGTCACGCTGGGTGATACCGCCGTCGTGGTCGGCACCGGGATGATCGGACTGCTGACCATCCAAGCCATCCGTGCCGCCGGGGCATCTCAGGTAATCGCCGTCGATCTGAATGACAAACGGCTGGCGGTGGCAAAAGAATTGGGCGCCGACAAAGTCCTCCGCGGTGACCAATGCAATGTACCGGACAAAGTACGTCAGCTGACAGGTGGCCGTGGCGCCGACGTGGCCTTGGAAGTCGTGGGCGCCACGCCAACGGTCCAGACGGCGATCGAATCGGTGCGTAAAGGCGGCAACGTTACTTTGGTTGGTAACGTTTCGCCAACCATCGAACTGCCGCTGCAAAGTGTCGTGACCCGCGAAATCGCCCTCCGCGGCACCTGTGGATGCAACGGTGAATATCCACAGTGCATTGATTTAATGAACCGCGGAATCATCAATGTGGCGCCGCTGATCACGGCTAAGATCTCTCTGGCCGATGGGCCGCAATGGTTCCAGCGTTTGTACGCCGGTGATCCCGATCAAATGAAAGTCGTTGTATGTCCCCAAGCCTAGATCCCAACTGCCATGTCGCCGGTCACCCCGTGGCCGGACTTTTGACAACGCGATTACCGGTCTCTGAGTGTTCGCAGACTATCAGATTAGGTGCCAGTGAATGACCAGCATCGTGTTGGCCGAAGATAGTGCGACACAAGCCGAGATGATTCGCGGTCTGCTAGAAGAGGCCGGATTCGAGGTCCGCTGCGCCGCCGACGGTGTCCAGGCACTGGCTGCCTTTGATGAGCGGCAGCCGGATGTGCTGGTTACCGACTTGATGATGCCCAACATGAACGGCTGCGAACTGACACGCGAAGTGGTCAAGCGATACCCCAACACCCCGGTGCTGGTGATCACGGCCCAGGGATCCGAGGGACTGGCCGTCGACGCATTGGCTGACGGTGCGGTTAACTTTGTCCCTAAAGTGCTATTGGAAGCCCGGCTCGCTCAAGTCTTGGGCGAATTGGCCGAGCGTGTCAGCGTTGATCAGGAGTGCAGCGAAAGCGGCGCCAATCTGGTTGTTCCCGAATTGATCTTTGAAATCGAAAGCGACGTTCGGGCGATCAGTCCGATCACGCGATACGTGCAGAAAACACTTGCTTTTGCCGATGCCATCGACGTGGTCTCGCGTTATCGCATCACCAGCGCGATTTCCAGCGCGCTGGTCAACGCGATTTGCTATGGCAACTTGGAGATGCGCGACGATGAAGAAAAAATCTACGGCGTGATCCGCGGTGACGCAGTGCCCGAACAAGTGCCACACAAAGTCCGCTTAGTCGTCTCGGTCGGTCTGGAAGACACGCGGATCTCGGTGGCGCACGAGGGTCCCGGTGCGATGTGCCGGACGACACCCGCGCCGGGCACGCCGGGATCGTTCGAGCTGGAAGACTGCCGCGGCTTGTTGCTGATCACCAGTTTCATGGACCAGGTGATCTACAACCACAACCGCAACGAAATCGTCATGGTCAAGAACGCCAAGTAGGCGCTACGTCGAAGACTATCGGATTCGGAGAATTCGACGACCGTGAAGCTATCGAATTACGAGAATTGAACGCCTACGCGTCCAGTATCTGCACCGGCTGATATACTCCTCCCAGCACTTGCTGGCTCTGACACTGCAGCCAATCATCCAGCACCGCCGCGTAGACTTGTCGAAAATCGGTATGGTGCTTCAAGTCGCCCTGGTCCAAGTCGGTCAAACTGGGGTGATCGCCGATCAAGCCCGCTTTGACTTTGTTTCCGGCGATCAACACCGGGCCAGCCGTTCCATGATCGGTTCCGTCGCTCGCATTCTCGGCAACGCGACGACCAAATTCACTGAAACACATGACCAATAACCGATCACCATCACCGTGGGCGCCGACGTCG
>JBFJVZ010000107.1:0-18209 GCA_041623895.1 Pirellulaceae bacterium | reverse complement strand
TCAATTGGCCGGAAGTCGCTCGACGGCTCAACGTCCCCAGTTCCGAAGCCCTCCGCAAACAGCACGAGCGCGCCCTGGCCCGCGTAGCGAAAGAGGTCTATCCGGAGCGATAGCCCGGGCCCGCATCAGCGGTAAAGTCCGGGACGAACATGCACCCTCCGGACGAACCGCCCTGGGTCACGCTCGGAGTTCTGAGGGCGCGACGGTCCCAAGGAGCGAAAACGGTTTCGTACCGCAACAGCCAGGCTTGCCGATGGAGCTAAGCGGAAAGCCTCAAGAGTCGGAGGACGGTAACGCCTTCGGCGCTTCGGCGTAACGTTGCGTCGACAATTGCGGTTATCAGCGGTTCAAACGAAGGACAGTCGTCCCGACTTTCTTTAAGACAAAGCCCATCGTCGTTTTTGGCGGTGGGTTTTTTGCTTGGAATCGCAGGGTTGTTCGCCTGCATCGGTTCAAACGGCGTCCCGTTCTCCAAGGGTTGCCGAAGCAACATTGCTGCAAGTTGCAAGTTGTTGTCTGCACTCAGCTTCGCTTGGTCAAACGGCTTGTCACTGCTGAAACTGCAGAGGTGATTTGCTAGAATCGGGATCGATTGATTCTCGGAAAGATGCCAGACGGCAATGGGACCGTAGCAGAATGACACAGGACAATATGAATTGTTTTGTGTCCTCCTCTTGTTGATTCGGTCAAACTTTCCGGTCAAACCAAACCTTGCCCTTCAGGCGATCTTTTGCATGCGAGAGTCTTCATGACCCCCGTAGACCGTCAGAACCTGCCGGCAGAAATAGAGAGGCTCTCGTCGGAGCTTGCCGCTTTGGAACGGGAAGTGGAGTTGGTATCCGCCCAATACGAAAACTCAATCCAGCGGTGTGGTTTTTTTGTGAGAACAAGTAAGCACCCAGTTGGAGACGGGTGCGCTTTCGTGGCACTGATTGTGTTTGCGAGTGTACTGGTGATTTGGATAGCACGGCCCTCCCCACCCGCTTTGATCGCTATTGGAGTGATATCGACGTTGCTCCTTGCACTTGCCGTCCGTCAGATTTTTAGGGGGATTCGCTATTTCTGGGCGACGCAGAGACAAAGCGGGAAAATGATACCCTTAGCGACAAGAATCATCCTGCTGCAGCGCCAGCGAAAGAAGCTGATAAGCCAGCAGTCGGCACAGCCAAAGCAGCAATGAACGAGCCAGCAAGGTTCCAACTGCAACCGCTCTTGGCTTACGATCGTTGGCATGGCGGGCCCCCTTCGGACAGTAGCGGCGCCCGCTAATTGCCACGCAAGAGTTCGACAAAGATTAACATTTACGCCGCCAATAGTAGGTGGGAAACATGGGCGTCCCACTCGGCGACGGCAGCCAGAAAAAGTTCAACTGGGCCTCTGAACTCTCGACTATCTTTCAGACAAAGCCCATCGTCGTTTTCGGCGGTGGGCTTTTGCGTGGAATTGCAGGGTTTCTGGCCTGTCTCGCTTGGTTCAAACGGCGTCCAGTTGCCAGAGGGTTGAAGATGCGAATTTGCTGCAAGTGTTTGTTTGCACTCGGTTTCGCTTGGTTTAAACGGCCTGTCACCGCTGAAATGCCTGGAATGTTCTGCTAGAATCATGAACGATCGATTCTCGGAAAAATGCCGGACGGCAAAGGGATCATCGCAGAATGACGCAGAACAATAAGAATTGGTTTGTGTTCTCCTCTCGTTGATTCGGTCAAACTTTCCTGTCAAACGAAACCTATCCCTCCGGGCGATCTTTTTCATACCGAAGCCCTCATGACCCGAGTTGACCTTCAGGACCTACCTGCTGAGATTAAGAGGCTGTCGTCAGAGATTGCTGCTTTGGAACGGGAACGGGAGTCGATAGACGCTCAGTACCAAGATTCAATCCAGCGATGTGGTTGGGCTGTGAGAGCAAGCAAGCATCCAGTCGGAGAAGGCTTGGTCTTTTTTGCATTTATCGTACTTGCGAGTGTACTGGTGATACGGATAGCCCGGCCCTCAACGCCCGCTCTGATCGCAATCGGAGTGACACCGACATTGCTCCTTGCACTTGCCGCCCGTCAAATATTCAGAGGGGTTCGCTATCGATCGGCGAGGCAGAGACGTACCTGGCGGATGTTGGCCTTAGGGCGAAAACTGATTCCGCTTAAGCGTCGGCGAAAAAAATTAATCAAGCTGCAATCGGCACAGCCAAAGCAGTGATGAACGAGCCAGCATAATTCCAACTTTTACGGCTTCTGGCTTACGATTGTTGGCATGGTGGAAACCCCATCGGAAAGTAGACTTGCCCGCTATTCACTAGGGTGGGCTGTTTGCTTGGAATCGTAGCGTTTCTCGGCCCTTTCCGACTCGGTTCAAACGGCGTTCTGTTCTCACAGGGTTGGTCGACCGAGATTTCTGCCAGTCATTGGTGCGCAGCATGTTGGCTTGGTTCAAGCAGTCGCTGGCGAGTGCATTCCCCTCGCTATCCCGCTACAATATCGGCCTCTTTCCGAATCCCTCCTTTGACGCCTGCGAGGATGATTGGGTGTCCGTTTGAACGATTCCAACCCCCACGACGTGACACAGGACCATCAAGGGAACTCCATCTCGCAGGATGACGTTGCGCCCGCTAAACCTCTCGAACAGATTGGTCGTTACCGCATCGAAAAGGTCTTGGGCAAAGGGGGCTTTGGGCTCGTCTACCTGGCCCACGACGAGCAACTGGGGCGGCTGGTCGCCATCAAGGTGCCACACGACAAGTTGATTTCCAAACCCGAAGATGCCGAGGCGTATCTGGCCGAGGCTCGCACGGTCGCTAATCTCGATCATCCCCATGTCGTGCCGGTGTTCGATGTCGGCAGCACGAAAGAGTACCCCTGCTATGTTGTCGCCAAGTACATCGACGGAATCGATCTTTCGGCAAAGCTCAAGCAGAGTCGGCTCAAATATCGTGAGGCTGCCGAACTGGTCGCCACGATTGCCGAAGCATTGCACTATGCCCATAAGCAGGGGCTTGTGCATCGTGATGTGAAACCGGGCAACATCCTGATCGGCAAGGACGGTCAGCCATACGTCGTCGATTTCGGTTTGGCTCTGCGGGAAGAGAACATCGGCAAGGGGCCGAAGTACGCCGGGACGCCTGCCTACATGAGTCCAGAACAGGCCCGTGGCGAAGGGCATCGGGTCGATGGTCGCAGCGACATCTTCAGTCTGGGCGTCGTGTTCTACGAATTGCTCGCCGGTCGCCAGCCGTTTCGGGGTGACACGAAGGCTGAACTGTTCGAGCAAGTCACCAGTTACGAAGCCAAACCGCTGAGGCAATACGACGAGAAGTTGCCGAAGGAACTGGAACGCATCTGCCACAAGGCGATGGCGAAGCGAGCCAGAGAACGATATTCGTCAGCCCACGACATGGCCGAAGACTTGCGAGTGTTCTTGCAGGAACAGACGGTGATCCAAAGTGACACATCTCCGGGCGGTGTGACTGCCGTTGGTTCGGAGACCCACGATTCGACACGAGCTTCCACGTCGGTTGGGCTGAGTGCTTCATCATCGGTTTCGATGAACTTAGGTTCTTTCAACAGCCAGCCCATCAAAATCGTGCCGAAGGGGTTGCGTTCCTTTGACGCTCACGATGCCGACTTCTTTCTGGAACTCTTGCCCGGCCCCCGAGATCGAGACGGTCTGCCCGACAGTCTGCGGTTCTGGAAGACTCGCATCGAGGAACCCGATCCCGACAATACGTTTTCCGTTGGTTTGATCTACGGACCATCCGGCTGTGGGAAGTCATCGCTGGTCAAAGCGGGACTGTTACCTCGACTGTCCGAGGATTTGATCCCGGTTTATATCGAAGCCACGCCGGAAGAAACGGAAACACGATTGCTACATGGGTTGCGAAAACGCTGCCCTGCACTCGAAGACAATTTGAGTCTGAAAGACACATTGGCGGCACTGCGGCGAGGGCAAGGCATCCCGGTCGGGAAGAAGGTGCTGATCGTTCTCGACCAGTTCGAGCAATGGTTGCACGCCAAGAAGGAAGAAGAAAACACTGATCTGGTGCAAGCGTTGCGACAGTGTGACGGAGGCCGGGTGCAGTGCATTGTGATGGTGCGGGATGACTTCTGGATGGCCGTGACTCGCTTTCTAAATGAGTTAGAAGTCGAACTTACGCAGGGTCAGAATTTCGCACCCGTGGACCTGTTTCCGATTCGCCACGCAGAAAAAGTCTTGGCTTCATTTGGTCGTGCCTTCGGAACACTACCCGACAACATCGGTGACACTACCAAAGCGCAAAAAGAGTTCCTCAAACGATCGGTAGCTGGTCTCGCCGAAGAAGGCAAAGTCATCTGTGTGCGGTTGGCATTGTTTGCCGAAATGATGAAGGGCAAGACGTGGACGACAGCCACTCTTAAAGAAGTCGGTGGAACGTCAGGGGTTGGCGTCACGTTCTTGGAGGAAATATTCAGTTCGCCGTCTGCTTCTCCCAAACATCGGCTTCATCAGAAAGCGGCACGTGCCGTCTTGAGAGACCTGCTGCCCAATTCCGGCACCGATATCAAAGGTACCATGCGTTCCTACGCTGATTTGTTGGCAGCCAGCGGTTACGGCAATCGTCCCAAAGACTTTGACGATTTGATCCGCATTCTCGACAGTGAAATCCGGCTCATCACGCCGACCGACCCCGAAGGCAAGGATGCCGATGATGACTCCGTGACAGAAGCCCAAGCGGGGCAGAAGTATTTTCAACTGACCCACGACTATCTGGTGCATTCACTGCGGGACTGGCTGACCCGCAAGCAGAAGGAGACACGCAAAGGCCGGGCGGAACTGAAGCTGGCTGAACGTGCCGCTTTTTGGAACGCCAAGCCGGAGAACCGGCATCTGCCCTCTTTCTTGGAATGGGCCAATATCCGCACGCTGACCGAGAAAAAGAAGTGGACCGAGCCGCAGCGGAAGATGATGGGCAAGGCTGGGCGAGTGATCGGCCTGCGTTCCGCTCTTGTCATGGCAGGGCTTGTGGCTGTGGTGTTTGCTGGTGTAACCATTCGCCATGCCGTTGAAAAGCGGCAACAAGAACTCGCAGCCCAGAATCAGGAACAACAGCACGCCAATTATGCCAAAGCCCTTGTCGAATCTTTGTCGGCGGCGAACACAGCCGATGTTAAGGATTTGGTTGACGAGATTTCGGAGTATCAGCAATGGGCAACTCCGCTGTTGAAAGAAATCGTCGACGAAAACAGTAGCCCCACAGCGAAACTCCATGCTTGTCTGGTTCTGGTCAAGAATGATCCGTCGCAGGTCGAGTTTTTGTTGGAACAACTGCTGGTGGCAAGTCCTGACGATGTGTCGGTGATCGTGTCGTTCTTGGAACCGCACAAGGAGCAGTTGAAGAAACAACTGTGGGAGACGGTCCAGGCCGGTAGCAAAAGCCAGCGTATCCGTGCGGCAGCGGCACTCGCCCAATATAGTGCGGAAGACAAACAGTGGGAGCAGGAACGTGAGGATGTCGTTACCGCACTGGTGTCCGTTCCTGCCTCGGAGTCCGACGAATGGATCGGAATGCTGCGTCCTGTCGGCGGTGTCTTGGCTGATCCCCTAAAACAGCGAATTCAAGACCGCAGCGAACAACGCAGCCATGAACGCCCCATCGTCGCAGCCGCATTGTCTATCTATCTCAAAGACGAGCCCGAAACTCTGACGAGGCTGATTCGGCTGGCCGACAATGACCAGGAGTTTCAGCCCTTGCTGGCGGCTCTCCGTGACCATACGCAGGCAGTGATCCCCGAACTGCAAACAAGGATGAAACAATTGCCACGCCCAGGGGCCGAACCTGCTGAACGGGATGCGTTCTGGAAAAAGCAGGCCAACGCTGCGGTCTGTCTGCTTGAGTTAGGCGAGGCAGATTCGGTCTGGCCACTGTTTCGGCAGACCCCTGATCCGACTCTCCGCAGTTTTCTGATTGACAGACTGGCTCGTTTGGGAGCTGCGCCTGATGTCGTTGCCAAACAGATCAAGCAAGAGTCTGATCCGGTGATCCGTTACGCGCTGATATTGACCTTGGGCCAGTTCGATGCACAGAACTTTTCGAGTGAACAACGCAAGTCTTTGGCAGATCAACTGGCGACACTCTACCGAGACGACCCTGATCCGGGGGTGCATTCGGCTTCGGGGTGGACGTTGCGAAACTGGCGGCAGGATGATCTTTTCGAGCAGATCGACGTTGAAGCGCGTGAAGCGGGGCCACGACAACGCCGTTGGTTCGTCAATTCACAGGGGCAGACGTTCGCCGTTATCCATGGCCCGGTGGAGTATTGGCAAGTCGAAAAGACTGAAAGAAGAGAGCCGGGGAAAGTCACGCTGTCGCACAGCTTCGCCGTGGCAAGCCATGAAGTGACGGTGGAGCAGTTCCAGCAATTCCGCAGGGATCACGTGCATATCGCTCAATTTGCACAGCAAACCGATAGTCCGGTCAACAACGTGTCGTGGTATGACGCCGTGGCCTACTGCAACTGGCTGAACAAACAGGAAGACATCCCCAAAGATCAGTGGTGTTACGAACCAAATGATAAAGGCGAGTATGCGGACGGCATGAAGATCGCCGCTGATTTTCTTTCACGCACCGGCTATCGTTTGCCTACCGAGGAGGAATGGGAGTTCATGTGTCGGGCCGGATCGACCAGCACTTTCGGATTCGGAGAGCCCGTGGAATTGCTCCGCAGCTATGCGTGGTATAGCAATAACAGCGACTCGCACGCTTGGTCCGTGGGCATGAAGTTGCCAAACCGTTATGGGGCGTTTGACATGCACGGCAACGCTTGCGAGTGGTGCCACAGCTTGTATTTTCCACCAGCAGATCAAGTGGACTTTGTGGTGGACCCTTCGGAAGGCTTTTTGCGCTTTTTGTTGGGTGGCGGGGCGTTCCTCAGTCGACCGGATTTCGTCCGTTCCGCCGCCCGTGACCGCTACAAACCGGGCACCCGTTACACCTACATCGGTTTTCGCCCGGCCAGAACTTACGACTTATCTCCTTAACCCCCTGACTGCTTACCCGCAGCATTCATTTTCAACCATCGGTTTACCGGTGGCTGGCGTTGACCGATAATGTACGTGCCAAGCGAAGTCCGCGTCTCGCTGGCGCAACTCCATTGCGATCAACCATGTGATCGACCGGAAGTACCGACAGCGCGGAAGGCTGTTGGAAAATCCTTACACTCGGTACTCCGGTCATCACGAAGGTTCGCCCATCTTAGACGAATGTCGAAACGCTCTCGCAAATTGATCACGGAACGATTACCGACCAAGTCTGACTTTGTAACGCACCCCGGGGACCTCGATCAAAACTGTGCATGGGAACACTTTGGCGGACTGACACTTGATGAAGCTAAGATGCGATTTGCTGAGAACCCCCTTCACTATCAAGAAGACTTCATGTTCATGGGGACCAACGCGTTCCTGTACTATTTCCCGGTCCTCGACGACTACCTTCGCAGCGCACCGGACGAAGAAAATGACGACGATTGGGAGTCTTGGATCATCGCTCAGTGTATCCGGGCGCAATTTGACCGCACGACGATTGATCGCCTAAAACGTACCGTGCCTCAGATTGTTGAACTCGCTGGATTCGTTCGCGATAACATTCGTCGGTTTGGATGTGACCATGCGGAGCAGCAACGAGTCGCAGATGCATGGACCGACCTGGTGCGGCACATCGAATCGCTTGGTAACGGGCAGGGCGAACCATGACATCGCCGAAGGACGGCATGCCGCGCATTCAAATGGAAACCACAATGGCCGTCCTCGGTCATCACGGCCGTTATCCCGACCTACTGCATTGTCACAATCGAGAGACTTACCACTCGCACGAGTCTCGGCGGACTTCAGCCACACAACCGTCCGGCGACTCACTTTTCTGGGTTCTCCGCCTTGATACGTTCCCAAACTTCATCAAGACTCGATCCTCCTGGCTCGCTATCCACGCGCTTCCTGGCGGCCGCTATCTCGTCATCTGAGATTGGTCGTGAAAGATAGCCAAGCCTATTCTGAATTCAAACGCTTCTTCGTCGATTCAATGGTTCGCCGGAGATGACTTCTCATCCGCTCGGTGATGTCGGCCTCTTCAAGGTGGTCTTCGGCGGCCAATGGATCGCTGCGCTGCCAGGCGCCGAGGACCCAAGCAACTTTGGTTTGGCGTTTTTCTTGATTGATGATGGTGCCGGCTAGCGTATAGGCTTCCTGCCAGTCCACGGGACGGTCGTGGCCGACGAAACCAAAGATCACTTCATCACGGCGAGGGCCGGGTTTCAGTTTGGAAAACCACTCTTGAAAGGACTCGGGATCCGCTCCGGCCCAATCAGTAGCCAGTTGGCCGTAAAGTTCGTCCGAACGGGCTTCGGTCGGAAGCTTGTTTTCGATCCAGTCGATAATCTCGGTGTGAGATACTTTTCGTTGCAACAGTGACCAGACAACCTGGCGACCTTGCCGAGCGTTACGTTTGTCCGCCGGCAAACCGTTGATGTAATCGAGTGCCGCCTCCGGGCTCTCCTTGGCGTACTTGAATACGATCGGCCAATCGAGAAGAAACTCTTTGAGCCGCTTAGATTGGAATTGGTTGACCTCCGCTTGCCACGCGCTGGCAGTCATCTCGAAGTCAGGAAAATCGGCGTAACCGATGATGGCGTCGGCTTCGGCGTCGTTGAATTTACGCAGCATCGTCAAGGCAACGGTCGGATCTTTGTCGTGGGCGACCTGCAAGACGGCGGACAATCCACAGCCTTTACCGTATTCGGCTTTCGAAAATCGGCTGACCCATTTTCGTGCTTCGTCGAGATCGGCACCGGCAAGCTCAGCCGCAACTTCGACGATGAGTTCTTCGACGCCAAACTCCATTTCCCGATTTTGGAGTTGACCGAGGATGGCGGCTTTCTCCTTCGTGGCGTACGGACTCTCGTAGAGGATTTCCAGCAGGATCCAGTCCGGTTCCTCAAATAGCGTGATCGCTTTGAGACGTTCGTCCGGAGTCAGGTCCGCGTGAACCGAAAGAAAAAGTTTCTCGCCCTCATCACGCGAAATAGGCTGACCTGCTTTGATCAATGCGGACATTTGCTGTAGATCATTGTCCATGGCATACAACGGCATCGTGAGGGCGCAACCAAGAAGGCATTGCAGGAATCGACGGTAGTTCATTTCTGGAACCCTTGGCAGGGAAGTCTATCGCATTCGATAATCTCAAACTGAGCGACCTGCCGCTAGCCACCGATCTTACAGTTCTTAGCAGGCAATTGCGGGTGAAAAACACCGTCGGCTGGCGGCCTGCCGCCTGAGTGGGGCGAACCACGCGATCTGCTTGCGAGTAGAGGCCGCATTAAGGATACCGTGTCGTTGGTGGCAAGTTGGCTGCAATCACAGTGATTGGATCCAATGCGCTATTTCACTTTTCTGCTGTTCCTCTTCACAGCGCTGACCCTTGCTGCCGGAACGGGTCATTCGCAGACGCGAAAATGGACCGACACGACAGGTAAGCATTCTGTCGAAGCGGAACTGGTACAAACCAAGGGCGATCGCGTGATCTTAAAAAAGCGCGACGGCGAGGTGATCACCGTTCCGCTTGCCCGACTGAGCGAATCAGATCGTGCCCACGTAGGGAACTTGAGTGGGTTGTCAAGCCAACCGCGACCCGGAGTACCAGACCGGTCCAAGCCGCCAATCGTCGCGCAGGACACGCCCGACTTCAAGAAACGCTTTGGGCGCATCCGCGTGCACAAGCTCTCCGACGCGACGCTCAAGGCCATCGCCGAGGCCGGCGCGAAAGAGAACGGCGAGGTCAGGCGACGGACGAGTTGCTCGCCCCGCTGGCGCAGATCACGACGCTGGAGCGCATCCGCATGTCCAACAGCCGCCAGATCACGCACCTGAACTTCCTCGCGGGCAGCGACGGGCTCACGAACCTCGACGCCGCCTGGGCGAAGAAGCTCACCGACGCCTCTGCGATCACCGACTGCAAGAACATCCGCGAGATCGATCTGCGCGATTCGCTGATCACCAGTGCCGACCTGTTCGCCGACCTGCCCGAGCTCGCCTCGCTCGAGATCTCCGGCACGAAGATTAAGCATGCGATCGGATAAGTCGTTTCTGGAAATGCTGCTAGAAACCGCAATATAGTTCACAAAGCCGGGGCCTGCTGAAAGCGTATTTTTGGATGAGGGTAAACCCTTACATTGCGTACGATCCGTAAGGTCTGACCCAGAAAACTTGAACTTGATTGGATAGGCCTCTCCAATCCCCCTCTGCTGATCTGTTTGGAAATAGGTTTCCTTCGGAACCCGAAACAAAGCGGCTCTGAAGTTCTCCAACCAAGCTTGCGAACGGGCCGGAATCGGCTGCCTTGGCGGGAATATCTGGATGCTTTTTATCGCAACTTTTGACGGAAAGACCATGACGAGAATCCAGTGCCCATTTGCCGAGGTACACGCTGGCAAAACATATCAACGCGCATCGATGGCGCGAAAGCGGCGGGGGGCAGCGGCCGTGTTCGGTTTGTTCTTGATGATCAGCTTGCTGATTCTGACGGCGGTGACCATGGACTTGGGCACGATCCGCGTTGCACAAGCAGAGTTACAACGAACCGCCGACGCGGCAGCGATGGCTGCGTGCTGGGAAATGTATGAACGACAGCGTGCTGGAGTCTCAGGTTCGGTGATGCTTCAAGAGGGAGCTCGCGAGGTCGCTAACGAGATCTCGTACCACAACACGGTGGCTCAATCCGCAACACAATTTGGTTCCGATGACGTCCAGGTCGGTCAGTACGATGGCAGCGCAGGAGAGTTTAGCAGTTCGGAGTTCAACCAAAATGCTGTCAGCGTCTTAGCGCGACGGGAGTCAGCGGTAAACGGCGAACTGCCGCTGTTCTTTGGATCATTAACGGGCCGCGATACTCAATCGCTTCGCACGACGGCGACAGCGGCAATGTTTTCTGCGATTTCCGGATTCAACGAACCGAAGGCCGGCAAATCTTTGAATATTTTGCCGTTCGCATTGGATCTACCCAGTTGGGAAGCGGCCGTCGCCGGAACGACTAGTGACAAATACGCGTATCAAAACGACAGTGTGCAACGTGGATCCGACGGAGTCTATGAGGTCAATCTTTATCCCATAGGTACCGGTGCTCCCGGCAACCGTGGCACGCTTGACATCGGAGGTGCCAACAACAGCACCGAGGATTTGGCCCGTCAGATTCTGCACGGTCTCTCACGCCAGGATCTAATCGAGATGGGTAAGCCGTTAACCTTCGATTCATCTGGAAAGCTGGACTTGAACGGAGATACGGGGATCAGTGCGGGGATCAAAGACGAATTGGCCACGTTGGTCGGCAAGACCCGAATCATCCCAATTTTCTTGCAGGTCCAGGGCAATGGTGACAACGCGACCTACACCATCGTCCGGTTTGAGGGAGTCCGGATTCTATCGGTCAAGTTAACCGGCGCACCGAAGCGCAAGCACGTGATGGTCCAGCCCACCAAGATTGTCGCGCGGAACACGACCATCGACTACAGCGGAACTTTTTCACCCAGCTCGCACCTGGTTACGCCCGTCATGCTGGTGCAGTGACGGCTAAGAGTTTGAAACAACGAAATGGTCTTTGCTTTGCTTAGAAAACCTCTCAACTAAACCGCATACCGGAGTTCATCATGTTATTTACTTCAAATCACTCTGCGCACTATCGTGTCGTTCGTCACCTGCTTAACGCGATTGCTTGCCTGGCCGTAATCGCCGGTGGCAGTCCCGAAGTGTTGGCCGAACATCCGAGTGGCGAAGGCGAAACGACTCCAACGCTGGTTCGCGTGGAGGAAGACTGGGAGTTGGTGCTGACGACAGCGGTTCCCAACACCTCGTGTCCGCAGGTCTGTTGCGTGATTTCTCCCGACGGCAATATTGACGGCGTTTACGCCACCGTCGAAATCAACCAGCGAAGCTTAACCAGCAATGAAACCGGCGGTCTTCAGCTACAAGTTTGGGACGGAGAGAATCGTTTGGGGCCGGTCAAGGCAGTCGGCTCAGGAAGTCTGGTGTCTGCTGAAACCGTCAGCTGGACCACGTCGATGCGAGTCAAAGATGGCGCCTTGACGTTTGAGGTACTCAATGGCTACTCGACGACCTGGGGAAGATTCGGAACAACTTCGACTGCGACCTTGTCGTCCGGTGAAGACTTGATCATTCAAAAGTTTTCAACATCAACGACTTTCGGAACGACCACCTACGCAACCGACGACGACAGCAGCAAAACTCTCTTGCTAACATCGACGGATCCCCTATACTCGGCGGTGACGACGACCAAAACAGACCTAAGTTCCTACAACGCTACCGTGTCGATCCAAGAATCGGCGGTCACCTACGGCGGCAATCTAGTCCAGTCGCTCACGCTGAAAGCAGTCCGTGGCTACCTGTCCGACGGCACGGTTATCACCGAAAATGTCGCCCGCCTGGTCCATGCCAACAACCAGCGCGATTGAGAATGTCTGCTTCGTTGCCGGCATTTTGTGGCCAGCAGCGAACATGCGTTTGTTGCGTCCACGAGAACATGAGTTTGTTGGGAGGGCGAGGCTCCCGCCGAGCTGAAGCGTCGGAAAAGCTTTGCGGCTCCGCGGGAGCGTCGCCCTCCCAGCGGTTGGAAAACTTGTCTTCTGCTAGATCAGCCGGGCAGCCCTGAGCCGCAGCGCGTTGCTGATGCGGAATCATCACCAATTCAATGGCTCCGCGGGAGCGTCGCCCTCCCAGCGGTTGGAAAACTTGTCTTCTGCTAAACCAGCCGGGCACGCCTGAGCCGCAGCGCGTTGCTGATCACGGACACGGAACTGAAACTCATCGCCGCCGCAGCAATCATTGGGTTCAGCAGCAGGTGGAACAGCGGATACAAAACACCAGCGGCAATCGGCACGCCCAGCATGTTGTAGACAAAGGCGAAGAAAAGATTCTGGCGAATGTTTCTCATCACCCGCCGACTCAACTGCACGGCTTTGACAATTCCCTGCAGATCACCTTTGACCAACGTGACGCCGGCGGCTTCGATGGCCACGTCCGTGCCCGTCCCCATGGCAATTCCCACGTTCGCCTGCGCCAGCGCCGGAGCGTCATTGATACCATCGCCCGCCATGGCAACTTGTCGCCCGCCGGCTTGCAGCTCTTGCACGTATTGGTGTTTGTCCTGCGGTCGGACTCCAGCTTTGAACTCATCGATGCCAAGTTTTTGGGCAACCGTTTTCGCCGTTCTCTCGTTATCACCCGTCAGCATGATGATCCGCAGACCCAAATCGTGGAGTGTGCGAACCGCAGCCGGAGTCGATGCTTTGATGGGATCGGAGACAGCCAGCAGCCCGGCAAAGTCGCCATCCACAGCAACGAACATCACCGTGTGACCTTGCTCCTGTAATTTCAGTGCACGCTCGCTAAGAGTGGTCAAGCCTTGCACATGTTTTTCCTTCAGCAGCGATTGTTTTCCAATCAATACCTCTCGCCCCTGGACCGTTCCCCGGACACCGCCACCGGTAATCGAATCAAAATTCTCGACCGTTACCGTTTCGATCGCGCGGTCCTTGGCGGCTTGCACAATGGCATGCCCCAGAGGATGTTCGCTGGCGCGTTCAACGGAGGCGGCAAGTCTCAGCAAGTCGGATTCAGAGAAACTTTTCGTTGGAATGCACTCCGTCAAAGTTGGCTTGCCGACGGTTAGCGTGCCGGTCTTGTCGACCACGATGGTATCGATTTTTTCCAATGTTTCCAGCACTTCAGCATCCTTGATCAGGACGCCTTCCTTGGCTCCTCGCCCCACGCCGACCATGATCGACATCGGCGTTGCCAGTCCCAGCGCACAAGGGCAGGCCACGATCAGCACGGCCACGGCATTCACCAGTGCGTAGGCTAAAGCCGGTTGTTTGGGCTGGAGGACGGCCCAAACCACAAACGTGGCGATTGCCGCCAGCACGACAACAGGGACGAAGTATCCGGCCACAGTGTCCGCAACACGCTGGATCGGCGCTCGGCTTCTTTGCGCACTGGCAACCATGCCGATGATCTGTGACAGCACTGTGTCTTGGCCGACCTTTTCGGCTCGCATCAGAAACGAGCCGGTCTGGTTCACGGTGCCGCCGATCACCGCATCCTCGACTTGTTTGGCGACGGGAATCGGCTCGCCGGTGATCATCGATTCGTCGACAGCACTGCTGCCCTCGATAACCGTGCCATCGACCGGAATTTTTTCGCCGGGACGAACTCGCAGCGTTTCGCCCTGCTGGACGTGTTCCAATGGCACCTCCGTCTCTTGGCCATCGCGAACAACGGTGGCAGTGGGCGGGGCAAGCGACAGGAGTTCACGAATTGCCGCGCCCGTACGACGTCTGGCGCTCAGTTCCAAGACCTGCCCGAGTAGCACGAGCGCAGTGATCATCGCTGCCGCCTCGAAGTAAACCTGAACCGTTCCGCCTTCACGGAAGGCTGCCGGGATCAGCCCGGGAAACAGTAAAGCGAAGCCACTGTAAAAGTAGGCCGCGCCGACACCCAGTGCGATCAGCGTGAACATATTCAAGTTCCAGGTGATCACACTACGCCAACCACGCTGAAAGAATGGCCAGCCGGCCCACAGCACGACGGGCGTGCAAAGCATGAATTGCGCCCACTTCGATACGCCGGGCGAAATCCATTGCTGCAGCGGCACGCCAACCATCGGCAACATGGCCAACAGAAAGACAGGCAATCCGAGCACGATGGAGACCCAGAATCGCCGAGTCATGTTTTGCAACTCGGGGTCACCTTCGTCCTGATCTTCCGCGGTGACGAACTTTGGCTCCAACTCCATACCACACTTCGGGCACGTACCGGGCTGATCCTGTTCAATTTCCGGGTGCATCGGGCAGGTGTAAATCGTCCTGCGGCTGGGGGCAACGGGCGCTGCCGGTTCAAGCGCCATGCCGCATTTGGGACAGCTTCCCGGAGCATCGCTCTGAACACCCGCGCACATCGGGCAGATGTATCGGGACACCTGGGGCGGCGGCAAAGTTCCCAGCGCCACGGTGGTCGGCTCTGTGTGGCAGCATGTGTCGTGAGTTGGTTCCGTGGCGGATTCCAGAAACTTTCTGCGACAGTGCTCGCAGCAAAAGTAAAACGTCTCGCCGTCTTTTTCGGCACTTAGCGCAGTTGTTTCATCCACTTCCATGTGGCAAACGGGATCAATAGCCATGGCAAAGTTATCTTTGTTATTGGATCCTGCATTCTACAAGATTTCAAAGTAGGCCAAGCCATCGGAGCAGTCTTAGCGGTGCGTCACCGGAATCGCGTTGGCAGAGCCAGGGTCGTCGAACTCGGCTCGTGATCTCAGTAAGTTTGCAAAGTGAAGGCCGATGTTTGCACGAGCAACGGGGACATCTCGCG
The DNA here is from genome assembly GCA_041623895.1 of Pirellulaceae bacterium. Taxonomy (GTDB): domain Bacteria; phylum Planctomycetota; class Planctomycetia; order Pirellulales; family Pirellulaceae; genus JBFJVZ01. Next base: position 2,820 of record JBFJVZ010000107.1, on the reverse strand, counting down.
GTCAAAGTTTCGTTTTGCCCAGAGCAACACCACGATCAGTGGAATCGAAACGAACGCCAGCCGGAGCGATCCCACCAGCGCTGGCTTGCGGTGCCTCAGCCAAGGCAGCTCGGTTACCCAACATAGCAGTGGCGCGAGCAGCATCGTCAGCGCGAACGTGGTCGAAATGCGGCCGAAAAAACGTCCGATGAACAACAGGCCAAATAGACTCACCACTCCGATTCCCAGCAGCACGGGTGCGTCCAACTTCAAGCCGGTTTCACCGCGTTTGCTGAGCAGTCCGGCTGCGATGGTCGCGGCCGACAATGCCGCAACCATTGGGATCGCCGCTGCACCGCCCTTGATGTAACCCGCCATCATCACGGTCATGCCGGCGGACTGGATCGAAAGACAAAGTGATAATGGCACCGAGAAACCGGGTGACCGCTGCGATAACCAGGAAAGCAGACTCCAGACTGCTGCCAACAAAACGCTGCTAACAACCAGCAGGGCGGCGGCCTGCCAGCGAGTCCAGCCATCGTCGGGTCCACTCAAGTAAACGGAACCGTGCAGCAGGATCCGCGGGATTGCCACAGCCAGAGTGATTCGCAGCAGCCAGCCAACCCAGCGCGGCACTGGGCGGACCCCTGCGATCAGTTCGGTGCCCAACGCCACTGGAACGATAATGGTTAACAACCGATCCAGCGCGTTGGCGGGCGGCCAGGCCAATTGCAAAGACAACACGTGGTAGCCGGCCGCGAGGCCGAAACCAATTGCCAGTGTGCACGAAAAACTCCGCCAAGTTGCGTTGGCCGTCTTGCTGACCAGCGACATCGTCAGCATCAAGATTGCGCTGACGATGGCCGCAACCCCCATCGACTTGACGTACAACAGCGGTTCGGGCATCAGCTATTTTCGTACGCCTTCACAATCGATCATGATCAGAGCCTTGTCCCCGATCGGTCCGATGGCTTTCTTGTCGAATCCGTAGTCGCTACGTTTGAGTGCGTGTTCAATCGAGAATGCGACTCGCTTGACGCCTTTGAAGTCGTGTTCTTCACCGCCCATCATGACCAGCGTGATTTTGTTGGTTGTGCCGTGCATCGTGAAGTCGCCGGTGACTTCGTACCCGCCAGTGATCGGTTTGACGCTTGTGCTTTTGAATTCGATCGTGGGGTATTGTTTGGTATCAAAGTAGTCGGGTTGCCGGAGGTGTTCGTCACGAGCTTGATTGGCTGTATCAACGCTGTCGGTCTTGATTGTTAGCTGGAACGTTGACTTGGAGGGATCTTCGCGGTCGAGCGAAAATTTGCCCGAGACGTCATTGAACCGCCCATGAATCCAGCTAATGTCCAGATGCCGAGCTTTGAAGCTGACGGACGAATGCACCGGGTCGTAGTCATAAACATCCGCCGCAGATGATCGATTGCTGCTGAAGCACATGAAGGCCGCGATCATGAATGTCATGACGCAAAGGGAAGAAAGATATCGCACGAGTTCGTTCCTGTTGAAAAGGGTTGTGACTTGTTTGGGAATGTTTTGATGGCGATCTCCATGCCGGGGATCTTCTACTTTTCCGAGTTCGCTCCGATACTGTAAAGGTGCTCCGCAGTGCGGATGTAAAAATTTCCTTGGGAGACGGCCATCGACGCCAGGCATGTTTCGCCAAGATCGTTACTGGCAATTTCGTCGTACTTCGGTCCGGGGCGCAAAACCAGTGTGACGCCGTCTTCTGACAAAATGTAGATTCTGCCGTCGGCCAACACGGGTGATGCCGTATGCGTGCCCGTTAATCGCTGCAGCCACACAATCTGGCCGGTCCCGGCATCAATGCAATGCAAAATATTGTCCCGTGTGATCGTGTACAAATAAGGCGGTACATAAAGTGGCGAGGCCAGCACCGGGACACCTTTTGTTTGTTCCCAGGCGATGTGCGTTTCCGTGATGTCGCCCTCTCCCCCAAGGCGAATTGTTCGGATGGTCGGTTCTTCGAATCCCGATGACGTAAAGATCATTCCATCGCCGATGACGGGTGACGGAGTCACGCCTTCACCCTGGCTGTAGATCGACCAGATTCGTTTGCCACTGCGGGCATCAAAACCTTGGACGCGGTCGCCACCGGCGGTAACGATCTGATTACCGTCATCAACAAGAATCGGAGTCACGTGCCCGACTCTTGATTTACCTCGCTTTCCCCGCCAACTTACCTTGCCGGTCTGAGCGTCCAATGACAGCACGACCGCGCCTTCCCAGGGAACTTTCCAACCAACTTGATTGTCCTCGGCGCTACTGCCATCGAAGGGCATGACCAACTGACCGTGAACAAGCAGCGGAGATGCGCCCAAGCCGTGCAGGCTGTGGAATTTAATATCCGAGTTTTTCCAAACGGTATTGCCTGCGAAGTCCAGGGCGACCACCGTGCCGTCGGAAAACACTGAGTAAACTCTCTTGCCGTCGGTAACGGGCGTCGGCGTGGCATAGGAATTCTTTTTTCGCTTGGCTCCAGGCTGTTGACGGTGAACTTCCCTGTTCCAGATGATGCGGCCGTCAACGCGATTGACGCAGATCACGCGGCAGGAAACGCCTTCTTCGGTAGCTGTCGTCAGGAATATGTGATTGTCGTGAACAATCGGAGACGACCAACCGTTGCCGGGAATGCTTGTCTTCCAAGCGACGTTGTCGGTCGCAGACCATCTGATCGGCAGATTCACTTCGCTGGAGATGCCTTGGCCATTATCGCCCCGAAACCGCGTCCAGTTTTCGCCGCGTGCCAGGTCGCACACGGTCAACCAGAACGCCAGGCACATCAAGTATTTTAAGGTCACATGCATCAACGAAGCC
>JBFJVZ010000106.1:0-18384 GCA_041623895.1 Pirellulaceae bacterium | reverse complement strand
GTGCAGCGTTTTGCAGCCGATTCTCCATGCTGAATGCTGGCTGCCAATTCTTTTCGCAAAGCATTATGTTTTTCGGTATGGGATTCCAGTTCTCGATGAGCAGCATCCAAGGCAACTTTCATCTGTTGCGTGCTCTGCTGATGTGTTTCGGCTTCTTCGCGAAGCTTTGCAATCAACTTGTCTCTGTCCGCCAGATTGTCGCTGGCGGTGGTTTGCTCGTTTACTGACTTTTTCAGCGCTGTAACTTCGTCGGCGTACAGCTTATTCGCCTTTTGCAATTCATCGATCAGTTTTGATTGTCGTTTGAGTTCGTCACCAGCCTGACGCGCAACATCCGTATTGCGCTCGTTCAGATTCTCTGCATCCTGTTTGGCGTTCAGGACTGCCTCGTGCTGGCGCCGCAGTTTTTCCAGTTCAGTGTTGGCATCCGCGTACTTCTTCTGCAGTTCCTCGTTGCTGAGCCGGTACTGCTCCAAGTCGCTGCCTTGGCGATCCAAGCTCTGCTTTAATTTAACCAGCTCGTGATTCTGAGAACTTGCCGATTTATCCGTGGCATGATTATTATCAAGGCCGCGACGGCCGGCCTGGTCCGAGCTTCGCTCCTGATACCAGACCAAATGGCCGATCAGCACGCCGGCAAAGATAAATAACAAGATCGAAATCACGGGTAATCCAAACAGAACAGGCATTAGTCTATTTCCCGATACGGGTTGCACGAGCGCATCAAACGAAGGGGCGCTTTCCGAGCTCAATGGAAAGCAATCACTGCTATCGGGGCGGCTATACAAAACTTCATGGCCGCGCGTCGACGGGAATCCAGCGGAAAAGGTTGCTAGCAGAAACTGGCGGCGTGAAACTCATGAACAAGACGGGCCGCTGGCGCTTGACCCAAGATCATGGCCGCAATCGCCAGACCCAGGCCGCGTTTTGCTGTTTGTTCAAATCGCCCTCCGTCTCAGGCGGCTCGCTTGGCAGCGTCAGGGTCGTTGTCGGGTAGATCCCCCACAGCACCGCTTCGCCACTCTTTTCGATGCGATAACCAAATGGCCAGTTTGCGGCTCTCAGTTGGCTGGCCTCGACGCCGACTTTGTTCAATTCCTCCAGCGACTCAGGCCAACGATCGAAGTTGTGATGGAATTTGCGCACGCCCATCGCCAGCTTTGCCAGATTATTCTGTTCGGCTCGACGGACAATCACTTCGGCAAAAGCATCGTTTGCTGGAATGATCATGTACGACATCGCGTGATCCAACTTCTCCAGTATCCCGGCGTTGCCGACATCATTGCTCAGCTTGGCGTTAACTCTCTTGGCCGCGTCACGAAATGAATTCAGATCGTCACGTGGCAATGACAGCCACTGATCCATGATTTCCAAGTAATATAACGCATCAGTTGAACGGGCTTTGGCAAACAGATTTGCGCCCGCTGCACTGTCGATGTTCAGAATCTGGTATGCTTGTTCCGGGTCTGAAAACAATGGCAGCATCATTGCTCGCTCGCCCCGCATTGCCATTTCATACAAATCGCAAAGCTTGTCAAAGCTGGGCAGATTCGCAGCCAATTCATCCATCTGCTGGTCGGACAACTGATCGTGCTCGACGGATTTCTGCAAGATCTCGCTGGCGAGCGCTCCGATCGCCAGACCCACCAGTTGGCTGACGATCAAAGGCTCGCCGTCCATGCTGCGTTCCAGACCAAAGCAAGCCCGCAAGCATTGGTAGGCCTGCTGCTGGTCGCCGTCATGCATGGCGACGGCGTGATCAAGCATCGTCAAGCGGGCCATTGGGCGAGCAAATTGCGTATCGGGTAGCAACGTAGCCACCGAACGGAATTCGATGGGACGGCGTAGCGGCTTGCCTTTGTTCGCATACTCGGCTTCGCCCAACTCGCGAATCGTTTGTAGTTCCGACCGCCATTTCTTCAGGAACTCATCGACCGCCGTGCGATTCGGCCAATCTTCACCGGGAGGCGGTACGATGGGCGGATTGTCCAATTCGTTGTACGGATCTTGAAAGGGGATATCTCGTGATGATTCGCGGAACTCGTTTGTTTCAAGGATCTTGCGAAGCGCCACCCACCGCTCAGTATTTTCGTCCGATGTGCTGATTTCATAGGCTAACTGCAAACTTGGGTCATCCACCGGCTCGCCGCGTTGGCTGAGATCTTCGATCCACAAGTGAACCTTGTCGGCGGCGGCGGATTGGCGGCCCATGTACCAGGTCAACACCCCGGCGCATAAAATCAATGGCACGCCGAGGATGAAACAAACGATCATCAGCAGCGGTCGCCAGCTTCTCTCCACGTTGCTCTTGTTCATGTCGTCAGTCTTTCGCTCGAGGCCCGCGGATCTGCCGGCCATTTTGGTGAAGCGTCAATGATTCGGCTGGACCCTGATCGGGCAGTTCAAATCTAATTTCTGCCTCAACCTCACGATACTTCCAACGAGTTTCGCTTTCGGGATAAACTCGCAGCGCTGGTTGATTGGTGGCTTGAACGATCAGACGATCTCCTTGCAGGCTTACCGTGAGCACAAAGTTGGGAAAGAGCGTGTATTTGCCGACCAGGCGTTTCATGGTCTTGATGTCAATTTTCTTGCCTTCGTCGAAATCGGGAGGTCTCACATCCATTCCCGCCAGAATTTGAATGATCGATTCCGCAAGCCGATCGACCTGGCCGGTAGCCGTATTCGATAGCACGACGACGCCCGATTTCAGAGGACGACTGATGAAGACCGCACTGTGGTAACCGCCGGTTTGTCCATTGTGCCAACGAGTGCTTCCATCGCGCGCGAGATGCCAACCCAAACCCATGGCGAATTGCCCGCCACGCGGAGCCACATGCTGTTGCCAGGCCAGATCGATCGCTTTGCCAAGTTCTGTGTCCGGAGGCTGAAGATTCGCCTTGATGAACTTGAGCATGTCGGGCACCGTGCTACGAATGCCACCCGCGCCGACCAAGGCATCAAATTCCCACATGTTTTCCCGCTGCAGGGCCAAATTGTGCGGCGGTGCAACGCGGCGGCGTTGCCCTTCATCCAGCGTGATCGTCGTGTCTCGCATGTGCAGCGGGCCGCTGACGGTTTGCTTCAGTACCTGCTCGTAACTTGTCCCTGACTTGGCGGATAGCAGATCACCTAACAACCCGAATCCCACGTTGGAGTAGAGCGTTGCTTCGTTTGGTTTGTTCGCCGGTTTGACGTTGGCCATGAATGCGGTCAATTGTTCACGGCGGTAATCAGCATAGGGATTATTGATGTCGGCAGGATTCCAGTTATCGGGCATTCGCGGCAAGCCGGAGTTGTGTGTCGCCAGATGCAGCAGCGTGATCGATTGACCGACTTGCTGATTTGTTTCCCGTAGTTCCTTCATCAACGAAGCGATCGGCTGATCCAGCTTGAGTTGGCCGCTTTGGACCGCGTTAGCTAACAACAGCCCGGTGAAGACTTTGCTGACCGAGCCAATTTCATAGATCGACCGACCGTTTGGCGGACTGGGCTGTTCATCCGAAAGCTTGCCAAAATGACCAATCCATGTCCGATCACGGTGAATGACGCCAATCGAGACTGCATTGAAGATTTCCGCATCCAAGTATGGCTGCAAATGCTTTTTGATCTTTTCCTCATGCGAAATCGACGGATCGGCGACCGCAATCGAAACCGGCAATAGCAGCAGCAATAATGGCGGCAGGATTCGCATGATCAACTCCAAGTTCAGTGCAACCCCCAGTGTAACGTCTGTGGCACGATATCTGTTGATTCGGGGCGCATGTATACTCGTGGTCACGTCAAAGTAGCAGGCATATGCCGTGTGCCGTCGGCAAGGTCACCGCGACTCCATCGCGGACGTCGCGGGCTACATCGCTGACCAACAGGAACCAAAACCACCATGTGCGGGATCACCGGAGCAGTTTGGCGAGAGCAGCGGCAGGCGATTGATGCCCAGACGCTGGCCAAGATGACCGATTCGATCGCGCATCGTGGTCCCGATGATGCCAACAGCTGGTTTGCTTCGGATCACCGTGATGCTTATGGACATGCCGTCGGCGTAGCGCTGGGCTTTCGGCGTTTGAGCATCATTGACTTGGAAGGTGCTCGCCAACCGATGGGCAACGAAGACGGTAGCGTGCAGATGGTCTTCAATGGCGAGATCTACAACTACCAGACTCTCCGCCGGCGGTTGGAAGGCAGCGGCCACCGGTTCGCGACACACGGGGACGGCGAATCAATCATTCACCTCTACGAAGATGCCGGAACCGACTGCTTCTCGCAGCTCAATGGCATGTTCGCGATCGCGATCTGGGATTCGCGCCGACATCGCCTGGTCCTGGCGCGCGATCGGATTGGTCAAAAACCGTTGTACTACGCCGTCAAAGACAAGCGGCTGGTGTTTGGCAGCGAGCTGAAATCGATCGCGGCCGTCAACGGAATCTGCAACGAGATCGACCCGGCGGCGATCGATGAATTCCTGACTTATCAATACATCCCGCATCCGGGCACGATTTGGAAAGGTGTCCGCAAACTCGCCCCCGGTCACTTTGCGGTTTTTGAAAACGGCGAGATCACGGTTCACCGCTACTGGGATTTTGACCCCACGATCGAGCGGCCGATCAGCAAGCCGGAGGCCTGTCAGCGGCTCCGCGAGTTGCTGACCGATTCGGTGCGTTTACGGATGCAAAGTGACGTGCCGCTGGGATCATTTCTGTCCGGCGGTATCGATTCGTCGCTGATCACGGCGATCGCGCAGTCGCTGTCGGACCAACCGGTCCGCACGTTCAGCATCGGCTTTCCCGTTTCTGATTTCGACGAGACGGCTTACGCGGCGCAGGTGGCCAAGCACCTGGGGACGCAACATCAACGCTTTGAGGTTTCTCCCAGCGGCGTGGATGTGATTGACAAACTGGTGTGGCATTACGACGAACCGTTCGGTGACTCATCAGCGGTACCGACATGGTACTTGTCGGAACTGACGCGTAAAGAAGTCACGGTCGCTCTCTCGGGCGACGGCGGTGATGAATTGTTTGCCGGTTACGACCGCTACCGTGCGCTGTGGGCGAGTCGCTGGCTGCAACGGCTGTTTCCCCTTCATAAAATGCCGGGCATTGGCCTCGTGCAAAAGTTGCCGGATTCGGACCGCCAACGGTCACTGGTGCGCCGCGGCAAGCGTTTCTTGGAGGCGCTTGGTCAGCCGACCGCCCGGCGTTACTTGAACTGGCTGCAGATCTTTCCCGAGCATTTGCGGGCGAAGCTTTACACCGATGAATTCGTCCAGCAGTTGCCGGGCGAGGATCCGTTCGAGTTTCTTGATTCGGTTTGGCAGCGCAGTTCCGGCCGCGATATCGTCACGCGGGCATCGATCAGCGACATCTTGTCGTATTTGCCCTGCGACTTGTGCACCAAAGTCGACATCGCCTCGATGGCCCATAGCCTGGAAGTCCGCCAACCGCTGCTGGATTATCGCGTGGTAGAATTCGCGGCAACTCTGCCGGCGAAGCTGAAATTCAGCAGTCGCCGCGGCAAACTGATTTTGCGGGACGCGTTTGGGTCGATGATTCCCAAATCGATCTTCACCAGACAAAAAATGGGATTCGGCATTCCGATCGCCGGCTGGTTCCGCAATGAACTGAAACCGATGGTGCATGACACGTTGCTTGCTGATGACGCCAGAATCGCACCCTACTTTCGCCGCCAGGCGGTCGAGGAACTTGTCAGTTCGCACGAGGCTAACCAGCACAATCACGGCTATCGTCTATGGAATTTGCTGATCCTGGAAAAGTGGCTCAGACGCTGGACGTAAAGACTTCGCATAAATTGCCACATGGAGAGATGTTTTCGTACGCCAGCCACGACGAAACAATTCCATTGCTCCCTGATTTGACCAGGTGATCCCCAGTCACCAATTGACCCTCACGCCTGTATCTCGCCATGACTTCACTTGCCCCATCTCGACGTACGTTATTGAAGAATTTGGTCGCGCTCGCGGGGACAACTTGGCTGATCGGCGGAGTGCTTCATGCGCAATCCAATGAACTCAAGTCTTCCTCGACTGGGCCGTTGATGGCTTATGTTGGCACCTTCAGTTCTCCGCTTGGCGATGTCTTGCCAACGCAAGTGGATCTGCCGCCTGGCAACGGTCGCGGCATCCATCTTTTCCAGGTAAATCGCGACACGGGGGCAATGGTGCCCGCCGGCGTTCACGAGATGGGAACCAGTCCGAGTTGCCTGGTTGTCAACGCGACCGGTACTCGACTCTATTCCAGCAACGAAACCGATCGCGTGGGGGAAGCCAAGGAAGGGACGGTCAGTGCGTTTTCCATTGACCGGGCAGACGGACATCTGACGTTGCTGAATACTGTCTCCTCAGGTGGAGACGGTCCGACCTATGTCAGTATCCATCCGTCTGGACGATTCCTACTGGTGGCCAACTATTTTGGCGGCTCTGTCGCGGTGCTGCCGATTCTGCCCGATGGTCGGTTGAGCAAGGCCACGGATGTCAAGCACGATACCGGTAAGATTGGCCCCACCAGGGCAACCCATGCTCCTCCAGGCAGCTTTGCTTTTAGCGGGCATGATCGGACCCACGCGCACATGATCCAAGCCGATCGATCCGGACGCTTCGTGCTGCATGTCGATTTAGGACTCGACAAAATCTTTGTCTGGAAGTTCGATGATCAGGCGGGCACATTGACACCGAATGAACCGCCTGGCGTTTCCTTACCAGCGGGAGACGGTCCGCGGCATTTTCACTTTCACCACAATGGTCGTTGGCTGTATTCCATTCAAGAAGAAGGCTCGACGATTGTGTTGTTTGACTACGATGCCAAATCGGGACGCTTGTCCGCACGCCAAACGGTCTCATCGCTACCAAGCGGATTTGCGGGTAGTAATTTTTGTTCGGAGATTTTGGTTTCCAGCGACGGAAGATTTGTGTACGCGGGCAATCGGCTGCACGACAGCATCGGAATTTTTTCGCTGGGCAGCCGTGGCGAACTCACACAGGTGGGAAATGAATGGACCCGCGGGAACTATCCGCGCAGTTTCAATTTCGACCCGACGGGTCGATTTCTCTACAGTTGCAATCAACGCGCCGACAACGTTACGGTTTTCAAAGTGAACCGCGAATCCGGCGGCCTCGACTTCACCGGACACTACACCGCAGTCGGCAATCCATCCAGCATCGTCTTCCTCGACCTGGAAGCTGCCGAAGCAGACGAACGCTCGGAGAAATAGCGAATCGTTCGGCAGCAGGAGACTATTGAGATTCTTGCCTTGGACGTTGCCCGGCTTCCGGGGGGTCCGGCGCCGCGAGCATCAGGTATTGAAGTGGAACACTGCTGTTAACTTTGCGAAAGACAAGCTTGAATTCCGCCGCCTGGTCGGCTAATCAACATTCATGCCAACCCATGTTTATCTTTTGGTTTTACTCAATCCCCAGCTCATCGACGCTCATTCTTTCAACATTGTTGCCATCATTTGGATCGCAATTGGTGTTGGTGTGTTGCCACTGACGCTGTTTGTAACAGCACCTTTTGGGCGGCACGCATCACAAAAATTCGGGCCGCAGTTTGCTAACCGCCTGGGCTGGATCCTGATGGAGTCTCCCGCGATCTGGTTTTTCAGTTGGGTGTTTTTCTCGGGTGTTCACGCGGGAACGCCCGCAGCCTGGTTCTTGTGGGGCCTGTGGATGGTCCACTACCTGCATCGCGGCGTGATTTACCCGATTCGAATTCGCACGCGCGGCAAGCAGATGCCGGTGCTGGTGATCGCGATGGCTTTCTTCTTTCAGATAGTCAACGGTTATTTGAATGGTGTTGCGCTTTCCAGCCTGGGACTGAAATACACTTCAAGCTGGTTTTCACAACCGGTGTTTTGGATCGGCCTCATGCTGTTCGCAACCGGCGTCGCTGTCAATCTGAAGGCCGACGACACTCTGTTGAATCTTCGCAAACATGGTGAAACAGGATACCGCATTCCTCAAGGCCGCTTGTTCGACAAGATCTCCTGTCCGAACTTCCTGGGCGAGATTGTCCAATGGACTGGATGGGCGGTCATGTGTTGGAACCTGGCAGCTCTTTCCTTTGCGGTTTGGACTTTCGCCAACTTGGTGCCGCGGGCCCTCGCACACCATCGCTGGTACCAACAGAACCTTGATGAATATCCGTCGGAGCGAAAAGCTATTTTTCCCGGTCTGTTGTGAAAGCGATTCGTCTCCGTTTGTCGGCTATTTCTTCTCGAAAGTCATCAGCGCCGACCCGGTAAGGATTCCCATTCGTCCGCCGCGAATGATGTGGCGGAGGGTGCCGGCCAGAAACGTGTCATTAAAGCGAGTAAAACCGCGCGGCAAAATCCGGATCGCCTCGGCCCCGCGCGTTAAACCATAAATCAAACGAGATGAGACAACCCAGGGCATGATTGGATTTTGTACCCAGTACGAATACCAGGTCAAATCACGCCGGGAGATGTCCACGCTGGCTGAACACTCAAATCCAACTTTCTCGGCAGCCGCGATCATGCTTTGCACTGAATGCAATGAAGGCATCGCTGTTGAGTATTCGAATTGCGAGAGGACTTGTTTGTGTTGGGGGTTGGAGTCCAAATATGAGTTGGACTTGCACAAACAGTAAGCGACAAACCGCCCGCCCGCTTTCAAAACGCGATGAATTTCCGAGAGCACTCGGTCCAGCGTCGGGTAATACTTGAGTGCATATACGGCATAAGCCGCATCAAAAGTTTGGTCGTCGAATGGCATCGCCTGGCTGTCCCCCTGAACCAGGCGACAGATGTCTTGAATGTCGTCTTGTTGCGCCAGGCGGTTACCTTCGTCAACTTCGTTTTCGCCCAACGTAATGCCGGTAAGATTCGCGCCCGTTTCGCGAGCAATCATTCGCATCATGCCGCCGACACCACAGCCAACATCGAGTGATGTTTTGCCTGGTTCAAGCTCCAGGATACAAGCCAACCGGCGATACAAATCCAGGTTGGCATCAGCGCGGCATTGTCCCTTGTGCTGAGGCGGACAGAAGTGCCATCCGTCGCCGTAATAGGTTGCAATCAGACTGGCCATTAACCCGTAATAGTGCCGGGTTACCGGGATGTGGTCGCCTGTTGCTTTCGCCTCTCGATACAATTCGTCGTGTTTTTCGCAAAAACCAACCAGATCATTGCGACGGAACTCGCGAAACAGTTTCAGGTAATTCCCGACGAGGCTATTGCTTTTTGAATGGCCGTTCTTGTTCGATTCCCTCTCCCGCGATCTCGTGGACTCGTTCAGCTGTTGGAGCTTATTCATAAATGTTCCGCTTGGCGTTCGGGTGTGTCGAACCTGTTTCTTTCCGTCGTTCGCGCATCAGTTTCTGCAACCAACGCACCGACTCTTTGACGGCCGTTTCCATGGGGCGTGGCTGCAGTCCCAATTCATCTCGAGCTTTGCTGGTTTGCACATCGTTTTGGAAAGCGACGACCTTGATTGTATCCGGCGTGAACAAGGGAGAAACTCCGGTCAAGCGGCTGAACCAGGCAACAAACGGCGCTATTCCTCGAGCCAACCAAACTGGTGCGTTCAGGAGTGGCGGCCTTGCGCCTGTCTCTTCGTAAACCCACTGAGCCAGCTGGTAAAAGGAAACGAATTCGCCGGACAGGATATAACGCTCCCCCGTCCGACCATGTTCTTCGGCAAGCAACGCTGCTTGGGCAACATCGCGGACGTCAATCCAGTGATATCCCGTTTGCACCAGCCCCGGCAGCTGTCGATTGGCCAGCTGCCAAAGCATCAGCCCCGAGGGCGATGGCCTGAAATCATTGGGCCCCAAGATTCCAACGGGATTGATAATGACTGCGTCTAGCCCGTTTTCAACAGCTGTCAGCACTTCTGTTTCGCCACACGCTTTGGACAAATCATACGGCCGGTGATAGCGAAGGTCTTTTGCTGGTCCCCGCGTCTCATCAATCGGCTGGTCTCCAGGCAAATGCGATAGCGCATGAATGGAGCTGCAATGTACCAGCCGTCTAACATCCGATTTCAAACAGGACTGGACAACATTTTTGGTTCCGACAACGTTGATTTCATGCAACAGCGTTTGAGTTTTAGGTGAACTGTCCAAGGGGACAAGCCCGGCCAAATGATAGACCACATCCACATCCTGCACCGCCCGCTCAAGGTCAGCGACGCAGCGCACATCAGCTTCGACGATTTCGATATCCAGACCGCGGAGCGAAAGCCGATTGCTGCCGGCCAATGCCCGGACCCGTCGCCCTGCGGCAAGCAGCTGTCGCACGACGTTATTTCCGACGAAGCCAGATGCACCGGTGACGAGAGCCAGTTTGTTATTTGGATCACTCATGAATTCGCGCCAAGGATGAACATCGAGTATCCTTCGCGCCGCTCCACAGGCGGTCTATCTGCATCGGGCAATCTCGAATTCGGGAGAATTCGACGACGTTACTGCGTTGGCGGTGCAACGTCGTGCAGCGTCGCGCCCTTTTCGTCGCTGAGCACCAGAATTGCAAACCTGGTGGCTCCCTTGGCATCATTGGCACTGATACTGGTGTAGTCGAAACGCCCGCGGCTGTCGGTGTAACCGTCCTTATAGAATCGTACGTCCCCGTTGGGATACCTGGCGTAAACTTTGACGTAAGCGGTACTGATCGGACGATGCGATTCGGTGTCGGTCGTTTGCAGTTGCCCGTAGCTTTCGGACACATAGGTCGTGATTTCACCGCCGTAGTACAGCGCGGTGGAACGCGACGCCCCGGCAACGACTTCCACCAGCAACGTTTGTCGTCGCAGATCTCCATCCAGCTCAAATCGCCCACTGCCGGTCGCATTGTCAAAGTCAATTTGTTCGCTCCGCATCGGCCGCACCATTGCCATCCGCTGCAGATCTTCGCGGACAAACGGTGCTTTGCTAAACAGTAATTCCAAATCGACGCCGTACAGATTCAGAGTCACGTTCTTGGCACGGCGATGATCAATTCGTAGCGAATCGCCTTCGACAGCAACAACGACTTCGGGCTCCTGGTCGGCAGCGCTTTCTTGTCGACGCTCGCGATCGAGCACCGAAAGATCACCGGAGCCTTCGGAGATCGCTTGTTTGCCATCCTCCTTTTCGACCGAAACCAGTTGCTCGACCTGCATCAAGTCACGTCGTTGGTTCAATTGCAATGCCAGTTCGCCGAAGCGGTTTTTCCACCGGGGAATCGCGTACTCGGAGTATTGGCGAGCGATCTTTTCGGCAACACCAAATTCTTCGCGGTGCATCGCCAGATAGGCATCGACGTAATCGTATTGCAGCCTGGTCACCAAGCCGTCTCGCTCGATATCGGCAAACCTTTCGACCGCCTCTTCAATGCGGTTTTGCAGCAGCAGATAGTAGGTCAGCACCAGTTGCTCTTCCGCAGCGATGTCGGGCGTGAAGCCCAGTACTCGAACGAAGCCGCGGTATTGTTGCAGGAACGTGGGGTTCAAAATCTCGTTCTCATCACCTAAACGATGAATGCGTGCGCGGACAAGCGGAGCATATTCCAGATGCTCGTGCATGCGTCGCTGGATCGGCTCTACTTCCAGCAGCGGGCTGCTGAGCAGCGGGCCGACGCGTGCGACCAGGTCGTCGCGCAACGACAAGTAAGCTTTGATCGCCGCTTCGTCACGATGCTTCAGCGAGTAAGCCCACAAATCGTTGATCGGCATGTTCGCCTGATCAAGCACTTTGATGATGACTCTGTAGACATCTTGGTCTTGCATGCGGTGGACAACCAGCATCCAGTCCAATTCCCGCAGGTTGGCTTCGGCAAGAAACTCGGTGATCTGTTGCGGCGTGCCGGTGCGGGCAATCTTTTCCCAAGTGATGCGATCATCTTCGGAGGCTTCATCAACGACGTTGAATTGCTTTTTGGTGCCGCGCGAGATCAGCTTCCCATCCACTGCGACGGTTGCTGGGTAATGAACAAACTGACCCGATCTTGGGAAATAGAATTGATACTGGATCGCTTGAACCGCAAACGGCTCCAATGTAAGCGTACGACTGTCGGTCGTTTGGCTGCCGCCCAGAGGCATGCTTCCGGCGGGGATTTGCCAGAAGACATCGACGATGCGACGCTCGGCCGTGGGATTGGAGATTACGGTTTGACCTTGATAAGCAACGCCAATCAGAAACTCCGTTGGCTCTTCGATCGGTTTCTTCTTGTCACCGCGGAGGATATCGTCCAGCCGAGCGAATCGTTGTCCGACCAGAATGCTGCTCTCTGCTTCGGCCGCCTCCAGCAGTTTCAGCCGCTTGGTCACCACAGCGACCGCATGCTGCGGTGCGTATTTTTCGTTTGGTTCCGTCGGCAAGCCAATTTCGCCTGCTTCCAGCGGTAGACCACACATCGCCAGAGCGACAAGTGCTGAATGGCGGTTGCCAACCGGACGCAGCAGGTTTGATGAGACACCAAGGTTTTCCAGATCACCGTTGGCCAGATCCATCCAAAACGGGTCGACATCAATCAAGCTTGCCGGCGGCGGCCCGCCAACGGTCCGCACGCGGTCCCAATGGCTTTCAGCCCACTGTTTGGTGCTGTCGAGTTCACGGTAAAAAGCTTTACCGGCAAATCCGCCACCGCCAATGCCGCCCATTCGGCCACCGAATTCGCCGGGAGCAGGCGGTGCCATCTCTTCGAGTTCCTGCGCGGCGTCCTCCAACTCCCGCGCTTGGCTCTTTCTTTTCTTGTACCGTTCCGCTACATCCCGCTCGCCAAAGGCAACGACACCATCTGCATCAAGGGCATCAAGTGTCAGGTTACGTCGCAGTTCGCTTAGCTTCCCGCGCACTGCCTTCTCGTCCATGAGTCCTTCCAGCTTCAACGCGCTTTCGATTTGCATGCGAATCGCTTGATAATTCTCGTCCTGCTGAGCGACGCGTTCGGTCAGTTCTCGCCTGACCATGTCGCGCACTTCGGGCAGTCGCAGGGCCAACAACGCTCGTTCTGCTGCGTTTAACTGGTTGTACCGCCAAAGTGTGGTGTAAGCGGACAAATCGCTTTCCAGCAACCAATGATCGATGAATTGCTTTTCCTTTTTGTTCTCCAGATACGGCCGGACGACTTCGTCAAAAAAGTCTCGATCGTACGACCACAAGAACAGATGCAACTCGTGGCTGGCCAGCCGTGAATAAGCATCCAGCTTTGCATCTTGCTCGAGTGTGTGCCACACGGCCAGTTCATCAAAGTCGGCCAGTCTCCCGTCCCCGATCAATGTTTTGTACAGCGTCATCAACGAACCGAACGTGCCGTATACCTGCAACTGTGCCGAGCCGAGGCTTTCCAAGTCGAGCGGTTCTTGTTTGCTGACAATTGATACAGCCCGCTCGAAGGAGAGCGGTTTGTCGGCATCCAATGCCTTGGCCAACCGCAAGTCAACCGTTTTCACATCCGCCATCGGCGCAGCGATCACGCGTTGCAGCAGATTGACTGGATCGCTGACAATGATTTGCAAAATCGGCAGGCCTTCGACCACATCGGCCGGGATGGTGACCAAGCCATTTTTGTCGGCGCGAAGATTCACGACTAAGAACCCGGGATCGGCCAGAAAGTCAAAATCGGATGACACCGCTTGGGCTTGCTGCTTTCCCGCTCTCCCCGCTCCATCCATTGCTGCCATCTTTGGTGCGGCTGCACTCGGCGGTGGTGCGGCTCCGGCCCGCGCAGATTGGCTAACGTTGACCGTTTCTTCTGTTTCCCAGGGATTCAGAATCACGCTTGGCTGCGGCAGCATGACACCGGGGTATTTGGCCGCGTAGCGGCGACGAAGCACGTATTGATATTCATCACCTAAACGAAGATCGCCGACGTATCCGCAACGCGGCAAGGCAACACCACGTCCATACAGTCGCGGAAACGGCAACATCAACTGCGGCAGCGGAGAGATCCGATCGAAATATCGCGAACCATAAACGTGCACCCGGGCGAGCTTCGTTTCGCCTGAGAGCTGTATCTTTACGGCGCCTTTGCCGCGAGTGATCGAGGCGATCCCAACCGGTACGCTTGGCGAAATCGAACGATGACGCACTTCCCCGGCGGCGACCAGGCCATGCACAGGTCCTTTGACAACGACAATCTGTGTCGACTGCGCGGTCGTGCGATCGATTAATTGGTAATCGCCGGCAGGCAGCTTATCAATTGCCAACAACCCCTGATCCACAGAAAGCTTGTCTGTGTGATCGACGTGATAGTTTCCGCCACGGACTTCCAGCAACCGATATCGGCTGCGGACGTCGTCCAGATCCTCCCCAAGCGCTAAACGAACCGGACGATCGGTCGTGGTGTGTACTTCGGCCGGCCAGAGGGCCCGATCCAATTCAAGATCACGTTCGTGCTGCAATCCCGAGGGAACGCCGTAGCGGATACGCGTTACACCCGGCAGGGATCGTAAATGAACGCGTCCGTTTTCATCCGACTGCAATGTTTGTTCGACCGGTGCATTTCGAGCTTCCGTTTGCAGCGAGACGGAAACGGTTGCGTGAGCAACCAATTCGCCTGTACGGCCCCGGACATCGATCACATAATTTTCGCCATCGCGGCCCAAGAATGCGTCGTGCGTATGATTCGTGCGGCGAATGCCGGCGATGTCCCAACTGCGGCTCGTTCGCAGCGTTTGTTCCTGCGATGTCGCCAGTGTCGTCACGGTTCCGCTTAACGTCACGTTTAACTGAGCAAGCCGGGCAGGAACCCGGAAAGGCACAGCCAACTCACCCGATTGATCAAGTTCCACGTCCTCGATCTCGTGAGTCGTGGAGAGGTTTTCCAAATCGGTAGCTTGAATGCGCACACTGATATCGCTCAAGGTCGCCGGATCGATCGGTTCGTCTGCCATCGTCAAACGGGGACGAATCAGCAGTCTGGCAGTGCCGCCACTTTGCAACTGCGTCCGATCCAGGTGCATCCCGGCCGTTAGCCGGTAGATTTCACGTAAATGCCGAAAGCGAACTTGTTCGGCAAGCTTGCCGTCGCTGATGATCGCGCGGCGATCGAGTCGATCCACGACCGGTGGCATACTCAGCCGGCCTTGGTCATCGGCGATGAATTCTCGAGAACCAACCAGCATCGTGGCTCCGGCGATGGGCTGCCGATTCTCGTCGATGATTGTAAACAGCATGCCGTCGGCAATCGTTGCATCGACGTGATGAATCTCACCGCGGCGAATCATCGCGCGAGCGCGAAGACCTTTGCCGACCAGATCGACGATCCACACACCGCGGCCGGAGATTTCATCCAGTTTCAGGACTTCGCGATGCCGCTGCACCGCGGGTTGATTGAATTTCAAATTCCGCTCATGCGTGGCCCTTAATCCGTCCAAGTCGATGTCGGTATCCAGCGGCTTGTTATGCGATCGGTAATAAGACAGCGTGTTGATCTCGTAGATGCGGACCACAAGATCGTCAATGTTTTTCACGTCAACGATCAACTCTGTCGGATCATCACTGCCGTAGCGGCGTTTGTTTTCTGGCGACAACCGTAATTCGACTGCATCCCGAATCGCTTGTCGCTGCGAAGCGTCCAGCATCTTGTACCACTGATCTTCGGAGCCGACCCCGTACAGCAACTTGGTCTCGGCGAACACGCGGCGCAGATACTCGGGTTGCAGATACTCGCCAAAAGCATCCGGATTGGCCGCGTCCTTCAAAAAGTGTTCCAGATACGTTCGCACCAGCGGCTGCTCGTTGCCGATCGGCGGCAGCAGCGCCATGTCCATGAAGTTGTCGGAGAGATTGGCTTTTTGTTGCGGCCGCCTTGCCCAGATGGGATGCACGATCGGGCTGGACCGCGGCAGTTGCAAGTACCGCATGAACAGCTCGCGATCATAAACGCCGGCCGCCAGATTGGCTTCCAGGAGTCGATACGCCGATGCTGCTTTCAGTGAGTTGTAGCTGGCCGGCAGCGTGGCCACGTAGGCTTCGACGCGTTTCAGATACTCCAGTTGTACCTCGGGTTGCTGGCTGGGATCGCTATCGCCGTCGGGACGAAGCCGACGCAATACGGCTTGCACGTAGGCATTGTCGTCCGAGACCGATTTAACAGCGGCGGCAACGTTTTGCAGTTCCTTCAGGGTCAGGACTTGATGCGCCTGCAGATCCCCAAAGCGGCGGTCTTTATCGGCGCGGCCATTGAGTTCCCGGCTGACCAATTGATCAAGGTCGCTGATGTACGCGCCGTCAACGCGTTTGAGAAACTCCTGCAAATTGATTTTCAGGCCCGCGGTTTTGCCGGTCCGAAAAAGTTCTGCCAGGTGCTGCATGCCAACGACCTTAACCCGATCGTTTCGCTGCAACGCCTCTTTGACCAAGCGATCGACATCCAGTGCTGCGACGTCCAGCTGGCTGGGATATCGCCGCTCGCCCTTAACCGCGGGCGGAGCGTGATCCAATTTCACGCCCAGCCTGCGAACCAGGTGATCAATCGTGCGCTCGGGCGAATCGTTGTAAGTGAGTAAGCGTTGCCGATCGAGCATCGCCGTGATCAGCGCGGTCTCGCGACCTTTGTTCTCGGCCAACCAATCCTTGATGATCGACTCGGCTTTCTCCAGCTGGCCGGTCGTTTGGTAATGCAGACAATGAAAGAAATAGTAATCATCGCTACCGGGAATCAGTTCCGCCAGCATCGCTTCGCGGTCAGCGGCGAGCACGTAACGTTCCATGATTCCAATCGGTTCCGCCATGAGTGTTTGGGCGCCCCAAGTGAGTGAGAGTGCGAGAATCAGCCAAAGTCGAGTCACTGTGAACATGACAGCGGTTTCCTGAAGAGAAGAAGTATTCGCGAAAGCGGCCGCAAAGTGGAGTCCGGGTAACGAATGAACGAAGCAAAAGCGGTATTCTTAGGAAACCGCGAGCCATCTTGTCCCAGATTCGCGAATCATGCCATTGCGGCAATTCTGCTGACCGGGACAAGTCAGCGTACGATTATCGCTTGAAATTGCCCGCTGCGCAGGAATTTTCGGCCGGTTCAGCGAATCGCGGCGAGCAATGCTTCGACCATACCGGGGTCATGAGCCGCCGACAGCGATATTCGCAGTCGAGCTGTGCCTGCGGGGACAGTTGGCGGGCGGATCGCCGGGACAAAGAAGCCCCGCTCAGCAAGCCGCTGCGACTGCTCGACCGCTGCCGCGTCTTGGCCGACCAAAACCGGGATGATCGGCACGACCGACTCCACCAGATCGGCGCTGATCGCCAGTTGCTCACGGACCATCCTGGCCAGTCGCTGAACATGCGCTCTTCTTCCCGGCTGATTCTGGATCGTATCCAGCGCATCAATCGCCGCCATCACCGCGGCCGGCGCCAGAGCCGTACTGTAGATCAACGAACGGCAGCGATTAATCAAGAAATCGGTGACGGGCTTCGGCCCGGCGACAAAACCACCCTGACTGCCGATCGCCTTACTCAGGGTCCCGATGCGAATCGGGACGCGGTCTTTAACGTTCAGAGCTTCGCAAACACCGCTTCCCTGAGCGCCTAAAACGCCCGTCGCGTGAGCTTCGTCGACGATCAGATGTGCATCGAAAAGTTCTGACAAAGTGCACAACTTGTCCAGCGGCGCAACGTGGCCATCCATGCTGAAGACACCGTCAGTAACGATCCAGACACGCGTGAACTCCTCTCGCCGCTTGACCAGCAGCCGGTGAACCAGCTCCCAATCCCGGTGCGGATAAATGATTGTCTCGGCCCGCGATAATCGGCAGCCATCGATCAGTGAGGCATGGTTCAGCTGGTCACTGAGAATCAGATCGCCGGCTTCGGCCAGCGTTGCCAGCGTTCCGCTGCACGCGGCATAGCCGCTGGGAAACAACACCGCGGCTTCCGTCGATTCAAGCTCGGCGATTCGCACAGCAAGTTGCTCGTGAAGTTCGGTCCAACCGCAAACCAACGCACTCGCCGTGCTGCCGGTGGGTAAAGGGGAGGCAACACGCTCGGCTGCGAGCCCCAGATAATCGTTGCTGCCAAAGTTAATCAATTCACGACCGTCGCTCGTTTGCAGACGAATTCCGTGAGTGATTCGTGGAGTGAGGTGCCGCAGTCGCTGCGCACGCTCGAGTTCAGCAAGTCGCTCGGAGAGGTAGTGAAATGAGTCAGCCATGTCGCCGCTCTTATGCGTTGGCCAAGACTTGTCCTGGCAGCAAGATCGCCCGGACAAGGAGAGCGTCCGGGTTAGGAACTGCTGCTCAATCATCATGAAATAAGACCACGAAGTGATGGCAGCGTAAATCCTGGGCCGCCCCCCAAAGACCAGGTTCGCATCCATTTAGCTGCGGAGCAGCGAAAGCGTAAAGCCTGGGGTGAACCAACGAGCGACAGCGAAATTGGTGTAACCCCAGGAAAACGACCCGCATAATACCTTTCCCCGCGGCGATTTGGCGGCTACGCC
>JBFJVZ010000105.1:0-18796 GCA_041623895.1 Pirellulaceae bacterium | reverse complement strand
TCTGCGTTTAGATACCGCGGCTGGAATGGCCAGTGTTGTGGAGTCGGGCGACGTCGAAGCCAGCGAACTTGTTCGGCGGCTCGAGTCTGACGATGCGGACGAAGTCATGCCGCCCCCGGAATTCAACAAAGATCTGTCGGCAAAGCAGCGGCACATTTTGAAACAATGGGTCGCCGCCGGCGGTCATTATCAGACGCACTGGGCTTTCAACGCGCCCCTTCGTCCAAATGTTGGCGACGATGATCTCCCGCCGATCGATTTCTTTATCAACCGGCGACTCAAACAGCTTGGGCTCTCAGCCAACGGGCCAGCCGATCGACCGACCTTGCTGCGGCGGCTTTGTCTTGATCTGACCGGATTGCCGCCGACACGGGAACAGCTGGATCAGTTCCTGGCCGACCAGGATCCTGGAGCTTACGAACGACTGGTCGATCGGTTGCTTGCCTCAGATCATTACGGCGAGCACATGGCGCGTTACTGGTTGGACATCGTTCGCTACGCGGACACGCACGGTTTGCATCTGGATAACTATCGCGAGATGTGGCCGTATCGTGATTGGGTGATCAAGTCGTTCAATGAAAACCTTTCGTTTGACAAATTCGTGACTTATCAGCTGGCTGGTGATCTGTTGCCGGATGCGACCCAAGATCAAATCGTTGCCAGCGGATTCAACCGTTTGAACGTGACGACCAACGAAGGCGGATCGATTTACGAAGAAGTGTTCGCTCGCAACGTGATCGATCGCACCGATGCGTTTGGAACGATATTTCTGGGCATGACCACTGGCTGTGCTGTGTGCCATGACCACAAATTCGATCCGCTTTCCTCGCGTGACTATTATTCGCTGAGCGCATTCTTTAACAGCTTGGACGGACGTGCCATGGATGGAAACACCAAAGACCCCGCGCCGGTGATTTCCGTGCCCAATCAGGAGCAGGCAGAAAAGCTGCGTGAGTATGCGGCACTGTTGGACGATGTCAGAAAGGAAATGGCCGGCCCGATCGAATCGGTCGACGCGGCGCAAGCGGCCTGGGAAAAATCGCTGATCGATACACCGTTACCAACGATCGCCAGTTTGATTCCCAGCGAAGTGCAGTCGTCTGCCGGTGTGGAAATGGCGATTTCCGATGACGGCTTGATCGAGGTCATCGGCAAGCCAGCCGCAAAAGACACGACGACGATTGTGGCGACGCTGCCGCCAGACGCCGCCTGGCAAACCGTCCATTTGCAGGCGTTGGCAAACTTCCCCGACCAACGCGTCGGATTGTCCAACAACGGCAATGTGGTGTTGACCGAGTTCACCGCAGAGACCGCAGACGCCGATGCTGACAACTGGAGTCCCGTTCCGATTCGTTATGCGGTCGCCGATGTCGAACAAGCCGACGGCCCTTTTGCCGTCAGTTACGCGATCGACGAGAAACTTGATGACAAACAAGGCTGGGCGGTTGCTGGACACCAGCAAGCTGGCCCGAGAAATGCCTGGTTCGTGATGCCGGCGCTGGTTACCGCAAACAAAAGCGCGGGCACGCGAATCCGCATCCAGCTGAAATACCAATCGGTGTTTGCGGCACATCAATTCAGGCGAGTCCGGCTGTTCCTCAGCGATACCGGCCCCGCCGTCCCAGCCGATCAAAAGATCAAACTGGGCGAGATCCACTCGGTGGGACCGTTCCCGCTGGAGACACCCGGCTTTGGTTATGAACGCGACTACGCATCTCTGAAGCGCGAATTCAAAGCGGACGAGGTCTTCACGCATACCGATCAGCCCTATCGCTGGCACGAACGCGCCGACCTGCCGCAGGTCAGGGTAAACCAGCTGCCGATCATCGATGGGCAATCGAGCGTCACTGTGCTGCACCAGAACATTCACTCGCCGCGTGCTCAGAAGCTGACACTTTTAATCGGTACTGATGATGGTCACACGATTTATCTGAACGGCAAGCAAGTCGGCAGCGTCCGTGGACCAAAGCCGATTTCACCGCTGAGTCAACAGTACGATCTGGATCTGAAACAAGGTGACAACCGTCTTTACCTTAAAGTCATTAACCATACCGGGCCGTCGGAATTGACTTACGCGTTTCGCGGGCCCGCCATGGATGTGCCGGCGCAATTGATTGAATTGTTGACACAAAGCCAGCGCAGCGAACCCGATCACGCATCGCTTCGCCGCTACTACCGCAATGTTTACTGTTTGCATCCCGATTGGTTGGCGCTGGTCGATCACGAAAAAGGTCTTGTGGCTGCCATCGCCAAGACCGAAGCGGAGATACCGACGACGCTGGTCTGGAAAGAACTCGACACGCCGCGCGAGGCTCACATGCTGCGACGCGGCCAATACGACCAACCGGGAGAGGTGGTTCCCAGAGCCACGCCGTTGTTTCTGCCGCCGCTGCCGGCCGGGCAGCCAGCCGATCGTTTGGGTTTGGCCGCCTGGTTGACCTCGCCCCAGCATCCGCTGACCTCGCGTGTTGCCGTGAATCGGATTTGGCAACAGCTGTTCGGCATCGGTTTGGTCAGAACAAGTGAAGATTTTGGCAGCCAAGGTGAACCGCCCAGCCATCCCGAACTACTGGACTGGATGGCTGTTGAGTTTCGCGAAAGCGGCTGGGACGTAAAACGACTGATGAAAATGCTGGTCACCAGTGACGCCTATCGTCGCTCGGCACGGCTGACGGATGCGATGCTGCAACTGGATCCCGAGAATCGGCTGTTGGCCCGGGGCCCCAGGTTCCGTCTGGATGCGGAGGTATTGCGAGATCAAGCACTGGCGCTTTCAGGATTGTTGAACGATCGACTTGGCGGTCCGGGCGTCAAGCCGCCGCAACCGGACGGTTTGTGGGCAGCGGTCGGCTACACACGTAGCGACACCGCTCGGTTCATTGCCGACACGGGTGACAAGACGTATCGCCGCAGCGTTTATATCTTTTGGAAACGCACCAGCGCTCCGCCGCAAATGTCAACGTTGGACGCACCCAGCCGCGAATCGTGCACGGTGCGTCGCGAACGAACCAACACGCCGCTGCAGGCGCTGCTATTGCTGAACGAAACACAGCTTATCCAGGCCGCCAAAGGTCTCGCCGCATCCGTGCTGAAGAATTCAGCGCTGACAGATAACCGCGCACGGGTGGATTGGCTTTTCCAGACGGTGGCATTGCGATCACCCAGCCAAGAAGAGTCGGAAGAACTGGTTGGCTTGGCTGGGGACTTAATGGAGCACTACGGTGATCATCTCGAAGCAGCCAAGCTGCTTGACGAATCGGCGAGTGTTGAGTTGGCGGCTTGGACCATCGTTGCCAACACGATGTTGAACTTGGACGAAGTCGTCACGAAATAAGACGAAGATTATGGATACAGATTATCGAAGAAACTTCACGCGGCGCGCGTTCTTTGCCAACACGTCCGCCGGCCTGGGCGCGGCGGCCTTGGCATCGCTCGAGCAGCAGGCCGCCGCGCGCGCCGCCGGTCGAAACGATCTACCCCATCACCAGCCGAAAGCCAAACGAGCGATCTATCTGTTCATGTCCGGTGCTCCCAGCCAGATCGACATGTGGGATTACAAACCTGCGATGGGCGAGTGGTTTGATAAAGACTTACCCGACTCCATCCGCATGGGCCAACGGCTGACAACGATGACCAGCGGCCAAGCTCGCTTTCCAATCGCACCCAGTATCTACAAGTTCTCGCCGCAAGGAGCCGCGGGTACGATGGTCAGCGAATTGCTGCCGCACATGTCAACCAAAGTCGACGACATCGCGCTGATCAAATCGATGCACACCGAAGCGATCAATCACGATCCGGCGATCACTTACATTTGCACGGGCACGCAGTTGCCCGGCAAACCCAGTTTGGGTGCCTGGCTCAGTTACGGTCTGGGCACCGAAAACGAAGATCTGCCTGCCTTTTTAGTGATGACAGCGACTTGGACGGGACGCAAAGAAGCGCAAGCCCTGTACAACCGTTTGTGGGGAAGTGGTTTTTTGCCCAGCAAGTATCAGGGTGTCGCGCTCCGCAGCAGCGGGGACCCGGTCCTGTATCTTTCCAATCCCGCGGGAGTCGATGCCCGAGTTCGACGCCGCATGCTGGACTCACTCGCGCGGCTGAATCAGATCACCGCGGACCGCATCGGTGACCCGGAGACCAACGCGCGAATCGCCCAATACGAAATGGCGTTCAAGATGCAAACCAGCGTGCCGGAGTTGACCAACATCAGCGACGAACCACAGTACATTTTGGACATGTACGGTCCCGATGTGACCAAGCCCGGTACCTTTGCCAACACCTGCTTGCTGGCCCGCCGGATGGCCGAACGAGGAGTCCGGTTCACGCAAATCTTTCATCGCGGCTGGGACCAACATGGCAATTTACCGGGCGATCTGCCGAACCAATGTCGCGATGTCGACCAACCATCGGCTGCACTGCTGACCGACTTGCAGCAGCGGGGAATGTTGGATGACACGTTGGTGGTCTGGGGCGGAGAGTTTGGCAGGACCATTTATTGTCAGGGAAAGCTGACGAAAAAGACTTACGGCCGCGATCACCATCCCAAGTGTTTTACGATCTGGATGGCGGGCGCCGGCGTCCGCGGCGGGACGGTGCATGGCGAAACGGACGAATTCAGCTACAACGTAGTCAAAGATCCGGTGCACATTCACGATTTGAATGCCACGATTTTGCATTTGTTGGGGATCGATGACCGGCGGTTCACCTATCCCTTCCAAGGCTTGGATCAGCGGCTAACCGGCGTCGAACAGACGCGTGTTGTCCGCGAGATATTGGTTTGACGATCGCCAGGTTTTTATGGGAGGGCGAAGCTCCTGCTGAGCCACGAATCGCCTAACTCGGCTCGGCGGGAGCCTCGCCCTCCCGCGGAATGATTGGTAACTGGGCTCGGCGGGAGCCTCGCCCTCCCGCGGAATTTTTTCATAACTCGGCTCGGCGGGAACCTCGCCCTCCCGCGGAATTTCTTCATAACTCGGCTCGGCGGGAGCCTCGCCCTCCCGCAGCATTCGCCCTCCCGCAAAAAATCGCACAAGAAGGAATGCAAGCATTGATTGCAGAAAGTCTTGCCACGTTGTTGGGTCCATCGGCAGACCCGGTGCAGGCCGGCTACCAGCTACAGCAGCTTGTCCAGGCTGGGCCTGACAGCGCCGCTGCGTTGGCTGCGGAAATTGCCGACCAGAGAGAGGCCCTGCCAAAGTCGGATCCTGCCATCGTGGGCGGATTGCTTCGCGTGCTGCACACATTGATGCTTCGCGCGGGCCGCCAGCAGGGTCTGGATCGTCTGAATCCGCTCGTCATCCCGCAAATCGAATCTGCCCTTCCCGAGCATACGCCCAATCGACACCTGTTGTTGCAGTTGTTGGCGATGCAGCAAACGCCGCGGTCGCTGGTGCTGTTCGTTCAGTTGCTGAAAAAAGATCCGCCCCAGACTTGGATCGAGGCAGCCCAAGTCATCAGCCCGTTGATGCAACGCAACGATTGGCCGATCGAAGCCATCTTTCCTGAAATACTCGATTGCTTGCCATATCCATCGCTGGCCTCACCAGTATTGGATGTAGCCAACTATATCACTCGCGAAGGCAGGATCAGCGAGCATCCGGCAGCCGACCAACTTCCGGCGCTGAATCACTTGTTGGGCGAGGTCAGTAATCGTTTGGCACGGTTTGAAGAGAATCCGCATGAATTTGGTGATGACGTCCAGTCAGTCCAAGACACCTTGAGCGAGGCGGTTGCGCTAGCGGTTTCGCTTTGCGACGCGGTCGCGCTGATTGGCGACGAATCCTCGATTGGCAAGCTGAATCAGACGATCGAACTTCGCCATCGCCGCGTGCAGTGTGAAGCGGCCGGCGCGCTGGCGAAATTGGGAGACGAGCTCGGCAAAAAACGGCTCCTCGAATTGGCTGAGGAACCAGCCGCTCGTTTACGTGCGATCCACTACGCAGATGAACTCGGCTTCGGTGATTTGATTGACCAGCAATATCGAAGCGAGACAGCGACGGCGGAAGCGGAGATGGCGCTCTGGCTGACCCAGCCCGGGCAGATGGGCGTGCCGCCGACCAGCGTGGAAGTGATCGATTCGCGTCGCGTCCTCTGGCCCAGCTTTGATGACCCAGTTGACGTTTTTTTGGTGCAATTTGAGTACAGTTTCGGTGACAGGAAATACAGCAACGTCGGCATGGTTGGCCCGGCGGTTTACGCGCTGTCGGCCGACGTGGCCGATCTGCCGGTCGACGATATTTATGCGATCTATGCGGGCTGGCATGCCGAGCACGAAGAGATCTTTACGGTTGCCGCTGACCAGTTCAACGATGCTCAATTGCGAGCTATGATCCCCTACCAACATCACCTGGAACGCATGGGATACTCATCATTAAAGCCGCTGATGCTGGGATTCTTTTTGGATGAACAAGCGGGCATCTTTCAGGGCGTTCGTGACGACACGGAGTGCCTGGTCGTCACGGACAGCCTGGAAACGATTGAACAACCAACCGCGGGTAGGCTCAGACCACTCCAAGGGGGTGATCTGTTTAATTTGTACAAGGGGCGAAAGATGTTACGGACATTCAATCCGTAGTAAGCTAGAAGCTCGCGTAAGCTGTAGCGGAAGTCGCCGAGACTTTCGGCAATTCACACACGCAAGCGAAATTCTGGGCGAGTTCCGCTACTCCAAAATCAAATCTTGAAGAAGCACGAGTGGTCATGCCCTTTAACCTTGGTCCGCTGACTGACGCTGAGAATCGTTTTCGCCGTGATTTTGTCGACTTTTCGCGTCTCTGGGCCAGCGTCCGCGAGGATTGGCGGGATGATCGCTGCCGCCGCTTTGAGCAGGAACATCTTTCCTCCTTGGGCCCCAGCTTGAATCGTTTCATGGCCGCATTGCATGAGTTTACCGATGCGGTTCGTAAAGCCGATCGCATCCTTGCCGACGATCAAGCCGCTGAGACCGAGTTATAGTATAGGGATTCGATTCCCTGGCTATCCAACGTTTGTCATGAAAGATTCATCGGTCGGTCCGACAGGATTACTGCATCCGAACCGCCAAAAGCGTTTGTTGGACGCCTTGGCTGCGCGCTGTCAATGGTGCGTGCAACAACAAGTGACCTTGCAGCAGAAGCACTTGACCGACAAAGAGATCGAAGAGGCTTCGCTGACCAATACTCGCGCCGCCACCACACATGGCTGTGGCAAGCAACGTCGAGAGATGTTGGATAAATGGGACGACGCAGAGGAAAAACTGACGGTCCAGTACGAGGCCATTGCCGTCAAGACCGAGAAGGAACTTGGCAAGCTGGCTGGAGTCTTTCGCAAGAAGCACGACGAAGGTGTGGCCAAGATTCAGCGCAAGGTCGAGGCCCGTAAGCAGGCGGTCTTGCAGCAATACGACAACCGCAAGAATCAGCCGGGGGAACAAAACCGCAAAGAGATCAAACAGATCAATGATTCACTGGGTCCGATTCACGAAGACCTGGAGTGGGCGCGCGCGCTGACGATTCGCCGTTTGGATCGCTTGCCGGAAGTCCCGCCGGCATCCAGCCCCGAAGAGAACATGCGGGAGCTGCCGCCCGAATCGGTGCAGCAAACGATCGATACGATTTTTAAGCTTTCGCGAAAGTGCAAAAAAACGGTTATGGAAATGCAGACGGGCGCGGCATCCAAAACCGTGGACTCGTTTTATCTTCCCGGCGCGGTTGCTGTTTTTGTTGTCATTTGGATCCCCTGTATTTTGGCCTTCGGCCCAAAACCGCCCTGGGTCGCCATGGTATCGGGTGTGCTGGGCGCTGGCGTGGTCGGATTCACCATCTACGGAATCCTGCTCTGGCCACTGAGAAAAATGACGCGGCGATTATACCCGCAGGCCGAGCGAATCGCCCAAGCAGCGGAAGAGTGTGCCGCGGCCGGACGTAAGATTTCGACGGACCTGGCAAATGAAACTTCCGCCGAACTGATTCAGCGCCGCGACGCACACCTGGAAGCGGCGACTCGCTGGAGGACAGAACAATTAGAAGCGCTGGACAAGCAGATCAATGCTGAACAGGAAGCGGCAAAAACCAAGCTGACGAAAAAAATAAAAGCGGCGGGTGAGTCTTACACAGCGAATTTCCAAACCACGTCGACCCAGATGCGCGAGCAAGCCGAGGCTCTGGCAGCTGAGATCACCAACGAGATTTCCAAGACGGACCAGTCATTGCAGCAGCGGCGGCAGACGAGCGCCGCTGAACGACAACGCGAGTTAGTCCACTTGTCCATGCGATTGAAAAAGGGCGTCAGCGGCGGTATGGACCGCATCCTGCAGGCCGGGGCTCAAGTGCATCAGCACTTTCCCTCGTGGGAGGAAGTCTTGGCGGGCAAGGTGCAGACTCCGCCGGGCATTGATTACTTGCCGGTGGCCGAATTACAGGTTGGAAACAGTCTCAGACAGGCGCTAAACGCCACTGCAGAATCCAACGGCTCAACAACCAAACTGCCGCAGGTCTTGGCCGACGCCGAAATCCCCTCTGCCTTGCCGATTGTCCTGCATCGCCGATTGCATAGTGGCGTGTTGATTACCGCGCACCATGCGCAAATGGGGCAGGCGATCGATGCGGCCCACCAGATTTTGTGGCGTTTATTGACCGGCGTGGCGCCGGGCCGCACCAAGTTGACGTTGATCGACCCGCTGGGCCGCGGCCAGCACTTTACCAGTTTCATGGCTTTGGCGGACCACGACCCGGCGCTGGTCGGTCACCGTGTGTGGGCGGCCGACAACAAGATCGAAGAGCGGCTGGGCGAGCTTGCCCATCACGTGGAAGACGTGTTGCAATCCAGCCTCCGAGATCGCTTTGAACGAATCGAAGATTACAACGAATTGGCCGGCTCGATGGCCGAACCGTACCGCGCCGTGGCGGCCATCGGATTTCCGGCGGGACTTTCGCGAACCGGGCACAAGTATCTGATGGCCTTAATCGAAAGCGGTCTCCGCTGCGGTATCTTCACCGTGTTGGTGTGCGATCAGTCAAAGTCTTGGCCCAGTGACATGCCGCTGCCATCGGGAAAAAAACTTCTTGGCTTGAGCGTGGATGAGCAGGGAGCTTGGAAACTGAACTGTGAGGGTCTGGACCATCTGCCTTTGCAACCGGCCGCCCCGCCGCCGGTATCGATGCGGAACGAATTGGTCCAGCGCGTCGGGACGGCGGCAGTGGCAGCTTCGCGAGTCGAAATTCCGCTGGACAACATTCTGTCGGTGCAGCTTGAGGGCAAAGGATCAACCGATGATGGAATCGACATCGCCATTGGCAGCCAAGGAGCCAACCGAACTCTTTCACTGGATCTTGGTGAAGGCGTCCGGCAGCACGTTTTGATTGCCGGCAAGACCGGCTCGGGGAAAAGTACGCTGCTGCATTCGATCATTACTTCCGGAGCCTACCGCTATCGTCCCGATCAACTTCACTATTATCTCTTGGACTTCAAAAAGGGCGTCGAGTTCAAACCGTATGCCGACAGCAACGTACCGCACGCGCGGGTGATCGGGATTGAAAGCGAGCGAGAATTCGGACGTAGTGTGTTGCAACGATTGGATGTTGAACTGCAGCGGCGAGGCGAAAAATTTCGTTCCGTCGGTGTCCAAGAGCTAAGCGAATACCGCAAGGCGAGCGGTGAGACGCTGCCGCGAATCATGCTTGTCGTCGACGAATTTCAGGAGTTGTTCGTTCGTGATGATCGCCTGGCCGGCGATTGCGCGATGCTGTTGGATCGGCTGGTTCGCCAAGGACGATCTTTTGGGATGCATGTGATTCTGAGCAGCCAGTCTTTGGCGGGAGCCTACTCGCTGCCGCGGGCGACACTGGGACAAATGGCGGTTCGCATTGCCTTGCAGTGCAGTGAATCCGATGCGGCTTTGATACTTTCGGACGACAACACGGCGGCACGATTGATCAGCCGGCCGGGTGAAGCGATCTATAACGACGCCGGCGGACTGGTCGAAGGCAACCAACCCTTTCAAGTGGCCTGGCTTGCCTCCAAACGCCATCACGAAATGCTGCAGTCAATCGCAGCCAGAGATAAAGCTTACGCCGATGGGCTTGATCCACCCGTGGTCTTCGAGGGCAATCGGCCCTGCCGCTGGTCGGCCGCGATGGCGAATTCAGCAATTCGCGGTGAAACAGAAACAACCTCCGGCTTCCGCGGTCTGCTTGGCGAATCCGTCGAAATTGGCCCGCCCCTGGCTGTCGAACTGACCCGCAATGCTGGACGCAACATCCTCCTGATTTCTCCATCGGACGCCCGTGGTGGCGTGATCGCCGCGATGGTTTCGGCCTTCGCAAAATCGCAGCCCGAACTGCAAGTCGTCTATTTTGATGGTTCACGTGTCGATGACGCACCGTCGGTGGTTCCCTGGCTGGAGCAAGTGGGCGTGAAGATTGAATCCGTGAAACCACGCGATAGTGAAAAGCGAATGTTGGAGCTGGCGGATGTGGTCAAGCAGCGCGGCGATGAATCGCAGGCGCCGCCGATTCTTTTGATCGTCGAGCCGCTGGAACGATTCCGGGATTTCCGGCAAGACGACAGCTTCAATTTTTCACTCGATTCGGCGGCCAGTGGTGGCAGCGGCGCCAGCGCGCTCCGTGACGTGCTCCGCGACGGCCCCAGTGCGAACGTGTTTACACTGCTTTCCTGCGGTGGCGCAGAGACATTCGGACGTTGGCTGCCGCGTGCTTCCCATCACGATCTGGAGCTGCGCATTCTGGGTCGCTTGAACGCCACCGATTCATCAACCTTGATCGATTCGCCGCTGGCCTCTGACCTGACCACAGCCACGATGCTGCTGTATGACGATTCAGACGGCCGCATCACCAAATTCCGCCAAGCCGATCTGCCGGACGCGTCGGCGGTGAAAGCCTGGCTCGAAAACTGACCAACGATGATTCCAAGAATCAGATTTGTGATCGCATTGATAAGTCGGCCACTGCTGTTGGCGCTGGTCGTCTTGCTGTCTAGCAGTTCAGTAAGGTCACAAGAAGTTGCCGCGAACTGGTATTCCAAGAAGACCGCCTGGCACGGATTTGATCAATTTCATTTCCAGATCGCGGGCTCCTCAGCGTACTTGGTCACTCCGGCGAAAGCGCTGGCAGGCAACCCCTGGATTTGGCGCGCACGATTCCCCGGTTATCACGCCGAGATGGATATCGAGCTGGTGGGCAAAGGATTTCATCTGGCCTACTTTGATGTCGGAGGGCAATTCGGTTGTCCCGATGTCGTCCAGCGCGCCGAAAAATTCTATCAGTTTCTGGTCAACGAGCGCGGATTGAATCCCAAGGCATCGATGGAAGGGGTCAGCCGCGGCGGACTGTTTGTCTACAACTGGACCGCCAGGTATCCGGAACGCGTGGCATCGATTTATTGCGACACGCCCGTTTGTGATTTTCGCAGTTGGCCCGGTGGCAAAGGTTCAGGAATCGGCAGCATTGCAGCCTGGAAACAATGCCTGGCGGCGTATCAGCTAAACGAAAAAGAGGCTTTGGAATACGACCAAATGCCCATCGATCATGCAGAGATCATTGCCCGGGAAAAAATTCCGCTGTTGCATATTGTCTCTGAGAACGACCGTGTGGTGCCGGCCAAGGAAAACACCTATCGACTACGAGAGCAGTTGCGAAAATTTGACCACGAGCTGCAGCTGATCAGCGTCGCCGAGGGGACCACTAAATCGAATGGGCATCATTTCGATCATCCCGAGCCGCAGCGCGTGATCGATTTCTTTATGAACAACCGGCCCGAGTGAAACTTTCCGATCGGCCTGTTCGTCAGCCGTCTTCGGAGACTTTGGCTTCTGCTGGCGGCTGCGGCTTGACTTGGATCGTTCCCAAATCGATCGGATCTTGGCCGAAAGATGTGGCCTTGAACGATGCCGAAGCAGACGCGCTTCCGGAAACGATCAGGTTGAAATTTCCGGTCATCACGTCTTCAATTCGGAAGGATCCGTCGTCGGCGACCGGCAATGAACCGCGGAAGTACAGCGGCGCGTACTCCGATCCCCGTAATGCCGCGAACCCCTGTCGCAAATCGTTACCGCCGCCGGGGTTTCCGAACTTGACCCAAGCAAACACGTCCGGCGCTGGTGGCTGGATAGCAATGGTCACATCATCGAAAGATTCGACACCCGCTAATTTGCCGATGACTTCGATTCCTTTGCCGCCGATGTCGACATTCACGGTTTGCCCGGCCTGCACGTCGACATGAAAAATCGGATACTCGTAAACCACGGCTGTCGGACTTAGGCTGGTTCCCTCCGGCAACTGGACGGCATGACCAACTTGAACCTGTCCCGGTGGAATGTACGGCAGCAGGTATTCGCCTCGGGAGTCTGCGATTGCCGACGGGTAAGCCGAGACGATTCCAGGGTAACCTTGCTGCCGGTGGATCGTTGCGGTGACCCGTTCGCCAACGCCAGGTTTGTCCTTCCAAAGCACTTTTCCGCGGATGCGTCCCCATGGTTTCAGTTCCAATGGCAGGGGCGCTTGCGAAGCCAGTTCGGTAAATTTGCTGAAGGGCATTTCCAAGTAACCATCCGGATGGACCACACAAAGCGTGGCGTTCGGATCAGACTCAGCAGGCACAACACACTGGCCGTCGGCATCCGTTTGAACGGTTTCGGGACGACGCCACTGATCGCTCAGCCGCGACGATTCTGGTTCGCCAACGCCATCGACACGACACCCATCCAGCCGAATGCCCCGATTGGGCAGTCCGATGGCGATGGTGGCGTCAGTTGCCGGTGATCCTTCTGGTGTGAGCACGATAACGCGAATGCCGGGATCGCGACGCAAGTGAACTTTCAATCGCATGTAAGGGCCGCCGACACCAAGCCAATTGGTGGTTGCGGGACGAAAACCATCGGCTTCGACGCGAAACCGCATCTCTTTGTACCCGCGGGTGCGTGGCCATCTGAAAACACCGTCCGTCATCTCGCGAATCATGTGTGGCTGCCACACGGCAACGGCGTTGCCATCACCCCGATACGGGGTTCCCGGCAACACACGGAACGACTTGATCGGATCACCGCTGTCCGCGTCGACGACTTGGCCATCGACCAGATACATACGTTTTGCGTCAGCTGAAACATCTTCCCCGCGCACCGGCATGACCAGAGAAACGATTGCGGCAATCAGCAGCACGTTTCGGTTGACGCATTGAAATCTGTGTCTGGACGTCATGCCGAGGTTTCAAAGGGGGAATCGATTAGCCCACAGAGCCGTGGAGGCGGGATTGCAGAAAGGATTAGCTATAGATTACTTAGTCCGTCCGGTTTTGGCGATGCGAAGTTGCCGGCAGTCAGTACGTTATGTCAGGGTTTAGGATTGGCTTTGCAGCACAAATCGTTCAAAGTCGGCCAATTCGACACGGCTGCCGACGACCAGCGGCGTGCGTTGATGGATGCTGGTGGGTTGAATGTCCAGGATCCGGCGCTCACCATCGATTGCCATCCCGCCGGATTGTTCGGCTAAGAAAGCGACGGGATTTGCCTCGTATAATAACCGCAGTTTTCCCGAGGGATTGGCTTTCGTGGGCGGATAGATGAACACGCCGCCCTTGAGCAACGTGCGATGAAAATCCGCGACCATCGATCCGATGTATCGCGAAGCGTAGTTTCGATCGAGAACGCCGGATCTTAACCGGTGGATATACTCGGCGTACCGCGGCGGGAACGATTCCAAGTAAGCTTCGTTGACCGAGTAATACTTGCCTTGCTCGGGCATCTGCATGTTGGGGTGGCTGAGGACGTAAGCACCCACGGCCGGATCGAGCGTGAATCCGTGCACGCCGTTGCCCACGCTGTAAACAAGAATGGTCGACGAACCGTAAACAACGTAACCTGCTGCGATCTGTTTGCTGCCGGGTTGCAAGACCCACTTTTCCGGTTCATCCAAGCTGACGCCCGGCGGCCGCCGAACAATGGAAAATGTTGTGCCCACGCTAACATTGACGTCGATATTGGAGGAGCCATCCAGCGGGTCAAAAATGACGGCGTAGTTGGCGTTCTCGGAGCCTTTGTGCACCAACAGCGGTTCTTCGTTTTCTTCCGAAGCCAGCACGCCAATGCTTTCTCGGACGGCCAAGCATTCGACCAGCATTTCGTTGGAGAAAACATCCAGCTTCTGTTGCACTTCACCTTGGACGTTGACCGCACCATGATCGCCCAGAATGTCGATCAGCCCGGCGCGTCGCACTTTGGCTTGGATTAATTTGGTCGCCATCGTAATGCCGGATAGCAACCAAGAAAACTCGCCCGACGCGCCGGGAAAGCGTTTCTGTTCCTGCAAGATGTGCTGTTGGACCGTCAGAATGGGTGTGTTTGTCATTGTTGTCAGGGCGCCCGAAGTTAGTTTGATAACGATTGAAGGTAATCCAGGATCGATGCCAAGTCATAAACGGTGTGGTCGCCAGCCAATCCGTTCGGCATGACGGACGCCGGCAAAGTCTTTCGATCCTCGATTTCGTCCTTCATGATCGTAAACTCTTTCGCGTTGCTGTCACGTAGGGTGACACGATCGGCTTGTTCGTCGGTGACAAATCCGGTGATCAGGGCGCCGTCGGCTGTCAGGACTGCGGTGGTGGCGAACCCCTGAGCAATGGTTTTGCTCGGTTGCAGGATGGCGGCGGCCAAATCCGGGCGTTTGTAAGTTTGCGCGATATTACCCAGGTAGGGCCCTTTTTGTGCTACATCTTTGCTGATCGTGTGACATGCCACGCAGTTAAGTTTGGTAAACAGCTGTTCGCCGCGTCCAATGTCACCTTTCATCTTGATGGTCGCGGCCAGTGCCGCTTCCACACTCAGGCTTTTGATTTTTGCTGAAATATCGGTGTTCTTAGAAATCAGTCGCAGGCTGTTTGCGGCCGCAGTGGCAACTTTCGCTAACGATGGGTTAGTGTCGTGCATGGCCCTCAGAATGCGGTCGTCCAGGAAATGGTTGCGCGTCTTCTGAGCGGCTTGGATGAAACGGATGCGTCGATCGATGCTTGACCAGGCTTGGTCGATCGCTTGTTGCGCGAGCTCACGTGATTCGGGGCTGGCGTTGCGTTTCGTAGCGATCGCCAGCAGCGATGCGTCGGCCCAGATTGCCGTGGTTCCGGTACTACGATTCGCCTGACCGATAACCTCGGCGATATGGTTTTGCGGTAAAGAGGAGTTGAATAAAACGCTGCGTGCCGAGTCGAGGTTTTTTTGCGATCCTGGCAAGGCATCCAGTTTTGCCAAGGCTGTTAGCGCGAGCGAGAGAGCGTCCGGTTGATTAATCTTTGTCAGTGCCCTGACCGCATCGGCCAGCGTTGCCGAGCTGCTGCTTGGATTGTTGATCGCATCGACCAACAGCGACAGCGCGGCCACGGGAACTTCGCTGGACGACGCCAGTTGGGCGACCGCATCGCCGACCATCGCATGATCCTGGCGGGCCAATTCGATGATTCGGTCGAGTGCATCACGAGACGAAATCCGATTGCGATTCATTTCGCGAACCAGAAAAACAGCCGACGATGGCGCCAACGTTGCCAATTCCTGCTTCAGTACGGCAGCGATTTTGTCGGTCTCGCGCCAGCGTTCAGGCTGATAGTAAGGACCTCGTGTGTCAGGCCGCGTGCCCCAAGATTGGCCATTCCACTGGCCTTCGATGAAGTGCAAACGACAGAGCGCGGCGAGGATTTGTTGATGTCGCTGTGGCTCGGTTGTGTTGTGCAGACGCTTGATCAGCCCATCAACGACGTCGGGTCGGTGCATCATGGCCAGTGCGCGAAGTGACGGAGTCATGGACTTTTCCCGGTCAAGTGCCCTGTCAGTGCTAAGCAAATCGTCAAGAGCCTGAAAACAAGCCGCTACGGCACCGCGCAAAGCCAGCGAACGGGTGGCGATATGGACAATCACGGGATGGTCATGCGAAAGTGCTTCGATCACTTCCGCATCGGTTGCTTCGTTCTGCAGACGTTGGGCCAAATTGCGATCAACCGAGCGTGCGGCTTTGCCCATTTCGTACAACCGCCGCTGTTCGCTATTGCCGCGGCGGAGTAACTCTCGCTGAGCGGCCAGCCGCCTTCGATGGCTGGGCGAATCAAACAGTTGAACTAATTCGCCGTCGCTGAGTTTGGAAAACTCGGGCAGCGGTTGGGGCGGAAAACCTTTTGGTTGGACGCGGATGATGTAACCAACGTCGGGGCCTTCCCAGTTGAACGTGGCACCGCGCCAGCTGGCGCAATACAGGCGGCTCATCGCGTCGACATCGGCATCGGTGGGACGCGTCATCCGAATAAAAGGCTCCGGCGTCCTGGTTTCGCGAAACGTGGCCCCGGCGGGCTGCAGGCGATGATGATACAGCGCACCCTTTCCCCAGTCGGCGGTAAACGGCGCGTCATTCCAGTCCCCGAAGCCCGGTTCGTCAATGTACACCGCACCGCAGCCAGAGCCGCCGCCGTAATCGGCCAGCGGAGGCACACATTCGTCGGCAAAGTTTTTGTACAGTCGCGGATAGCCGTGATCTTCGCCGCCGGTGAAATGGTGGAAACGAACATCCCAGCCGCCGCCGTCATTGGTGTTGTCTCGCGCGAACAGATCCATGCGAGGGCTGATGGCGACTTCCAAGATGTTCCGCGTACCGGTCGAGTAAAGTTCCAAGCCGCTGCCATCGGGGCGGACGCGGATCACGCCACCGCCGCGATGAGTCAGCTTGCGTCCGTCGGTTCCTTCGGCGTCAATGAATCCAAAGTCACCGCCGGCAATGTACAGCCAACCGTCGACACCGATGCTGAGGCCGTTGGTCGTATGATCGGCGGGCCGCTTGTCGTAACCAAAGGCCAGATTCTTGACGAGTATTTTTTGCTGATCGGCAATACCGTCTCCATCGTGATCGATAAAGGCGCTCAAGTGCGGTGGGTGCATCAAGTACAGGCGATCGTGATCCCAAACTAAACCGCGCGGCGCGTCGACTTTGCAAAAAACTTTGGTCTCATCGGCCCGCCCATCGCCATCATTGTCGCGCAGCCGAATCACGCGTCCGCGATCGGGACTGCGGCCAAGTGAACCGTTGCCGTCGGAACTGACATACAGCGTGCCATCGGGCGCGGCGGCGACAAACACGGGATAATTGACCGCAGGCGGCGCTGCGAAAACAGTCGCCTCGAAGCCGTCGGCAACTTGCATGTCCCGCAGGATGCTGGCTTCTTGCTCGGGTGTCAGTGGTCGGATGAGGGGCTGGATGTTGCCGCTTTTTCTGAAAGGGTCAACCAGCATCGCAAACGGCTCGAATGATTCCTTGTCGGGGTTGGCGGGCCATAATGATTTGACGCCGTCTGCATTGACGATCAGCTCGCGGATGCTGCACCAACCGCCGCCCTGCGGTCCAACGCCGGTGATCCGCAGAAACTTGCTCGCGGTCGACTCGGCCAACGGCTGAGCGCCCGGATCGGCGTCGGGGTTGTTGGTTGCGTCCAACAGCATCTTCCAGTCGTTACCGTTGGACGAACCTTCGATTTTGTACTGGTACGCTTTATCAAACTCCCAGACAAGCTGCACGCTCTTGATCACCTGCGGCTGTTGGAATTCAAACATCAACCACTGTGGATATTGATCGTTTTCGGCACACCAGCGGGTTTGGCGATCGCCGTCCAGCACATGAATCATTTCGTTACCGTTCTGCACACTGGAGGCAGAGATTTTGACCAGCGTTGCATCTTTGGGCATGGAGCCAAGTTTTTCGGCCGCTGCTTTGGCTTTCATTTCGGCAACGCCTTCGTTGAATCGAATTCTGTTGTTACCTTTGAAAGGCGTCATGTACTGTGGTTCAAGCTTGTCGCAAACCCAAAGCAGCCCGCGGGTGACCAGATTTAGATATCGATCATCGCCGACTGTGTTGGTGTTGTGACCAAGCGTCGTGCTGAAGCTGCGGGCGCCTTGTTTTTCGTTCGTCCAGGCAACGATGTGCTCGTCGACGACTTGCTTGCCACCGCGAAGATAAGTTTGTTTCCCCGTCGCCAGTGGGTGTGCGTCGTAGACCTTGATGTTGTTGTACAGCTCCTCGTTTTCCGTCGTCCAATTTGCCAAGCCTTGAGTGATTGGGTGCCCCGTGTCGACAAACTCGACTTCGATCGGCTGTTGCGGGCCGTGTGCGTTTGACGCCAAGCCCAAGTGTTGAAACCACAGATCGGTGCCGGTGCGAAAACTATGCATGGCACAATGCAGATGCACCGATGGGATCGTCTGATGAGCTTTCAGGATTCGCTTGACGATATCGACGCTTTTATTTCCGGCTGCGCATTCATCGTGAATAATTACGTCGTAGCCATCGGCCCAGTCATCTTTCTGATAAATCGCCAGCGGTGGATTGACGGACGTATCGTCGGTCCAAAACACGTCGACTTGAACGTTGGCGCGTCTTTGGATGCCGTCGAACAGGACTTTGTGTTGAGCTGCATAATCATGGCAGCAGCCGCCGGCAATCAACAGTGCTTTGATTGGCTTGCCGGAGTCGTCCTGGGCGTTGGCCGAGCCGACGAATACGAAGTAAAGAATGATTAGCGAAGCAAAGTATTTCATAACGGATGAACGATACGTGTTTTGAATGGAAACTGACGGTGTCTCATTCGGTTGTCTGCCAAGGCCGAAAAACTGGCTGGCTCGATTCTACTTGCTAAAACGAATTCGGCGACTCGGTTGGGGAGACGTAGGCCAGGACGCCTGCCGGTGATGCCGTTGCCAGGACAGGGAGAGCGTCCGGCTTAGGAACTGCTGCTCAATAATCATGAAATAAGATAGCGGTGGAAGCGTAAATCTGGACCG
>JBFJVZ010000104.1:0-18863 GCA_041623895.1 Pirellulaceae bacterium | reverse complement strand
GATTTCGACGGCGCGATCGTCGTTGCGCGGGAAGGTAGAAAAATCGCCTGGGAGCGAAATAATCGTCAATCCCGGCGCATCTAGCACTGTGACGACTCAGAAATGAGCGATTTTCCTGATTCCAACGCCGAAAGCGACCTCAGCCAACCTTGGCGAGAGGTCTTCGAGGCATCGGTTCCGGGATTACGGGCATTCCTGAGTGGCCGGCTCTCGCAACCCTCCGACGTGGACGACTGTTTACAGGTCGTGTTCGTCAAAATGGTCGAAAGAGGCGGCGACGTTGCTCCGGCAGCCCGTCGTTCCTGGCTCTTCCGAGTGGCCGCAAACGAGTCGGCTCGAATGTGGCGGAGCAAGGCCTCGACCGACAAGATGCTCGAGCGACAGGGTGCTGAACTTGGTTTGCGAGAAGCGGCCGGCATCGACCCGACCGAGCAGGTCATCCTTCGTGAAACTACCGAAAAACTTTCCCAGGCTGTTGCCAGGCTCCCCGAGACATGGCAACAAGTGGTCCGTCTGAGGATCAACGAGAACCTCACCTTTCAACAAATCGCCGAGCAACTTGGAATCCCGCTGGGAACAGCTTTGACGCAAATGCGTCGCGCCCTCGAGCGTCTCAGAACTGAAATCGACGAACAATCCAAATCCGACCCGTCATGACAACACCCGCTGCATCCTCGCCGACACCGCCGCCCGACTCGACCGAGCGGTGCATGCTGTATCTGCTGGGCGAGTATGATGCCGACCAGGCAGCTGATTTTGAGCGGCAATTGCAATCTTCGCACGAACTGGCTGACGAGTTGCTGCGGCAAGCCGAGCTGATCGCCGGTCTTTCGCAGTCTCCTGTGATCTCGCAGTCTCCGATGATCCCGCCGTCGGTGGAAGTCGTCGATTCCCGCTTGCCGTTGCTGGCATCCGTTTTGGCGATCGCCGCTTGCATCGCACTGTTCGTGTTGGCAGTGCAACCGGGCTCGCCTGACAGCGATCGCGTGGCGAGTCTCTCCAACTCCGCGCAATCCATTCCTTCCGAAGAGATATTGATCGCCCGCGCCTGGGCCGACAGTCGTTTCGATGAGATGCTTGATGACGGCGGCTTGGCCGATCTTTACGTTGATGATGCTCTGGCGTTGGCAACCGACGACGCGGAGGACGTGGATGCAACTTTGTCCTGGATGTTCATCGGCGTTTCGGCAAACATTGACGCGCATTCGGAGGACGCAACTAATGACGGTTGAGCCTCGAAGCATTCTCCGAATTGCCCTGTGTGCTCTCGCCGCTGGAATACGGTGTGCTCTCGCCGCTGGAATGATGTGGCTGACATCTTGCACTCTTTGGGCGGTTGAAACTCGCCCCGCCACGAATCTGGGCAAGCGAGATTCCAACGCGACCAACGCGAAATCGTTGGCCGATTCCGGCAAGAAAGCGACGGCCAATACACCGATTCCTTTGGACCGGGAATCGGAGCTGAAAGCCCACGGTTTGGTCGACCAACATCTGCCCGAATTGAAGAGTGTTTTAAAGCGATTGGCGGCGGATCAACCGCGGCAGTATGACCGGGCGGTCCGTGACCTGGCCAAGTCGGCTCGCAAACTTGAATTCGCGAAAAACCGCGACGACCGTCTGTATGACATTGAGGTCGAACTTCTCAAGGCTCAGAACGAAGTCAATTTGCTGACCGCGAAACTGAAAGTCCGAGATAGCCAGCCGGATCGAAAAAAGCTGCGAACGGCCGCCCAGCGGCTGCAACAAGTTCAAATTGCCCGCGCCGGCTACGAGGTCGACATGATCCGCGCACGGCTGGAACGAACGCAACATCAATTGGACGCCGCTCAGAAACGGTTGGAAACAAAGCAACAGAACACCGACGAACAACTTGAAAAATCCTACCTCGGAATGCTCCGCAAA
Organism: Pirellulaceae bacterium; assembly: GCA_041623895.1. GTDB lineage: Bacteria > Planctomycetota > Planctomycetia > Pirellulales > Pirellulaceae > JBFJVZ01. The sequence continues at coordinate 16,961 of JBFJVZ010000104.1, read as the reverse complement.
GCGGGCCGGGAAGCAAAGAAGAATTAGCTCCGGCAAGTCGTAAGCCTTGCGGCGAACAAGGGCCGAATCCTCACCACACTCCAATCACCACACCCGACGTATGGCAAAATGCAAATGATATCTTCCCCCTTCAAGCACGCGGTTTGTGTACTCCTGGCCGCTTGCTTTGGAAGTCTGCTCACCGCGGAGTCATCACGCTTGTCGGCCGAGCCCGCCAAAGCAAAGCTCGCCGCGCAGACCCCCAATGTCGACCAGAAACCCTCTGCGCCGCTGAGCCAGCGATTCGCCGGCGGGGGCAACGAAGAGGTGCCCGACTTCCAAAAACATGTGGTTCCGCTGCTGGGACGTCTTGGCTGCAACGGCCGCGCCTGCCACGGATCGTTTCAAGGCCGCGGGGGCTTTCAACTTTCCCTGTTCGGCTACGACTTCAAAGCTGATCACGAAGCCCTGCTGGACGAGTCCAGTGGACGAGTCGACGTGGACGATATCGATGAAAGCCTGATACTCAGCAAACCGACCGACGCCGACATGCACGAGGGTGGCAAGCGCTACGACAAGGGCAGCTGGCAACATCATGTGTTACGGCGTTGGGTCCAAGCGGGTGCCGAATTCGACTCCAGCGAACCTCAAAAACTCGTTCGCCTCGAGGTCACACCGAGCGAGGTCCGTTTTTTGGGCGAAGGCGAGCAAGCCAGGTTGAACGCCGTGGCGCATTGGCAGGACGGAACGGTCGAGGACGTCACCGAGTTGTGCCGATTCAGCTCCAACGACGATGCGGTCGCTGAGATCGACGAGGCGGGCCGTCTGAAGTCGGGTGTGCGCGGAGACACGCACGTGGTTGTCTACTACGACAACGCAGTGGTGCCGGTACCGGTGTTGCGTCCTTACTCAGAAGATTCACCGCAGCAACGGCCTCAGCCGGCTCGTCCGATCGACAACCTGGTCCAGCAAAAACTTGACAAGCTCGGCATCATCCCCTCGGGCCAATGCACCGACGCGGAGTTCATCCGACGAGTTTCACTCGACATCACCGGAATTCTCCCCTCGGGGCAAGCGGTGCGAGACTTCCTCGCCGATGACGCAGCCGACAAACGCCAGCGATTAATCGAGGAATTGCTCGAATCGCCCGGGTACGCTGCCTGGTGGGCGACCCGATTCTCGGACTGGACCGGCAATAGCGACCAACAGCTCAACAACGTCTTACCGGTGCGCAGCGCCGCGACGCGATTGTGGCATGAGTGGCTGCGATCTCGGCTGGAAGCAAACATGCCGTACGACAAGATCATCGAGGGCATTGTGACGGCCGAAAGCCGGCAACCCGACGAGAGCTATCTCGAATACTGCGAGGCGATGACCGAAGCTTGTCAGCCCGGGAATGAATCGCTCTTTGCCCAACGCGATGGATTGCCGATGTTCTGGGCACGCCGAAATTTCCAAAAACCCGAAGAGCGAGCGATCGGCTTTGCCTACGCCTTCCTCGGCGTTCGCATCGAATGTGCCCAGTGCCATAAACATCCATTTGACCAATGGTCGAAAAACGATTTTGAGCAGTTCGCCAAACTTTTTACGCCCATTATCGCCAGACAAAATCAGATCCGCCCTGACGCCAGGAAAGATCGGGACGCCTTGCAGGAAAAGATCACAGACGGCAAGAAGTTGAACGGCGGCGACCTGCGCCGGGCTATCTATCAGGCGGTCAAGGATGGAAAGACAGTTCCCTTCGGAGAGTTGGTGGTCAATACCCGCGGTATCTCCGACAAGGCGATGAAGGCTCGCCAGCAAGCCAAGAAAAAGGGTCGCAAGGTCCCGCCGCTGAATATTCCCACCGGCAACATCCTCGGCCAAAGTGAACCGCTCCAGCTCGACAAAGACCCCCGCACCGAGTTGATGAAGTGGCTGCGGTCACCCGACAATCCGTACTTCGCCAAGGCGATTGTGAACCGCGTTTGGAGTAATTACTTCGGCGACGGCATCGTCAATCCGACCGACGACATGAACCTGGCCAATCCGCCAGTCAACGCACCGCTGCTTGATTACCTGGCATCTGAGCTGATCGAGCATGACTTCGACTTGAAGTGGCTGCATCGCGAGATCGTGTCGAGCGAAACCTACCAGCGCAGTTCCGAGTCGAACGAAACGAATGCGTCGGACCGAACCAACTTCTCGCGGCACGTCCCGCGACGTCTCCCTGCCGAAGTGGTCTACGACGCCGTGGTCTTGGCGACGGGATCGGACACCAATGCCGGCAAGCTTCGCGAGGAGCTGGATAAGATGGCCATCGCCGAGGGCAAACCGCGGACGCGTAACAGAGCCGGCGATTTCGCGCTCGAAGTCTTCGGACAATCGATGCGTGAATCGAATTGTGATTGTGACCGCAGCAGCTCGCCCAGCCTTCTGCAATCGATCTACCTGCGCAACGATCAGGACATGCACCGGCGGCTGGTCGACAAGGATGGTTGGGTCGCACAGGCCTGTGAGGCTCTTGGCGTGGATGGTCCGAAGTCCGCTCCGGATCCGCAGAAAATCGCCGCCTTGCGACGCGCCCAGGGCATGCGAAAGCAATTGCTCGGTCGAGTCCACCAATTCAACAAGCAGCCCGAAGCTCGAAAACAAAAGATGCTTCCTCAACTCGTCAAAGAGCACAAACGGACGGCAGATCGATTCAAGCAGATCGGGTTCGAGGTTCCCGCGCTGGACAACTTGATCGCGGACGTCGATTCCTGGAAGGAACTCGAAGAAAGCGCCGCGGCGACTCCGGCAACACAGACGATCGAGAGCCTGATTGAAGACGCGTACTTACGAACGCTCAGCCGATATCCGGATCCCGAAGAAACGGAGATTTCCGTCTCCTTCATCAAGGAATCCCCCTCGCCGGCCGACGGCGTTCAATCGCTGCTGTGGGCGCTGGTCAATACCAAAGAATTCATCCTCACCCACTAGCACCTCTGTCCCCTTCCCCGTTCAATCCCCACTCTGACGTGAGTTCATCGTTATGAAACTTCATCGCACCTGTGACGGTATCAAGCGCCGCGACATGCTCAAGGCAGGCGCCTTGAGCGTCGGCGGGCTGACCCTGGCCAACTACATGCGGATGGCTGATGCCGGCCAACTGCAATCGGGCCGCGCCGATCGCGCTATCTTTATCGAATTGCCCGGTGGGCCCTCTCACATGGACACATTTGACCTCAAGCCCGACGCGCCCGATGAGTTTCGCGGCAGCTTTCATCCGATCGCTACCAATGTCCCCGGGATTCAGATTTCCGAGCATCTGCCGAAGCTCGCCGCCTGTGCGGACAAGTTCGCGATTCTGCGCGGAGTCAGCCACACGTTGGCGGCCCACCAGCTGGGTCGCGAATACGTCAACACCGGCAGCAAGCCGATCCCCGCGCTGCAGTACCCGAGCTACGGAGCCGTGGTTTCCAAGGAACGTCCAAGTGATGCCGATATTCCAGGCTTGGTCGCGGTCCCCAAGTCGGGACACGGACCGGGCTTCCTGGGAATTCGCTATGCACCGCTGGAAACCAATTCCACGCCCAGCTTTGGCCAGCCGTACTCGGTCCGAGGCATCTCGCTGGCGGGTGGAATCGGCGTTGACGAGGTGAAGCGGCGGCAAGAATTGCTGCAGAAGCTGGATCGCCGATTTGCCCAGTTCGAGAAGAACGACCAGTTGCTCGAGGGACTCGATCAGTTTGGCGAGCAAGCTTACTCGATGATCACCTCCCCGCGAGCCCGTCAAGCATTTGATATCAGCAAGGAGCCCGAGTCGTTTGCCAAGCAGTTTGGCAAGGAGTCGTTCGGCCAGAGTTGTTTGCTTGCACTGCGGCTCGTCGAGTCAGGTGTACGTTTGGTGAGTGTCCAGCTCGGTGGATGGGATACCCACCAGGACAACTTTACGAGGTTGAAAACCAACAACCTGCCAAAACTCGATGCCGGACTGAGCGGATTGCTGATCGGGCTTGAGCAGCGTGGGCTGCTTGAATCGACAGCAATCTTTGTCACCGGCGAGTTCGGCCGCACGCCGAAGATCAATACGCGAAGTGCCGAAGGCGACCGCGATCATTATCCCCGATGCATGTTCATGTTGATGGCCGGTGGTGCCGTTCGTGGCGGTCAGGTAATCGGGGAAAGCGATGACACCGCATCAGGCCCCCGACATGAGGGAATCTCGCCCGATGATGTTGCCGCCAGTTTCTATTACAACCTGGGCATTGACCCGGCCATGGAGTACGACAGCAACACGGGCCGCCCGATTACCCTGGTCCGTGACGGAAGTGTGGTCGAGCAACTCTTTTCATAGTTGACGGCTTCCTGAGGCAGATACGCAAACAGCCGCCGAAGCATTGCTTTGGCGGCTGTTTTGGTTGGTGCCGGTTCTCTCGTGTCGTCTGAAAACGACAAAAAAGAGAAGGGCCATGGTGAAGCCCTCCCTGCCTCACCATGGCCCTGTCAGTGCTGGAACGATGGCACCGATCGTTCCACCCTCCCAATCCATGGTAGTAGTCATATCGGCACAACCGACCGACTACCTGCAACAGAATCGTTGCAGCGAATCATTTTTTGTCAGCCAACCCTTGCGATACGCGAAGCGCCGCCGATTAGCGGCGCTTCGTGATCAGTGGGGTCATCGCTAGCCGTCGCAACCGGGGCTATCGCAGGCTGGGCCAGCCGCACAAGTTGCCTCACCGGCACAGTCACCCTGTTGCCAACTGGCGGGCAGCTCATGGCATCCGCGGGCTTGACAAGCACCGGTTTGGCAGCTGCCATTGCCGGCCGGGCAAACGCCTCGCGGAAGACGGAGGCTGACTCCGTTGAAACAACTTTTCTTTTGCCGCGGGGCGAAGCAGTCACATTCACCGCGTGAATGCTTCGATGCTCCGATGCAGCGGTTTTGCCAACCATCCCAGACGCGACAATTGCAAGCGTTGGATTTGAAGTACTCGTAAAACGAGGACGTGGGCAAATTTGGGGGCGTGTGGGGAACACAATTGAAGTCGTGACCCAAATGGCTGCCACATTGCCGCTGTCCGCACCTGCCGGAACCGGAGGAGCAAGCCCCCGTGTCACAGAACGCTGCCACAGTCGGTTCTGGTTGTGCTTCCAGGGGTGCACCAACATGCTCGCTGACGTTACCGGGATCACTCAGCGCGTCCGGCTCTGGCACCGGCAGAATCTCACCAACCGGAGCTTCTACCGGAGCTTGGGCGGAAACGGTTGTCATCGGGGCCGGAGCCAGATTGTCCGCGGCAATATGGTCCAGGGTCAGCGTCTGGCCGGTGGGCTCGGATAAGCCGCCAAAGGTTAATTCGCCCAAAAGAGCGTCAAAATCATCGGCCGAAGCTGTAGTTGACGAGAGACAGGCCAGGAGGGCCGTACAAATTGCGATCTTTCGCATAGCAAAACATCCATGTTTGGAGAAAAAGGGAGGACCATGGGTCCGGGCAGGTGAGTTCTGAGCTTTCCTGGCAGAACGCACACTACGACATTGAAGTGTTCCCGCGCGGCGGGACGGATGCAAATGAAACCAGGCAAAACTTTTTCAGGTCGCCGGATCGGTGACAGCAAAACCGTTGCGGCGGTGAACGCTTGGTCAATAGAAGCAATAGCTAGCAGCCGCAAACTTTCACTGACCGGAAAGCTCGACCCAAAGATTCTTGGTAGCTGGCCAGCCGGGGTCTGTTGCGTCCAAGACAACATGAGTTTCCCGGCAGGGCGAGGCTCCCGCCGAGCCGAAGCGTGGGAAAACGCTTTGCGGCTCCGCGGGAGCGTCGCCCTCCCGGCGGTTCAACATCGTCTCGACGAACGCACTCGGGCGGGGTTCCCACCCGCTTCAACCAGACCTTGCCAGCGGGCACGTGCATGTCGGGCAGCTCAGACGGTCGACTTTGTCGGCGCCTCGTCGGCAACCTTTAAGAGTGCGTCTCGGATTTGGTTTTGCCGCTGCGGGTCACGAATTTGCTGGCCGTCCTGTTCGGAAACGTAAAAGACATCGGCGGTCTGATCGAGATGCGTGTCAATCTTGGCGAAATGAAGCACGATTTGCAGGCCCGCAAGTGCGGCGGCCACGCGGTACAGCAATCCGATTTGGTCATACGTGAAGAACGAGAGAATTGTGTACCGATCCACCGTCTGGTTGTCAAAGACAACGTTGGTCGGCAGCACATTGACTTTATCCGGCTCGCGCAATCTCTGGGACGCCCATTTTTGCGGCAAGGCTGGTAAGGGTGCATCGGGAGAATCGAGTAGTTCGCAAACGCGGCGGCAAACCTCGTCGATTCGCCCGCGATGCGGCTGGCCGGGGAAATTGGGGTCGCTAACCCAGAAGTTATCCCACACCAAATCATTGTCAAAGGTCTCGATTTCCGCCCGCAAGATCGCCAGACCGCAGGACATCAGGGCGCCGGTAACGCGTGCAAACGTGCCAATCCGCTGCTGACCCTGACGCCGCATCACGGTGTAGCGGACAGCCGAGACCCGGGGATCGAATTCGCCCTGGCAAAGCGACTTGCCACCGTTATCCAGTTCAAGGGCAACTTGATCCAATTGTTCGGCCAGCTTCTCCGGCGATTCACTATTGAGCAAGGACATGGGCAAGAGACCGAGCAAACGATAGCCGTTTTGCGGAGCGTTCAGTGATTTGAGAACGGTACGAACTTGCTGGCGTTTCGCTTCCAGTTCCTCGTCATTCTCACCGGGCAGGTATCCCGTTTCAAAGTAGCGCCGTGTGCGGAGATATAGCTGTTCGATCAAGTTCATTTTCCAGTCGGTGACAACCCCGGGGCCGACGGCTTCCAGATCCGCAACGGCATGCACAATCAACAATTCCAGCCGCCGAATCGAACCAACCTCTTTTGCGAATGACAACACGATTTCTCGGTCGTTCAGATCGTGGCGAAAGGCAGCCACGTTGACATCCAAATGTTTCAACACCAGCCACTCCAGGATTTCGGCTGATGCCTGATCGAGTTCCAGGCGAGCGGCGGTTTCGCGCGCAATTCGAGCACCCACGATGCAATGATCTTCCTCGTACCCTTTGCCGACATCGTGAATTAACAACGCCAGGTGCAGCAATGTTTTATCCTTCAGCCGCCGATACCGCCGTCCCATCGGCGATGGATCGTCTTGCAGCCTGGTTGCCGCTTCGACCGCACGGATGCAGTGCGCGTCAACGGTGTACTTGTGATAGGCATTGAATTGCAGCAGACCTCTGGTCCGCTTGAAGGCGGGAATCAACTGCTCGATCACGCGCAACTCGTGCAATCGTCGCAGTATCGGGGCCAGGCGGCCGGGGCGACTTAGCAGCCTTAAAAAGGAGTTAAGCGATTCCGAATCCGGAGGCGTTGGCTGTCGGTCCTTCATGACGGCGCGAATCGCCTGCCAGGTGCGATGCCCGATCCGCCGCCGGTGGTGGTTGGCCAGATGCATCAATCGCAGGACCTGCGGCAAGCTACTGGCAAACTCGGGCAAATCTCGCTCATTGACCCAAATGTGCGTTGGACCCATGCGGATGCAGGTGTCGATCCGCCGCGAGAACAGACGCTCGAAGACTTGCGCATAAAGCGGCCGACTCCTGGCGTCATCGGCGAAAAACGCAGCCGCGTATCTGACGTTGCGGGTGTTGTCGAAGTATTCCTGCATGAACTCTTCGACCGCCAACACTCCTTCGCTGCCCGTGTAGCCCCAAGCTTCCGCGATTTCCAATTGCGTGGGGCGATCGAGCACGTCCTGCGCCCGTTGCTCGCGAAAGTGCAGTTCATTTCGCAGACGAAGCATGAACTCATAGGCATCTCGTAATTGACCGTAATCCTCCTCCGGCAACGCTCCCAGTTGAAACAACTGATCGAATTCGACTTCTCCATAACGCGCGAACCCGATCCAACGAATCAGTTGGATGTCGCGGAGAGCTCCGCGCGAGCGTTTCACGTTGGGTCGTAGCAGGTAACTGGTCTCTCCCCACTTATTGCTTTCTTCGCGCCGCGCAGCCACCACTTCGGGGATCAGATCCCTGCTGCGCCGCATCGCACCGCGCCGCAAAGCATCAAAGAATCGGCTATAGACCTGCAGGCTGCCAGCCAGCAGTCGAGACTCAGTCAAGGAGGAAAAGATGATCGGATCTGACCACGACAATCGACACGCTTCGCCGGGCATGCGAATGGAGAAACCGACATCGAGTCCAGCGTCAACCAGGTCGCGCGATAGCTGACCTGAAATCTCTTCGGCCAGTGATGACGACGCCCGCGTGGTCAACACCATCAAATCGGCATCGGAATAGGGCGCTAAATCTCTGCGACCAAATCCGCCGTGCGCGACCAGCGCAATATCCGAGCTCTGGGGATTCTCCGCGTGCTTGCCGGCCACCTCGGCCCACACATCCAACACAACGTCATCGTAGAGATCCGCGAGGCGAGCAGAAACCTGGACTCCACGTGAACCAGCATCATGTTGAACGCGGCACTTCTGGCGACCAACTTTCAAACGCTCGCGACCACGAATAACAACTGGACGAAGCGTTACCACCGACATTCGACGCCCGCCCTACAGCGCGTCCTCACCTCGTTCGCCAGTTCGAATGCGAATCGAGTCCTCCAGATTCGTTACGAAAATCTTGCCGTCGCCAATTTGCCCCGTTTGAGCGGTCTGCAAAATCGTGTCGACCACTGTTTGCAGATTCTCATCGGTGCAAATGACTTCGATCTTCACTTTGGGCACGAAGTCAATGGCGTATTCAGTCCCACGATAAATCTCGGTGTGACCTTTTTGACGACCAAATCCGCGCACTTCGCTGACCGTCATCCCATGAACACCGTGGTCCGTCAGAGCGTTCTTGACATCCTCGAGTTTGAAGTGACGTACGATGGCTTCAACTTTCTTCACGACCTTACCTCGAATCTAGTTAAACTCAGCTGTCTCGAGTCGAAAGTCAACTCGATCGCCAGGTCGGCATCCGCCTTCTGCGTCCCTGTTTTCCTTCGGTATTGTACACGCGGCGAGTCACTCATCTAGCGGGCACTCTCACGAGCAAGCCGCCCTGGACAAATCCCGCGCGGGCTCCGGCGGAAAAACCCAATTAATGGCCGGATGTCGGACGTACCCACGTGACTTCGGGCACTTTCGCCTCCAGATTCGCGACTCGCGTGAGCACAAAAAGGTAGTCGCTCAGTCGATTCAGATAGATAATCAGGGCCTCGGAGACCTCCGCGGCGGAGGCCAGCGATACGACTCGGCGCTCGGCACGTCGGCAGACCGCACGAGCCAAATGCAGACTGGCGGCCCCCGGGGAGCCCCCTGGGAGAATAAAATTCTTCAGTTCCGGCAACCCCAATTCATGCTGGTCGATTAACGACTCCAAATACTCGATGTGGCTGGAATCGATGATCCGCAGGCCGTGATCTGTGGGCTGTGGAGACGCCAGTTCGGCTCCAATCGAAAAAAGTTCGTGCTGAATTCTGTCCAACTGGCCATCGACGTGCTGGGAGAGTCCTGCGGCGCGAGCCAGACCGATCGCCGCATTCAACTCGTCCACCGTCCCGTACGCTTCGATTCGGTGGTCGTCCTTTCGTACCCGCGGGCCGCCGAACAGCCCCGTGCTGCCCGCGTCTCCAGATCGTGTGTAGATTTTCATGGCCGGCAGCTGTCTCCGCATTCGTCAAAAGTCATCCAAGCACCATCGCGTCGCTGTTGGCTCTTTGTAGAACAACTCGCGGCAGCGACAAGTCTTGCAGCAGGAATTTGATGAAGAGAAAACCAAAAGCCGTCGTACGCGCGGGAGGCATCCTGTTGATGACGCGAGGCCAAAATCCACAGTTTTTGCTGATGCGCCATGCGGATCGATGGGATTTGCCCAAAGGCCATTGCGAGCCCGGCGAAGCCTTTACCCAAACAGCCCTACGCGAGACGCATGAGGAAACAGGTATCAATCCGTCTGAGATCGAATTAGACCCCGAATTCCATTTCGATCTGACCTACCCGGTTCGTTATAAACGCTGGGGGGATCAGGTGTTTACGAAAACCGTCCGTTACTTTCTGGGATTTTTGAACGGGCACCCCGCGTTAACGCTAAGCGAACACGATTCGGCCCAGTGGTTCGACTGGAACCCACCGCACCGGATTCAAACGCAAACGATCGATCCTTTGTTGGCAGCGGTCGCGGAGCATCTGCGACACCAAACGCAGTAAGGGACTAACGATCCCTTGCGAAAACAAAACTCAGTCAGCTCCGCGAATCTCGACGTCAAATTGACCGAGCGACGACATGATGGGCTGAAACACGCTGTACTCGTCGCCGCCCGCCAAGTCGGTCGTCGCCAAAGTGATCCGATCCGGTGGCGCAAGCGAACCCAAAACGGGGTCCAGCGGAATCCACTGACCATCTGCGTAGGCCAAATCCCAGACGTGAAAAGCCATCGTCGGATGTTCGCCCGGGGTGTACACGAATCCTAACGCCAGCCGCGCTGGGAGGCCTCGCGCCCTCAGCATCGCGGCCAAGAAAACGGCATGCTCGAGACAACCGCCCTCGGGCGTGTTGGCGATTTCCGACGCCTTGAGCAAACCGCGGGAAGTCTCTGTGGGGGTCATCAAGTCGCGCACCGTTGCCGCTAAATCGATGGCCAGTTGCTTTTCACCGCGGGTCGATTTGCCCGCGGCGGTGGCGAGTTGACCGATTAATTTGGCCTGGAAATCGATCAAACGATTCGCTTGCCGATCCCCGTCCGTGGGCTCCAAATCGAGTGTCTGGAAACCTTGGGGAGGTCCGGCATCACGCCGGCTGACGAAGATTTGTATCGTGCCATCATCCAATTCCCGCACATATTGATTGGGCTGGTTTTCGATTTGAACGGGTTGTCCCTGCTGCTTCACTTCGCGGTTGGGTCGAATCAGAAAGGCAACCCGAGTCGCTTCCCTGGGCTGATCAAAATCGCCGCTGACGTCGATTTTTGTAGCTTTTAGCAATTCATTTCCCGGAATGGCTCCGGCAAGCGCCGTGTCTTTGTCGGTCCGATACGAGGTTAAACCGTCCAGCAGCCGCAAGGTCTTGCGGATGTCACCATCCTCGTTCACCCAGACCGTTTGATTGACGACCAGATCCTGACCAACGACATACTGCGTGGCGATCTCGATCAGTTTCTGGTAACTGCCATCGATCGTGGGAACAGCAGCCTCTCCCACGCAAAACAACTCGACCGTGTTCAGCTCATATTGGATGGGGGAGAGCGCTTTAATTTTGCGGCGTTCTCCTTGGATCATCGGTTTGCGACGCAGTGATTGCTGTACAGCGATCAGACCGCGATAAGTGGACTGCCAGTCAATCGTACGGATGGAGCTTTTGCTGCCTTGCACGGTTTCGACCTTCAACTTATCGTCTTCGACCACGCCCCGATAATGTTTGACGATCGGACCAATGTGCATGGTGGCTTCAAAGTCCAACAGAACTCCGACGGACGTCTCGGTACTGGTTTGTTTGAGATGCTGGACAAAAGTGCCGTTGCCACGGCGAAATCTTATTTGGTCTTCAAGGATGTATTGAACGGTGGCATCCGAGCCGCGAATCGCCTCGCTCAACAGAGCTTCTGCTTTGACGTGGCTGTAGCCGACTTGTTTTCCTTTTAGGAAGTAGGCGTCCCAGGCTTCCCAATCCTGGCTAAAAGCAGCCTGCGGCGGTTCAACAATCTCGACATTCCGTGTTGAGGGAAGATCCTCTTGCACTTGTTTGTTTTTTGCCGGCGATGTGATCGGCGGTCGTTTGGGAATGTCACAGCCCATCACCAGCAACACAATCGCGACGGCTGGCGAGATCGCACTCCGCAATTCGATACCCATTTTCTTCCACCTCATCACTGTTTCGATTCTCCCCCATCAACCCTGCTACGCAAAAAGCAGCCTGCGGACCGGGCGCGACGTGTTCACAGTATACAAGCTCTGTGATTTTACCTGCTGTTCTACGTTATCACGGGCAGCCGTGCAGCCGGCTAGGGTCCGACTGTAATGATTCTGGCGGGTGTGCCTCTTTTTCAACTTGCTCGGCCTGCGTTTCATCTCGATTGCTTCATCAGATGAACGATTATTTCTGAACACTGCTCGGATGTGACCTAGCGTTTGGTGTGCCCTGCTCTCCGCTGGAAGAGCCCGGTGACAAACCAGACTCACACTTTGATTACACCAACTTGATGGACACGGGAATCCTCACATGGGTTTTCTTAAACGCATCCTCCGAAGCGGCAGTAGCGACGAAGTACAACAGGCCATCTCCGACGGCAGCTTTGACACGCTGACCGACGAAGAACTGCAAGCTCACATGGGCATCAACAGCTATGGCGCCTTTGACTTGACGGACGCCGTACGACCTTCTTATGACCTGAAAGTGGTACCGCGTCAGGGTTTTCGCTACGACGAATATGTCGACGAATCCAGCAACTCGCGAACGCCGGTGATCATGGCCGCAGCCACAAGTCACCAACTGATGGACCTGTTCTTGGAACTGCTGGATCCGCTGGGCAGCGTGGTGGATGTCGTTTTGGAGACAAGTCATCAGTGCGGTTCCCATCAAGATTTGTATCGCGAGCACATCGACATGCCTGTCTTGAAGAGCACGCTGTTGGACCACGAAGATTTGTTGTTGAACGACGGCTGTACGGGGATCGCCGTGATCAACCCAGCCAAACGACAGGAAGTTCAGCTGGATGAACACAAACTGTTGATCATGTACGGCAATCCGCTCGATCAATTCGAAGGATTGCTGATCGACGCCGATGTGTACCCGGAGAAAAACCTGCGGTTCATTACCGAGGCAGAGCACGTACACAGCAGCAGTGAGCGGTTTTTTGACGAATTCCACGTTCTCATGAATCGCTTAGGCATGGACGGCGACAACTACGCCGGTGCCTGCTAAAGGCGTCCCACTTGCCTGCCCGTCCTTCCTAAATCTTTTTCGATTCTCTACGGTTTTGTCAGCGGCGCGATGATTTCCGCCCCGATTCCTGACAAATTACCGAGCGAACATGTTTTTAGTGATCAGTGCAAGCCTGAATCCCAATAGTCGCAGTCGGATTTTGGCTCGTGAATGTCATCAGCGTTTGCTGTCCGCTGGCAGATCCGCCCAGTTGTTCGACCTGGCGGACAATCAATTACCCCAATGTGATGGCGCCAATGCGTATGGGCATGAAAACGTGCGCCAGCTGACTGAGTTGATCGAATCAGCCAGTGCTGTTTTTTTGGCGGCTCCGATCTATAACTACGACGTCAATTCGGCCGCCAAGAATGCCGTCGAATTGACCGGCAAAGCCTGGACCGGCAAGATCGTGAGCATGATGTTGGCTGCCGGCGGACAAGGCAGTTACATGTCCGCGATGGGCCTGGCTAATAGCTTGATGCTCGATTTTCGCTGTTTGATCGTGCCCCGATTCATCTACACAACCGGTGACTCATACGAGGGCCAGCAGTTGGCCGACGAAACGATCCAAGCACGCGTCGAGCAGTTGATCGAAGACACAACCCGGCTGGCCGATGCCTTGGGTGCTTAGCGGCGGCTTGATTCCGCTGTTCCATGATTCGCGGTGCGATACAGCAAATTTGCTTGGATAAACGCTTCGACTGCCCGCGGCACACGAAAACGAATGCTCTTCCCCGCGGCTACCCGAGACCTTAGCTCGCTGCTGGACAATTCGATTTGCGGCATGCGGATCACATGCTGACGAAACAGATCGAGGCGATCCGGCTCGACCAGTCCCTGCAGCACTGAAAAATCAAACGGTGGCTCGCCCCCACGCTGCACCACGGCGGGAATCACCATGCCAAGTAACCGTTGCGGCTGATGCCAACGAGGCATCGAGGCCAACGAGTCGCTACCGATCACCATCACGATCTCCGTCTCCGCCGCGGCCTGCTGAATTTCAGCAACCGTGTCGACCGTATAGCTCACTTCACCACGGCGGATTTCGCAATCATCAACCACGTACTCCGGACAACCGCTGACGGCCAGTCGAATCATTTGCAGCCGGTCCTGCCCGGAGGCAACCGTGCCGGCAGGCTTCAGTGGAGAGATCGCTGTCGGGATCCAGCGAATCTGCGCGAGACCGAGGCATTCCAAGGCCGCCTCGGCAACCAGCAAGTGTCCCAGGTGAATGGGATCAAACGATCCGCCGTAAATTCCAATCCGCATCAATCGCAATCCTCTCTCTGCTCACCGTTAGCACGGCGATTGTCCCTGAATCTCGCTGGCCGTACAGGATCTCGCTGGCCATACAGAATCCCGCTTTCCGTACATGATCCCCTGACCATACGTGTCTGCTGCTCGCCGGACAATGCAAGTGGATGGAGAATCGATCTTCCGCTGCCGTAATTGCTTGACCCTGTTTGAGCCGCGATCATCCACTATGTTGACGGATAACACCTTGGTCACTCATCCACCAAACCAGTCTTTCGCCGCGCCGTCGATGCCTTTGCCCGAGTTGCCTGCCGATCGTGAACCAAATCCGCGGGATCTTGATCGCGGTCGGGCTGGCAGCCACCAGGGCGAGTTATTTGAAACGCAGCCGCCACCCTGGGAATTGGCTGCAGCTGAGGATATTGCGGTCGCTGCGGTCGTCTTCAGCGATGCGCCACACGGCCCCTACGATTATCGCATCCCGGATCAACTCCGCGGCGACTTAAAACCGGGGATGCGAGTGCTGGTGCCGCTGGGCAAGCGACGCCGGCCAATCAGTGGCTGGTGCATCAACACTCAGGTCGGTTCATCATGCGAACGCACCTTACGCGAGGTGGCCGAAGTCTTGGACGATGAACCTCTGTGCGACCCGCCGCTAGTTCGCCTGGTGGTGTGGATGAGCCATTATTACCAGGCACCGGCGGGACAGGTGTTTGACACGCTGATCCCGTCCAGTGTCCGCTCCAATGCCGGCACGCGGGAAAGAACGTACCTGACCCCGGTCGCAGCGGACGAACAGTTGCTGAACTCACTGCCGCGCAAGCAGCAATCGGCGCTCCGCTTTCTGATTGCGGCCGGCCGTCCGATGACAGCCTCACAGTTAATGGTTCAAGCTGAGTGTACGCAGGGTCCCATTCGTCAACTTCGCAAAAAGGGATTACTGAAGGAATCCGTCCGCCGCGAACTGGCGACCGGCCTGCCGATGCGTTGGCAACTCAGTGACGGCGAGCAGGTCCAGCAACATGACTTGACGCCCGATCAGTCGGCCGCGCTGGACAGAATTGTCACCGCGCTTGATGCAGCCAAATCAAAAACGATCGTGCTGCACGGGGTCACCGGCAGTGGCAAGACCGAGGTTTATATCCAGGCGATCCAGCACGTCGTGCGGTTTGGTCGAGGCGCAATCGTGTTGGTCCCGGAAATCAGTTTGACCCCGCAAACGCGTGGTCGATTTGAAAGGCGTTTTGAATCGGTCGCCGTGCTGCACAGCCAGATGACGCCCGCGGAAAGACACTTTCAATGGCAGCGGATTCGCCGTGGCGAAGTTCAAGTGGTGGTGGGGCCGCGCAGCGCCGTGTTTGCTCCCCTACCCCATCTTGGCTTGATCGTCATCGACGAAGAGCACGATTCTTCGTTCAAACAAGACACCCAACCTCGCTATCATGCCCGCCGTGTTGCGTTGGCCCGCGCGTCATCGCTGGAGATACCGCTGGTATTGGGTTCGGCGACACCGGCTTTGGAATCATGGTACGCGACAACGACGGGAGATGCGGAATTGATCAACATGCCAACGCGTGTCAACGACCGCCCCATGCCGGATGTGCAATTGGTTGACTTGCGAGTTCGCGATGATCGCAGCAGCGGTGCGATTAGCCGTCCGCTTCACACCGCGATCGCGGAAACTCTGAACGAAAAAGGCCAAGTCATCTTGCTGCTCAATCGCCGCGGCTTTGCGACCACAATCCAGTGCCCGGCTTGCGGGCATGTTGTCGCCTGTCCCGACTGCGACATGCCTTTGACTCACCATCGCGACGGCAGTAAAGCGGTTTGCCACTACTGCGACTATACGATCGCCACGCCACCCTGGTGCCCGGCCTGCCGTTTCGATGGGATTCGCTATGGCGGGCTGGGCACCCAGCGCTTGGAAGTCGAAGTGAAGGCGAGATTCCCCGATGCGCGGGTTGCCCGCATGGATAGCGACACGATGCGCCGCCCCGGGAGCCATCAAAAAGTCCTTTCCGCATTCCGTAGCGGCGAAGTCGACTTGCTGCTGGGAACGCAGATGATCGCCAAAGGTCTGGACTTTCCCAACGTTTTATTGGTCGGCGTTGTCAACGCCGATAGTGCCCTGCACTTTCCCGACTTTCGGGCCGCCGAGCGAACCTTTCAATTGGTCACCCAAGTCGCTGGTCGCACCGGCCGCAGTGACCGTGGTGGACGAGTGATCGTGCAAACGTTTTCACCCGAGCATCCCGCCATTCAAGCTGCCTCGCGTCATGATTACGTGGCGTTTGCCAAAGCCGAATTGGCCCACCGCGTCAAATTCAGTTACCCGCCGCTGGGCAGCATGGGTCGGATCATCATTCGGGGACCGGTCGAAGAAATCACCGAAGCCGTTGCCGAGTCTCTTCGCGGACAATTGGAAGCGGCGCGCGAAGCACTGGCTGCCGAAGTGAGAATCCTCGGTCCGGCCCCACCACCAATTTCCAAGCTGCGCGGAAAGTACCGCTTTCACATCCTGCTTCAATCCGTCGACGCCGCGGAGCTGGGGGAAACGATCCGCCGCGCCACCGACACCTTCAAGGTCAACGACGACGAAATTCAATATGTCGTCGATATCGATCCCCAGGACATGCTGTAGAATCTCTACCACCCGCTGCGTGTGACAAGTTCGCCTATCGCGCGCCCTGAATTCGGATATGATGTGCCTCCATCTCAGGCCACTCGATCACTCCTAGCTGTTGTCGAGACCCATGAGCAACGTCACTGAAGATCCGGCACCTTTTCCCCAACAACCGCAATCGCCCAGTGGCTGCGGCGGCTG
>JBFJVZ010000103.1:0-18927 GCA_041623895.1 Pirellulaceae bacterium | reverse complement strand
TTCATGGGAGCAAACTGTGGCGACATAGGGGGGATGCTGCGCCAGCCAAATGGCAAAGATGTCTTTCTTGATTTGCCTGGTGCCGGAAGGCGAGGTCGCCGTTCTCGAGCCCAGCGGCGAACTACTTGACGTTTGGAATCCGGTGTTGCCGTACGCTTCGTTGTCGTAACAGAGGTACCAGAAATCGAGCCCGCGGTGGATGGCTCCCGATGTCGCCGACAGACCCATGTCATAAGTTGAACCATCGCCCGCCAATACCAAAACCTGCAAATCGTCCTCGATCGACAGCTCTCCCTTCGCAATCAATACGTCCAGCGCGTCACGGATTCCCTGCGCGCCGGCGGCCGCACTACTCATCGTCGTGTACAGCCAGGAAGACTTCAGCGGAGTGTAGGGAAAGGCAGCCAACAAGGTCATACAACCCGCGGCATTGACGACCACTACATTTTCACCCAGCACCTTGTGAAACAGCCGTAACGTCGTCAGGCCACCACAGCCGGCGCACATCGGCGAACCCGGCGTGAGATATTCTTCACGCGGCAGATCTTTCAGCGACTTGTAATGTTCGCGTTTTACTTTCATGACCCGACCTCCACAGGTTTTCCGGCGATCGCCAAACGCTGTTGCACTTGCTGCTGGTCTTGCTCAGTAAACAGCAGTTCCGGAATCGTCGGGCATTGGGTCGGTTCAGAATCGCTTAAGACTCGCAGCACATGATCAAGTTCTGCCTGGCTAATGTCTTTGCCACCAAGGCCTCCAATGAACGATCGCAGCACTGCCGGTCGCTGCGAACATGTCGCCAGCGCTGATGCCAATTCTTGGTACAGGATTCCGCCCGAACCGGGAGACAGATTTTGATCAATCACGCCAACCGCGGATCGCGCGGAAAGCGCACGGACCAAGTCGCCAGCCGGATAGGGGCGGATCAACCGCGGTCTGACCAGTCCGACACGACGTCCCTGTTGACGCCAGCGATTCACGGCGGTCTTGCCCTTGGTCGCGAACGACCCCGTCATCACGATGACGATGTCGGCGTCTTCGACTCGATAGGCTTCCAGCGTGTCGTAACGCCGCTGGAAGATTCGCTGAAACTCATCCGCTGCTTCCGCATGAACGTGCAGCACGTTCTCCATCGCGCGGTGCATCTGGTAGCGAAAATAACTGTAGGAACTGGCGTCCAACACAGCGACTCCTTGCGCGACCGGCAGCGACGCGCGAAACACGGGATGCTTGGGACGGAACGGCGGCAAGAACTCGCGGACCGCCTCCGCAGTGGGAATCTCGACCGGTTCGCGGGTAAAGGAAAGATAGAATCCGTCCAGGTTGACGATCACCGGCAATGAGACACGCGCATCCTCGGCGATTCGATACGCCAACAAGACCGTGTCCAATACTTCCTGGCAGGTTTCCGCATGCAACTGCACAAAGCCGGCGTCGCGCGCGGCCAACACGTCGTTATGATCCGGACCCAGCGTGATCGGCGAGGACAAGCCGCGGGAAACATTGACCAACACCATCGGTACTCGCCAGCCGGACACCGTGTACAACGCCTCCATCGCGTAAACCAATCCCTGGCTGGACGTTGCCGTAAAGGTGCGGACGCCCGTGGCGGCTGCCGCGCCGGCAGCCGTGATCATTGAATGCTCGCTGTCCAGAGTGACAAACTTGCCAGTCATCTCGCCTTCATCGAACCAGCCGCTCAGCGATTCAATGATTTCGGTCTGCGGCGTAATCGGAAACGCGGGAACATAGTCGACATCGGCAAGTCGGGCTCCCCAAGCGGCGGCGGCATTCCCGGTCAGCATTTTTTTTACCATGCCCGCGTCTCCTTTTCCGAATCGATGGCGCGGAGCGGACAGATTTGCTGGCAGATCATGCAACCTTTGCAATGGTCGTAGTCGATGATCGGGAATCCGTCTTCGTCAAGCGCAATCGCCCCATCGGGACAGCGCACAAAGCAAAGTCCACATCGAGTGCAGATGTCCGGATCCACAACAGGTCGCTCGACACGCCACGATCCTGTATCTCTTGCCACCGCGTTACCGGCGTGCAGAACACTTGGTGCGGCAATCACAGGATTGTCGTAGCGAATCTCAGCCATTTTGACTTCGATCGCATGCTCGGCAGGGCGAATCGTGGCGACGGCGATCCGCTCAAAAACTGTTTCGGCGACTTGAACATTCTTTTCGATTTCCTGGCCGCTTAGATGCAGCTGCGAAAACTCTTCGCCTAGCGCCGCGACCAGCTGGTCAATCTCGAGGATGCCGCTCATCCGCGCGGCGGCTGCCGCGAGTCCACTGCTGAGCGCGCTGGCGGAGCCCAGCGTCTGCATTGTCAGGCTTGTTAAGTCGAGCGAAAAAACAGGAGGCTTGATTCCGTACTGATCGATCAGTGAGCCGGAATTCTGTGTGTTGACAAAGATCGCTGCAGCAGACTGTTGATTAGCAAGAACACCAGCCTCAGGCGAGTTCAGTAGCGTTTCATCAGCCAACACGATCAAGTCGGGTTGCTCGATCACTCCCCGTTCAAGAATGGGATCGCTGTCGATGCGAGTAAAGGCAACCACCGCAGCGCCGCGACGCTCAGCACCGTAAACCGGTGAGTCTTGAGCCTGATAACCGCTCAAGAATGCTGCCGTTCCGACGATCCGGCTGGCAGTCTTGGTCCCGTGTCCACCTCGACCATGAAATCGTATGCGAATCATGAACGAAGTATTTGGCAAATGCTATGCCACGGCTTGAGCAATGCTCTTCATGGCCAAAAAGTCGGAATTCAACGCCAAAATGACGGTCAAGGTTCAATGACAAGCGAATCTCGGAACAGGCGTGTGCAATAACGCACAGTCAAGACAAAACACAAGTTAGTGTGCTTATTCGCTCTCTGTGTGACGGTTCACAGGCTATCCGCAACGCGGTGAGCGATTCTTGGTAGCGCTGCTTCAAGTCAGTTTTTGTGTGCCGCGAAAAGGGGTCAGACCCCAATAGTGCAAAGCACCCTTCGGGCCGCTGGCGGCTATTGGGGTCTGACCCCTTTTCGCTCGTTACCGGAAGTCTTCCGACTTGCGCTACGAAAGCATGCCGTCCGGCAAGAATCGTCAGCGGCGTTAAAGTGACAAAGGCCCAGGATCAGCCCGCTATTTGGGGATTTCTGACCATCGACGTCCCTGCTTTCGCAGCCTGCCGATCGCCTCCAGGTAATTGCGTTGTCGCTGTTCGGCACCGGCTTGCAGGTGGCTCAGCAAAGTCCCGCAGGTAGCTGCGTGATCGAGGCCAAGTTCCAACGATTTTTTCCAACTGGCGATTCTATCATCCGATGCAGCAGCATCCTCCGTCAGCGTCTGAAGTGACACGATCACTGACAATAGCTGATAATGCTCCTCATAAAGCCTGGATACGTATTCTTCGCCACGTGATTCTTTGACAGCGGGGTACAGATACCGCTCCTCAAATTCAATGTGCGGCCCCGCAACCAGGTCCAGTTTCGTCGCCAAACGAGCCGCTGCGGCATAATCCCGCTGATCCAATGCTTGGAGTAGGTCGCGAAATCCCCGCATCATCACTTTGTGGTCGTCTGTGAAAGCCTGGCTAAGCTGATCCTGGATATTTGTCATCACGACATATCCTCCCAGGTTTTTTGCATTGCAAAATGCATTCCTTTCGATCTGGAACGCGGCGTGCAATTGATCGGCTGCACACTTCGCCAATTCGAGGATTGCAATGTGTCGTCTGTATGGATTTCGCGCCAACCAGCGAACGAAGGTCGAATGCAGCCTGGTGCACGCTCAAAATGCTTTGCTGATCCAAAGTCGTTCTGATGAAATCGGCCGGGCACATCCGGATGGGTGGGGCATCGCTTACTTCGAAGAAGGTCGACCTCACGTGGAAAAGCGCGCAACCGCGGCATACCAATGTTTACACTTCAGTAACACTGCCGAGCGAGTTTATTCAACGACCGTCCTATCCCATGTACGTTTGGCAACCATTGGGACAGCGGATTTGTTGAATTCCCATCCATTTCAGTGGGGAAACTGGGTGTTCGCACATAACGGAACCGTCACCGGCATCGCCTTGCTGCGAGATGAGCTGATGTCCGAGTTGTCAGATACACGTCGATGCTTGATTCAAGGCAGCACGGACAGTGAATTGCTATTTCACTATTTAATGGAAAAAGCGACTCGAGCCGGCGCTATCGAAGCTCGCGGTTGCAGCTCGCTGGATCGCTTGACCGCGACCGTGGCAGAGGGCATCGCGGAATTGGACGGACGTTGCCAGATCGCGGAACCGGGCAAGCAGGCGAAACTGAATGTTGTGCTGACCGACGGTCGTGTCATGATTGCAAGTCGGTACCGGAACACGCTGCGGTGGATCCATCGCGACGGAATCCGTGACTGCGAAGTCTGTGGCATTCCGCACGTGAAGCGAATACCGGGAACAAAGTATCATGCCGTTGTGATCGCCTCGGAACCGCTATCGCACGAATCTTGGGAAACCATTCCAGATGGAACGGTGGTTTCTGTCGATGACGGCATCGCTACGAGAATGGTTCGAATCGCCGACTTGTCTTCCGCGGAGTCATAGCGAATGGGCGGATCCTTTTCGATCGTTCCGCACCAATGCTGTGCACTCTCATCTTCCGAACTTGAGTTTGCCCAGCAGGCCGCGTCGCGGCTCGCCAAAGCGAAGCCTGAATTGGGCATCGATCCGATCTTTCAAGCCTTGGTGGCCAAAACTTTCGACAATCGACCCTGCCTGCATGTCGATGATCTGACAGAAATTCAACGAGCCGGCGGTGAAGCCGCGGTCTTTCAAGAACGTGCGAGGCTAAGAGCGGGTAACGGTGACGTACTGGCAACATCGCTTCCGCTGATCGATGGTTATGAATCCTACTGCCAAGATCACCTCGGTCTGGGCAGCGTGCAGTGGATTCAAGCACCTTGCCGAAGCCACCCATTACGTTTGGCGGAAGCCTGTTGGGAAGATCGTTCGGTGCGTCGCGAACTTGTCCGTCACATCCGCGCCGGGGACATGCGCTACATTCACCCCCACATGGGTTCACAAGCGTCCTGGGAACTTGCCCTGCTGCTGAGCCAGGCAAGTCGCCGAACATTGGAAGTAATTGCTCCGCCACCAGCGGTGACAAAGTTTGCCAACGACAAAGGTGCCTTCGCCACTCTCGTTGATGAAATGTTTGGCAGCGAAGCGACACCCGCGAATTCCGTCGCATGGAATGCCGCCACGACCGCAAAACAGCTCCGGCAACTGACAACCACGGCCATTCAGATGGTTGCCATCAAACTTCCCCGTTCCTCCAGTGGTGAAGGAAACTTGCTGATCCCAATGACCGATCTGCGAGATCGCAGCTTGCACGAGATCGATGATATGTTGCGTGAGCGGTTGCCGGACTTGAAGTACGAAAGCGGTGACGAATTGTTGGTCACACAGTGGCTGGAAGATGTTGTCGCCTCCCCATCGGCACAAATCTGGATTCCTCCAACAGAGCAGCAGTTGCCATGCCTGGAAGGAATCTTTGTGCAGGTGACTAAAGGCAAACAGGGATACTTTAGCGGTTTCTGTCCGGTCGCATTGCCGCATCGCCTTGAACAGCAAATCACCCGGCAGTGCCTGCAGCTTGCCCGCGTCTATCAACTGCTCGGCTACGTGGGACGCTGCTCCTTTGACATGTTGCTGATTGGTTCCGATATGGAATCAGCCGCACTTGAATTCATCGAATGCAACGGGCGTTGGGGCGGAACATCGCTGCCGATGACCATGATGAATCGGATTTTTGGCGACTGGCAACAGCAACCGTTCTCGTCGCGCATTTTCCGGTTGGAAGGTGCCCGCCAAGTCTCTTTCGCCGACACGCTGTCGGCCTTGGGTGACGAGTTGTATTGCAAACGCAGCGGCCAGGGGAAATATGTATTGTTCAACCCGCAGCGGACACGGATGCGTGATGACTTTTCCATCGTCGCCCTGCATGACAATTGGCAAGCCGCCAGCGACTCGTCCAGCAATGGTCCTTTTGCGGTATGTTCCGATCGGCTGCGGCAAGCGATCACCGCCAAGAATTCGCTTGCTTGATTCGGGCTGTCCTGGCAGCGCGATCACCAGGATGGGCTGGCCTGCAATGTTTCCGGCCTAATAGGGATACAGGCCTGGCAGTGATTTGTCGGCGGTCGCCTTGGGCAATGAGTAATTCAAAGTCACGGCTTTTTCGCGAAGTTCGATCATGCCAAGCCTCGGATCCCAAACCCAGGTCCAGGTACGCAGTTCGCTCTTGGGCATCAGTAGCCGATCGACTACCCGCGTTCGTTTTTCTTTCGACCAGGCCCCGTACTTGTGAGTGTATTGCCAAACTTCATGACGCAGTGTGGCGGCGGGCTGGCCCAAGGTGGAATCAAAGCTGGTGGGCTTGTCACGCAATAACTGCATGAACACGCGCACCTGTTTGTCGTTTCCCGCAAAGTGTAGCGGCGTCACTTTGTTTTCATAGTAACGCGACTGTTTGATATCGTTCGTAATCCATTGGACTGCTGCGGCAGGTGGCTCATCTTGGGCATTGTAAAACGGGTCAAACTCGAGTACCGGAGGGTACCCAAATCCTTCGATTCTTGTCTTGTCACGAGTGAGCAGGACCAGATCGTAGCGGCCGGCCGCCAGACCAGAAAACACCCACGTTCCATCAGCGGCCAGTTTTCCGATCGCAGTGACCTGCGGCGAGTCGATTCTTGCCTTCGGGTCCACCGCCCGCGTTAGGTTGCCGTTGCTCCTCCAGCGTTGGATCGCGCCGACGAACGCGAGATCGTCGCCGCCGTCCAAGTGCAAGACCAGGTCGATGGCCGGCGATAATGCTTGCCGCGTCAAGGAAAACGCAAGGCACAGAAAAATAACGGCTATTCTCACTCTATCGGCTTCCCTTCAATTCTTGTTGCACTTCGGGATTCAACAATCGTTCGATGTGCCGCTTAACAACATCGACCAGCGGGCTGCCGGGATAATCGGCGATCAGTGACTGGTAAGCTGCCAGGGCGCGTGGAATCCTTTCCAGGTCTTCTTCACAGCGGGCAATCATGAATGCGAGTCGATCCGCGTAGGGCGAGCGGGGATTGACCACCAACAGGTCACTGGCAGTTGCCATCGCCTGTTGGTATTTCCCGCGTTGATGCAAGAATCGCGTTTGCAGCAGCGACAGGTAACCGTCGAACTTGTCGGCTGGGAAATCGGTCTGCCATTTGTCCAGTTCTTGCCAGGCCCTGGACAACTCCCCACTGCGCAAAAAGGCTTCGGTCGACCGGCTGTGAGCGCCTCGCCATGCCGTACGCTTAATCGAATCAATTTCCAATTCACGTGACGCGTCCGCCTTGCGATAAGCTGTCGACGCCTCTTTTTTGTTTCCCGCGCGCGCGTGCCAGTCGCCCAGGACGCGATAGTATCGGCTACGCGTGATGGAGGTTGCGTCTGCCAGCTGACGGGCGGCGAAATCCAAGGCCTGCCCGGCATCTTTGTGCCGCAAAAGATCATTTAAGTAGATGTCGGCAGCGTGAACGGCTGCTGAAACGCGAAACGAGTCGTCTTTGATTCGGGCAGTCGCGTCGGTCCAAAGTTTTACCGCGGCCGTGGGATTATCAAGACGGTCTCGCAACACGGGACCAATCAACCGTGCAATCGCCCAGCGGGTTTGGTCCGTATGGTCAGATTCGCCGTCTGCGAAGGCAGCGTCGGCTGCTTGAGCTGCGTTGACGGGATCATCGGCTAACAGATACGCGCGGACGAGCTGGACCAAGCCAACGGCATCCAGGTTTTGTGAGTTGTATTGCTCGAGCGTTTCCAAGTACGCGGAAACGTCTTCATTTTCCTGCCCCTTGGTATCCACGATGAAATGGCGTGTGACGTAAACGTGATTCGAGATCTTCGGTTGCTTGGCCCCGCGTTGAAGCGTCAGCGTGATCTGGTAGATGCCGGGATGCAAAAACACGTGGCCGGGACTCGTGTACTCACTGGCCTGACCGTCACCAAATGACCACAGGTGTTTAGCGTTGACGGCTAAGGCGTTGGCCGAGACGTCCAGAAACTGAGTCCGTACCATCGCCGGCTCATCCGGATCACTGGACGGGATATCACCCAGAATTGCCATTCGATAATCCGGCAGGAATCCATCGTCGCGATGCTCCAAGAGTGTCGGTGGAACGCGAAGCACTTTGTTGAAGCGAAACATGCTGGGCGAGATCACGGCGGGCTGGTCCAGCCCAGACAGCTGCCACGCCGCGACCATGCAAGTCTCATCCCCCTTGGCCGCGTGGTAATACTCAAATGTGTGGCGGCCTTTTTCAAGCTCGACAATGCCTTTGACTTTTGCGCGTGTTTCAGGCGGATGCTCTCCCGGCGCGGCGACCACCTCTTTTCCATCGATCAACAGAAAACTGGCATCCTGACTGCTCGTAAAAAACGAGTACGGTCCCTTTTCCGGGGCGTTCAACACACCGGCGTAACGACTTAAAAAGGGGCCCGTGGTCGCAGCAAACGGATTATGCCGATGATAGACGCCGCCGACAAAATCACTGCCGATTCGTTTCGAGTCTTTGAATGCTTGCCGAACCGAGTCGAGCGAATTGAGATCGCAATCTTTCCAGACACGGGTCTCGAAAAACAAGCCGCTTCGCGACGTCCATTCAGGTATGGTGATCGGCTTCGTCACGCGGCCGCCGTAATAGACGTAATATCGTGACTCGTCTGCCAGTGTTTGGAAGGCAATTCGGGCGAAGTCGCCGGGGCCGCGCTGCATCATTTTGGCTGGAACAAGTTCCTTTGAGGAATAGACAACCACTTGGTTAGTGTCGATTGTCAGCGCTCCGTGCGAAAAGAATTCTGCGACGATCACCTCGGGCACGCTCTCCATGCCGGAAGGCAATTCGACCATTCGGCGATACTCGAAGTCTTCGTTTTGCCAACGATATCGTTGTCCCTGTGCCGGCGCGGCGACGAAAACCAGGCTGGCCAGGAGCAGTGAGAAGACCAATCCCGAGCTCCAGCCTTGCCGTTGACTGCCGGCGGATGGATCGGGGACGGGGAACTGCCTTGACATTAGAATGGCTCTTGCGTGATTCGGTGCAGATGGCCGACTGTACCTCGCGCCGGAACACCCCTCCGCACCCCCAGATTACATCAACCCCTCGATCCTCGCAGCGGATCCCCGCGGCTTAGGAGCAACTGATATGCCAGCGACCGACCACCCCCCGCGACAATCGATGCAGCCCGAAGAGGCGGTGAGACGCGTCAGTCGTGCCAAAGAAGTGTTAGTCAATGAACTGCACAAGGTGATCATTGGCCAGGACGAAATGATCGAGCAGATGTTGATCGCCATGTTTGCCAGGGGCCATTGCCTGACCATCGGCGTCCCCGGGCTGGCCAAAACGCTGACGATCGCCACCCTGGCCCAGGCCCTGCATCTTAATTTCAGCCGAATTCAGTTCACTCCGGATTTGATGCCGAGCGATATCACGGGCACGGAAATCATCGAAGAAGACGCTCAATCCGGCCGCCGAGTGTTCCGATTCGTCCGCGGCCCCGTTTTCTCCAACATTGTTTTGGCGGATGAAATCAACCGAACACCGCCCAAGACCCAGTCCGCCTTGCTGCAGGCGATGCAGGAGTATCAGGTTACCGCCGCCGGCAAGACCTACGAGTTGGAACCGCCATTTTTCGTCATGGCGACGCAAAACCCGATCGAACAGGAGGGCACCTACCCGCTTCCCGAGGCACAGTTGGATCGCTTCATGTTGTCGATCAATATCGGCTATCCAACCAAACAGGAAGAAATCCAGATCGTCAATTCCACGACGCGCGACGAAGTGGCCACAGTCCGCGAAGTGCTCCGTTCACGCGACATACTCTGGATCCAAAAACTGGTCCGCCAGATTCCTGCCACCGACCACGTTGTTGAGTACGCCGTGGAATTGGCGCGAGCAACGCGGCCGGATCAGCCATTGAGTCCGGATTTTGTCAAGAAATGGCTCGCTTGGGGCGCTGGGCCGCGGGCCGCGCAATATCTCGTCCTGGGGGCCAAGGCACGTGCCCTGCTGCAAGGGCGATTTTCTGTTCAGGCCGAAGATGTCCGCGCTATGGCCGGGCCAGTGCTGCGGCACCGCATCTTTACCAACTTCAATGCCGATGCCGAAGGCGTCGACACCAACCAAGTGATCGAAAAGATCGTTCAGTCGGTTCCGGAGCCAACTTATGGAGAACGAACGGCGCCACCGATTGTCAGCGACGACGCAAACAAATGAGCCGTAACCGGCGTGTTGATTTAATGAGCCGCGACGCGGAGCTCGCTCTGTTTAGAGCTTTTTCAGATATCTCGTAGGCCAGGACTTGTCCTGGCAATAAGGCGCCAGGACAAGTCCTGGCCTACCGATGATCCCACAACAATGATGAGATTGCGCTAGCCTGGGCTATGTAAATGATCGCCCCATTTCGGGGCTACTAAGCTACGGTTGAGCGAATTCGCTGAGCTTGTCCAACTGATCGGGTAGCCGCCGGTAGTTGGGTGCCGACGACCGGACCTCGCGAAGCTCATCGGGCTGCTCCTGCTCGACGCGCCGATTGGCAAGATACGCTTCGGCAATCAGCACGATCAGGACGGCAATCAAGAACAGTTCCATCAGGCTGCGGCCCTCGCGCAGGCGGCGAATCGTGCTTTCGATTTCGTTGACGTCTCGACAAACTAGCAAACGGTCCTCGCCAACCAGCGGGGTGATTCGGTCGGCCGCCGAAATGGCTGCTGGGACCTCGTGGGGATCCAGATTCACGGCAAACGCCCGCTCGCGAGGATCGCCCTGACGCAAGCTGCGTAGCCGATAGATTCCGATCTCGTGCGTGTCGGCAAAGCTGCTGCGTTGCCGGTCAGATTCCGCATCCAGTCGAACGATGTTGCCGTCCGGAAGAGTCAACTCGTGCGATCGTTGCCCATCGTCTGGCTCGACCGCGCCCGGATCTGAATTATGATCGATGATCGGAATCGGATTCCCGGCCGACAATTGTCCTTGCGCCGCATTTGCATCCGCGAGATAGAAAGTCAAGCGGGCCAGCAGAGGCAGAAACAAGGGACGGAGGGGAAGATTGGACCAAGCCACGTGTACCGAGGTGCCAAGAAAAAGCACGGAACCTGAACCGACCGGACGCTCGATCAGCAGTGGATCGCCGTCATCAAGTTTGGCCAATACTTTTGCCAGACTCTGGTCGACCGCATCGACGGCAATGTACTTGGAAACCAGCACCGACTGGTAGAGCGATTGCGGCTGGGCAAAAGCAGCCAGCGCGGGATGGGCGACGTCAATCCAGCCAATATTCCAGCCACCGTCTTGCGAAGATTCCGACTCGCGCCGCCGGGTCAAGGAAACGGGCAACAGTTCGCCGCCAGCCGACTGGTTCATTCCGTTGTATAAACCAGCTTCCACATTGTCGCCGCAAATCCAAACCACGTGCCCTCCACCACGGACGTAGTCTCGCAGGCGAGCGGCATACGGCGCATCCAGGGCGGGAAGATTGACACAAAACACGATCGCGTAGTCTCGCAAAGGAGCTGACGTCAGCGCCCCGGGCAGCAGACTATCGACCTGAATCGCCCAGTCACCGCCGCCCACTGGATTCAACGCGCGTTCCAGGTAGTACGAGTCTTCGAGGTACGAAATCTCATGCTCGTTCGGCTTGATAACCGCAACCGGGATATTGCGAGCCGCCGAAATCGCAAATAAGCGCTGGTTGTCGTTACCGCAGGCATCGTCGCCCCTCAGGCGTACCACACCGGTGTGAATGCCCGGCTGATCCACGGTGAAGTTAAACGAATGTTCGGCCGTCGCGGCGGCGGGAATTGTGATCGTCGGACTCGTCTCGATGGTTTGATCGTCGATCAGCAGTTCGACGTGCCGTTGTTGATCCAGCTTCAGATCGCCCTGCAACCGCACCGTTGCCTGAATCGGCATGCCGGCGACCGGTCCGGCCGACTGCAGGGTCACGTCAATCAAGGCCGCGTTGGCGAGTGTTTCACGATGGACATCCACGAGTACGACCGGCGGAAGCTCCTGCCCTGCGGGTGCCGGTTCGGCTGCCATCGAGGAGTCCCAAGATACGGCTTGCATATCGGTGATGACATAAATCTCCTTGTTGGGAGCGGACGAATCTTGGAGCAACGATTCGGCCTTGCGGATGCGCGAGAGGAGGTCGGCCTTCTCGTATCGGACGCGGCACTCGGCGAGCGTCTCACGAACGACTTCCAGATTCTGATACAGTTGGTCGAGCGCCGGCCGCGGCGGCCCGCAAGTCAGCAGCAAGGCCACCGAATCACGCTGGTCCAGCCGGTCCAGGATTTCGTAGGTGGCTGCCAGCGCCGCTTCCCAGCGAGACCCTCCCACGTCGACCGTGCTCATGCTGGACGAATTGTCCAAAATCAGGACCACGGCTGACGCATCGCCACTTCCCAACAGGCCGCCGAAATGAGTCACGGTCGGCTTGGCAAGCGCCAGCGCGATCAGCAGCAAGGCGGCGGCACGAAACGCGAGCAGCAGAATATCGTGCAGATATTTCCTGCGGCGGGTCTTTTCCACACCCAGACGCAAGAATCTTAGCGTGCTGAAAGGTATCGTCTTGGCTTTCTGCAGATTGATCATGTGCAGCAGCACCGGGATCAGCGCCGCCAGCATCGCCAACAAAAACAGGGGCACGGCGAAACTCATAAACTGCACCGCCTACTGAGATATCGGGAAAGCATCAGGTCATAGGCAACGGAGGTGTGAGTCATCACATAGTCGATTTGGCATTCGGCGCAAGAGGCACGGTAGAACTCGATAAAGTCGTTGATCTGCCGTCGGTATTCATCGCGGACGTAACTCGGATCGATTTGAAGTCGTTCCCCTGTTTCCAGGTCCACGAACCGCGCAGTTTCCTTGAACGGAAACTCGATCTCCGCGCGATCGAAAACGTGGAACAAAATGACTTCGTGATGCTTGTGGCGAAAATGATGCAGCGCGCGAATGATCTCGTCCGGTTCATCGTACAGATCACTAATCAGGATGATCAGGCAGCGGCGTTTGAAACGTTCGGCCAGCCGATGCAGCGTGTCGCTAATATTCGTCGCTGCCCCTTTGGCTGTAGGCGTATCGTTGGCGTGCCGCGCCGCGCAAATGCCCTCCAGCTGCCGCATCATCTCGCCGAAATGCCGGGGTGATGTGCGGGCGGGCATGTCCAGGTTGATCTGTTGGTCAAACGTTGTCAGTCCGACCGCATCCTGCTGACGAGTCATCAGTAGCGCAAGAATAGCGGTCAGGTACGCGGAGTACTCTAACTTGGTCAGCGCTCGCCCATGTCGATACAGCATCGATCCGCTGGTATCCAGGATGATCTGTGCTTTAAGATTCGTTTCCTCCTCGTATTGCTTAACGTAGAGTCGATCGGTGCGTCCCAGCATCCGCCAATCCAAAAATCGCAGGTTGTCACCGCGTGTGTATTCGCGGTGCTCGGCGAATTCCACGCTGAATCCCTTATAGGGACTGGAATGCAATCCGCTGATGAAGCCCTCGACCACGCCCCGGGCAACCATCGACATGTTCTGCAAACGCGCCAACGCAGCAGGATCGAGGTATCGGTATCCCGTGTCTCGTTTCATCGCAACATGTACCTGCGCCGCAAGATCCACTCGGTCGTAACCACGCCAACAAAGACGAGCCACATGAGCGGCGGCCAGTAAAGCCGGACTTCGTATTGCACCAGCCGAGAATGATGGCTGCGTTGCAGTTGGTCAATGATTCGATCCGAAGTGCTCAGATGTGCATACTGCCCACCGCTAGCCTGAGCGATCGCCGCCAACATATTCCGATCGAGCCCTAGTCGATCGAATTCCAGGTCCGGATAACCGACATCAATCAGAATCGGATCCGCTTTTAGAATACCGCTTGGCAATGGTGAATTGACGTCGATCGTGTATCGACCCGATTGTTGCGGCTGAAACACGGCGCGGTAGTTTCCCGTTGGACCGACCACGGGTGCGAGCGTCAGCGTTTCCGATTTTCCTTGGGGACCGGTGATCGACGCGGTGACCGGTGCATTACTGCTCGCCTGACCTTCGGGTCCGCGGACGACGGCCGAGATCACCACATCGGACTCGGGTTCATAGTAGATCTTGTCGGTGGTGGCAACGATTCCGGCGGTTGTCAGCACTTCATCACTGCGGCCGGCCAACCAGCGAACGGTCTGCCCCCAGAACTGCAAGAACGGTGATTCGCGGTCCATTGCCCGCATCGTCTGCTGCCAATTCCTGGTTGTATCGCCGGTAAAGACTGCCGAACGCCCATTGCCAATCGGTTGCACAGCCAACAAAGGCATTGGCAATTCGGCCGCCATTTCGCGAGGATGAATCGCCAGCACGGTTGCTGCAGGTTTGACGCCCGCGACGCGAACCGACCCCTGCAACTCGGGAAGCCCTTCGATTTCGGCGGCCGCATTCTCAATCGGAAAGAACGCGGAGATGTTGGCAAAGATCGGGTGCCGCCAGCCATCGCGTGTCAGTCGCGGTAGGAAAGGTTCATCGATTTGGCCGATCTCACGTTCGCCCACAAAAACCGGCAGCATCTTTTCGATCTCCGACCCGGCGTAGCCGCCTGGCCCCAAGCTGTGATAGCCGCCGGTCATCATCAGGCCGGCACCATCAAGCACACGCTTGCTGATTCCTTCCTGCTGATTGGAGCCAAGATAGGAACTATCCAGATCGCCAATGATAAAAACATCGAACCTGTCCAGCGTCTCAGCGTCCTCGGGGATCGTGGTGACTTGGATGCCTTCGATGTTGCTCCGCTGCATAAAAACGTTGGGGCGGGTTTGAACCAGCGCGCAGAATTCGATGTTCGGATCTTTGGACAGGAACTGACCCACGATCGCACCGTACTCGGCCCGCAGCGTTCCCTCGACATACAGGACGCGGATGCGGGCCTCGATCACCAGGCCGCTGCCCGAGCGAGCGTTGTTTTCCGGAATTGCTTCCCCGGAGATTGCAGGAATCTTGACGGTGTAGCGGTGCAACCCTTTCACCTTGGGTGTGAACTCGAACTTGATTTCCTGGGTGCCCTCCACACCGTCAAGTACGACTTCCTGTTCGGCCACCCTTTGGCCGTCTTCTTCCAACAACGCCGTGGTCACCTGTCCCGGATAGCCCGAGGCGTCGATATACGCGCTCACACGAGCCAGATTGTCGACCGGCATTTGTTCGGGGACATCCAAGTCCGCCACACGTACATCGCGTGAACTCTTTCCGTCCTGCAGCGTTCGACCGAGCCCGACAGCAAAGACCGGAACACCCGCCTTGGCGGCGACCGAGACGGGGTCTCCCGCCGAATTGTTAATGCCGTCGGAGAGCAGAATGACCGCTTCCAATTCTCGCGCGCCCGTCCATTGCGCCGGCGCCATCAGGGCGCGAGATAAGGATGTCGACTCGCCATCGGCGTCGAGATTTGACAGCGAATCACGATCTTTCAGAGGGCGCGACGAGTCAGAAAAGGCGATGATCTCCGTTTCGAAGTCCGCCTCGAGTTGCTCAAGCCAGATCAGCAATTTGTCAGTCGCCTGCTGCCACCGCGTGCCGCCGACGGGATCATCCGACACGCCCATGGAAGCAGACTGGTCCACCAAAAACGCCACCACGCGCTTTTCCGTAGACTCTCGTTGATGGCTCAACACAGGCCGAAACAAGAGCAGCAAGACGATAGCGATCGCCAGCAAACGCAGCGCCAGCAGACGTCTCCACTGACCCGGTCGCAGCACACGAAACGTGCTGCGGTAAAAGATCGTCACCAAGACACATGCCACTCCACCCGCTAAGACAAGCGCAAGCCAACCAAATCCGGGATGCAGTGACAACTGTGTCATGGGTTTATGATCGATCCCCTCGATGATTGATTGTCAATCCTTGCCGGCGCTGCAAGATTCCGGAGCGCTTCGAATCACCGAACTGTTGCGTGTACCGGCACGTGAGTCCGGCGACGGATCAACGCTTTCGGCTCGATCGGTCATCCGCTTTGTCTTGTTGTCGAGACAACGCTTCTCGCAGCGCGGATTCACCCAGTCGAATGCTCTTGACGTAGACCAGTTCATCGAGCCGGCTGCTCAGTTCACCTTTCTGACGTTTGTGCATCAAGAATCGCTGTTTCTCACCGCCCTGGTATGGATCCATATAGATGATACCGGACATCGGACCGCTAATCTTGCTTCCATCGTGCAGTGTAATCGTGTGAGTGTATTGTCGCGCTGGATACGAGCGGCCCGTGTAAACTTTTTCGTTATCCGCGTTGGCCTTGAAACGCCACTCCTTTTCCAGCCACTCTTTCTGGACTTTGCACTCGATGCTTTCTACGACTCTCAGGGGCACGTCGCGTTGTCGCTTGAGTGATTCGTCGTAAATCTTCAGACGCAGATCGCGGGTCAGGTACAGTTTCCCCACCTGCACGGTCCCGTCCGACAGATCGATGCAGCCAGGATAGGTGTCCTCGCGCTGCTGGTTCGGTTGCTTGCCAAACGGATTGATCGCCGGCGGATCCTGTTGAGCACTCGCGGGGGCGGCCCCCAGCAGCGCGAACAGTATCAGCAGTAAGTTGATACGCCAGTGCATTCCCGATCCTCCAATGTTTCAGACAGACTTCCCCCGTTGTCCGCTCTCCACCATGGTGGGGATAGGCTCGGCCAAGGTTCCGGCTTCACAAGCGTTATACCAGCAGGGGGCTCGGTGCGCGTCATTTCGGTTCTTCGCCCAGCGGCCGACGGTCTTGTCCGGTAATTATCCCGCTGTTTGCCTGCCGGCGCCTTCGGTAATGAGATGAAGTCCGTATGGCCCCAGCCGCGGCGCACTCTTTGCACCCAGCGGCAACGGCGTCGCGTTTGGCAAAGGTGACGAATCGTCTGTAAAATATTACTGAATTTGGCAGTGTGAGCGGATCGGATCGCAACGCGCTGTGCGGATCGTCGCGCTTTTGCCAGTAATGCACATTTGAAGATCCCAACCGGGAAACGATCGATGCGGAAACAAGCAACGTCATCAAGCCTCTCTCGGCGAGGATTTGTTCGTTCCTGTGCGACCGCCTCTGCGGTCGCCGGCATCGGCCTGTGCGAGCCGGCTTTCGGTCAAGAAGAGTCCAGCGAGCCGATCGATTGTAGCCCGCCGCCGCCGCCCAAGCGACAAAGTCGGACCGGAGGCGAGTCGTTTGCGCCGCTGCCTTTGCCGGTCACGCCGTTGCGTCGCACGGAAAAGAAGCGGCCGCCTGCTCCACCCGCCTTGGTCGGCAAGATGGCGATGGGACCGATCAAGTTCATGACCCGCGATGGCAAACGGGTTCAATACCGCGACTGGATGACCGATCCGGCCGACGTCAAAAGTCTGCTTGCCTGGACCAACGAGAAGCTGGGTATCCACTATCGCTCGGTCGAAGCCGACTTTGCTCATTTCTCATACGATCCACGTGAGTTGCCGGCGCTGTTGTTCTCCGGTCACAACCACTTCAGCTTGGATGATACGACGCGAGAAAATTTGCGGCGGTACGTGCTCGACGGCGGCACGATCATCGGTGATGCCTGCTGCGGCTGGAAAGATTTTGACGAGTCGTTTCGCCACGAGATGGAACAGGTTTTTCCTCAGCGACCGCTTCGCAAGTTGATGCCCGACGACCCGATCTTTTCGTCCTATTACAAGCTGGGCGACTTCACGTATCAAGAAGCCGACGGAACCCAATACACAGACGAATCTTGTATCGAGGGCATCACGTTCGGCTGCCGCACGGGTGTGATTTATTCGCCGGCGGATTTGACTTGCGGATGGGATGGCCATGATCATCCGCGCGGCCTCCGCGTGGTGATCAACCAGGCGAAACAGATCGGTTCCAATTACATCACTTACCTGCTGGGTAGCTACCAACTGGGCCGGTTCCTGAGTACCACCAAAGTCTATCATGAAGCGACGGAGCCCTCACGCGACGACTTCGTGATGGCACAACTGATCCATGAAGGCGACTGGGATCCCGATCCGTCGGCCATTCATAACCTGTTGCGCTACACGCGTGATAATTCGACGATGGAAGTCAAGTTCAAGCGAGCCAATGTCAAGCTCAGCGATCCCAAGGCCGCTGACTACCCGTTGCTGTACATGACCGGGCACGACGACTTTGCCTGGAGCGACGAGGAAGCGGACCGATTGCAGCGGTACTTGAAGGCAGGCGGCATGTTGGTTGCCGATGCTTGCTGCGGACGCCAGGCCTTTGATCGGGCCTTTCGACAGCAGCTTGCCAAGGCTCTGCCGAATCATCGCCTGGAGACCATTCCCCGCGATCATCCGATTTACAGTATCCATAACGACATTCAAACCGTTCAGTACACGCCGCGAACCTTGGAAGATTACGGCAACATGAATACGCCGACGCTGGAAGGCGTCACGCTGGACGGTCGACTGGCGGTGGTTTATAGCAGATTCGATTTGGGGGACGGGTGGGAACAGTTTGATCATCCCTACGCCTACGGCTACAGCCAGGACGATGCACTGAAGATCGGCGGCAACCTGTTGGTTTACGCAGTAACGCATTAGACAAAGGACGCAACTTTCGCAGCGGACAAACAGCCGTTTTTAACTTCGTACTTCGGCATTCCTTGTTCGATATTCGAGTTTCTTCTGGTGCGCAATCAGAACCGCAGAACATCGAACAAGGAATATCGAAGGACGAAGAGTTGGGATCTGCAGAGCACCGTGAAGGTCCCATAAATAGGACAACTTGTGGTCAGCGCCATCGGCTCAGGGAAAGTACCATCCCAACCCGCGCGTCGATTTCTTGAGGATAACCCATTGATGTCGCCTGCAGTCCAAACCGCTCTCGATCGACTTGAAAACGCCCGCCAGGGATGGTGGATC
>JBFJVZ010000102.1:0-19006 GCA_041623895.1 Pirellulaceae bacterium | reverse complement strand
TGGTTCGTCAAGCGGTTGCTCCGATCCAAGCGTCCGCTGAATCGTAACGGCAGATATGCCACGACGGGTCACGCTGCCAATTGCGACGGCGTCCTGTGATTCCTGGCACTGACGAAGCTTGGCGACGGCCCGATCGGCAACTTCGGCAGCAACGACCGCCAGCAAAGTTCCTTCGCAAGCGACGTGCAAGGGATCCAGACCCAGCAGCTCACACGCCCCCCGCACACCGGCGCTGATCGGGATGTCGGATTCCTTCAAGCGAAACGTACAGTCACACTGTTCGGCCCATTCCTGCAAGACCGCAGAAGCCCCACCGCGCGTTGCATCCCGAATGGCACGAATCTGCTCACCAGCGGTTTGCCGCAATACTTCAACCACATCGACCAAGGGTGCGGAGTCGGATTGCGGTGCCGGCTCCAGCCCGATGTTCTCTCGCGCGCACAACACGGCGATCCCATGACGTCCGAGGGGACCCGAAGCAATTAAGACATCGCCTTCCTGAATCGACCTTGGGCCATGCGGAACGGGATCGACCAGCATGCCGATTCCGGTCGTGTTAAGAAACAAACCGTCAGCCGCACCACGGGGGACGACTTTGGTATCTCCCGCGGCGACGACGACACCGCATTCAGACGCAGCGCCGGCAATGCTGGCAAGGACGCGATCGAGTATCGCCATCGGCAGTCCTTCTTCCACGATCATCGAAAGTGTGAGCCACGCCGGTTTCGCACCCGATACTGCCAGATCGTTGACCGTGCCGTGAACCGCCAGGGAGCCGATGTCGCCGCCTGGAAAGAACAGGGGCGAAACCACGTAGCTGTCCGTCGTGACCGCCAATCGACTTGCCTTGGTCGTGATCGGCGCCGCATCGGGTAACGATGACAGCAGCGGATTATCAAAGACCGGGCAAATGTGTTCTTGGATCAACCGCCGCGTTAAACGTGCCCCTTCGCCATGTGCCAACGTGATGCATGGGCTGTCGACATGCAGCGGTACCGGGCAATGAGCTTGCCAAGAAGTGCGGCTCATCCCACCGCCCCGTGATAGCGGAAGTAGGCGGCACAGGCACCTTCGGATGAGACCATCGGCGCACCCAGCGGCGAATCGGGAGTGCAGCGGTTTCCGAATAAGCTGCATTCCGTTGGTCGTAGCTTGCCCGACAAAACTTCGCCCGCCGGGCACTCAGAGTCCACGATGGGTAAGGGCTCAAGCGCGGATAGATCCTTGAAGCGATTCGCTGCATCAAACGACGCGAACTCTTTTCTCAGACGCACTCCGCCAGCGGGAATCACGCCCAACCCGCGCCAGGGGCGATCACAAACTTCATACACCCGTTGCACGACTTGTTGAGCGGAGAGATTGCCATCGCGGGAAACGCTTCGGGCGTATTGATTGCTAACCCCGGGTGTTGCGGCCTCCAGCTGTCTCACACAATCGCGAATTCCTTCCAGCAAATCGAGGGGTTCAAATCCGGTGACGACCACAGGTACTTGAAAGCGACGCACGAAATCGAAATATGAATCGAAACCGGTAATCGTGCAGACGTGACCGGCGGCAAGGAATCCCTGCACGCAGTTTTCGGGCGATGACATCAAAGCTTCCATCGCTGGTTGGACGCGAACGTGCGAAACGAGTACGGAGAAATTGTCGAGGCCAAGCTGATTTGCCTGCAGAACGGCCAATGCTGTTGCAGGCGTGGTTGTTTCGAAACCCACGGCAAAAAAGACCACTTGCCGGTCAGGTTGATGGCTGGCGAGCGTGACCGCGTCAAGCGGCGAGTAAACGATGCGTACGTTGCCGCCTTGGGCGCGCACATCCAGCAGCGAACGGCGGCTGCCGGGGACGCGCAGCATGTCTCCAAAGCTTGCCAGAATCATGTCCTCGCGGAGGGCAAGTTGTTGGGCAAAATCAATTGCTTCGGCGGGCGTCACACAGACGGGACACCCCGGACCGTGGATCAATTCGATCGTGCCGCGCAATTCCTCTTCGATGCCATGACGCAAAAGGCTGTGAGTCTGACCACCGCAAACTTCCATCAGGACCCAACGCCGCGTGGCCAAACTACGGATCTCCTGGACCAGTCGGCGGGCTAGAGATGGGTCTCGGAATTCGTCGACATATTTCAAGGTTGATCGGCCTCGTGGTCGGCTAAAGAACGCAAATCTTCGATCACACGGCGGGCTTCATTGGCATCGATTCGACTGATAGCGATTCCGGCATGGACAATCACATAATCACCCTCAACGGCCTCGGGCACGCAAGCCATATGACACTCACGCCGAACGCCTTCAAATTCGATTTCGGCGCGGCCGAAGGTTGGATCGGAATCCAACCAACGGACAACTTTTCCGGGTACACCCAGGCACACAATGAATTCCTCCGTTGTCTACTGCTTTGTCCAGATTCAATCTTAGGGTGGTGGTCGTAGCCGATGTCGCCAGACTTCGGGGTATCCTGGAACGAACCGAATTCTGGCGAATCCCGCTACCCTAAAGTCAAAAGTTGACAGAGCACTACTCACTCCGCTCCGATTCGTCCTCGCCACCAAGCAATTGTGCTAGCTTGTTGTCGTCCGCAGCCGCGATCCACCGCAAATCGATTACCACATCATCCTCATCGGACTGGACAATCACGGCCGGATTTTCTTCACGCAGCTTGGCTGCCCAAGCATCAGCGCTGAGTGTGTTGTGCGTCAGCCGCAATTGGCGTGACGGAAATCGCCAGCGGCCGTCGGTTGTCAACCTGGCGTCGGCCGCGGTGACTTGGCAACGGGCAAGCTCGTCGCTACCGGTCAAACGAATCGCCATGCGTTCGGCACGAGCCCGCAAGTTCTGTTCGGCGGTGGAGATCAAGGCCCGGATTGGTAGCTCATCAGCGTTCACTGAGGCGGTTTTCATCGCTTCAGCCATCATTGCCACGGTCGCGCCGGTGGCTTGCAGTGCCGGCCAAGCCGGCGACGTGGTAATCAGGTCGATCGAATCTCGCCCGCCGATCAAAACACCACACTCGGGCCCGCCACACAGTCCGTCGCCTGGCATGATGATGAAATCAGCACCTTGATCGATCATCTTCTCCGCCGACGGGATCGAATCATCAATCTGCTTGATCGAGGCAACTGGCAAGACAACCGCTTGCATCGCATCGCGATCAGCAAAGTTCATCAGCTGAACATTATCGAAACCATTGTCAGCGACGATCGAACAAAACGCATCCAGCCCGGCAAAGTCGTCGATGCGAACATTTCCAACACTGCCAACTTCTTGAATCACCGGCAGCAATGTTCCAAAGGCGTCCGGTAGCGGTACGCCGCCGGGTAGTTGGACCGCATTATTTCTGTGAATCACTAGCGGCCGGGCTTGCACCAACTGAGAAAACGCAGTCATCGCAGCAGGGAAATTGCCGGCAATCGCGACGGTCAGGTTGTCATTTCCCGGAAGTTGCTTTTCCATTTGCCGCGTCAACCGCGCGATGGCCTCGGCGGTGTGGAGACAATGGCCACGCAACATGTCATACCCGGCGTCGATCACCGATTGGGCCGTCGGAACCCCGGTCCCGAATTCATGCATCAAGGTGCCGCTGGCATTGAGCATCGGAACTGAAAGCCCAGAAGCTTGTGCCGACCATCGCTGAACCGATCGCTTCCCGGCTTCGGCTGTTCGGATCACGGCGTTGATGCCGCGCGCGGCGGTTTCGGGCAAGTCTTGCAAGATCTCCGTCGCTTGGGTCTTCAGCTTTTCCAGCGTTTCCAAATCGCTGGCTTTCCGCGCAACCTCACCGATTCCGCGTCTCAGCATTTCAATTGTCCAGGGAGACAAAGCCATTTGATCAGTACCGTAAATGGAAACTCGTTAGTGGTCTGTCAGCAAAGTTGGATGACAGCGATAGGCTCCTGCCGAATGCGTCCCCTGCGGCCGTCAAATAAAATGATGCCGCTGGAGAATTGGGGCAACCACCAAAACTGCAAAGAACCTCTTGGTGTCTGACCGCTTTGTCCGATCTCCTGTATTATATTGCTAAACTCGACTCTCCATAATGCGGTGACCGTCCAGAAAGCTGAATGCATGAACCTTTGCCAAAAGACTGCAACGCGATTGGGAATGAGAAGGAATTCGGCTGTGGCCCTGATTATCCTGGCCGGCATGACCACCGGCTTTGCCGCCGAGCCGCCGGAGATTAGCGTCACCAATATTCGCCGGGCGTTTCACAATGGCGAGCATAATGCGTTTACCGACCTGGTACGTTTTGGCGATAAGTACTTTTTGACGTTTCGAAGTTGCCCGGATGGACATATGGTGCATCCGACATCGCGAATCATCATTTTGTCCAGCCCGGATGCTGAGCACTGGGACCTGGTCCATGAGTTCCATGTTCCATTGCGTGACACCCGAGATCCCCACTTTTTGGTCTTTGCGGGCAAATTGTTCGTCTACACGGGCACCTGGTACAGCGGAGCGACCACGCTACCTCGTGACCAATATGAACTCAACTTACATTTGGGCTACGCGGTATCTACTGCGGACGGATCGACTTGGACGGAGCCGATCATGCTGGAAGGCACGTTTGGTCATTACATTTGGCGTGCCGCCAGTTTTGACGGCAAAGCTTATTTGTGTGGTCGCCGCAAGCAGGGATTTCGCGTCGGGCCAAAAGGCGAGGGCGCTGATGTTGAATCGATGATGCTGGAAAGTGACGACGGCTTGCGTTGGCGCACCCGAGCGATGTTTCAAGCCGAACGCGGTGATGAGACGGCGTTCCTGTTCGAGGACAACGGCAATATCGTGGCAATTGGTCGTCGCGGAAGTGCGGCGGCCCAATTATTACGTAGCCAGCCTCCCTACGATGACTGGCAACGGACGGAACTGGATCGATACATCGGCGGTCCACTGATCAAGCGTTGGGGCGATCACTACGTCGTCGGAGGTCGCAAGATCGTCAAAGGAAAGGGCGCCAGGACTTCCATGTGCTGGCTAATCGATGATCAATTGCGCGAGTTCGCAGAATTGCCCAGTGCGGGCGACAATTCCTACCCGGGCTTGGTTGTGATCAGCGATCAGCACGCTTTGATGTCCTGGTACTCATCTCATGAAACCGACGCGTCGGGCAAACCGATCACAGCGATTTATCTGGCGGATCTGGAAATGGATTCGCCGTGATGCCGCCATGCGTGATTACTTCAGCTCGGCGATTCGCGTTTGGTTGTCGCGGATGGCATGGCGGTAATAGCTTTCCAGGCACAAGGCCGCCATCGAGGTTGTGTAAACTGTTCCCCCGTAGCCGCCCCAGACGCTGTCGGCGGGCCAGCTGCCGTCGCTGCGTTGCGTGGCAAGGAGTCGTTGTTGCAGTGACGCATTCCATTGTTGCCAGGCATCGTCTTGTAGCTGGTGAAGCGCGAGCGTGGCGTAGTACCAGTAGTAATAATTGTCTTGTCCTACGCCGGGCGGTTGCTGCAGCAAGTACTGTTCGGCTTCTGTGATTTCGGCTTCCGGGATTTGTTCGCCGATCAGTAATCGAGTCGCCAGCGCTTCGGCGGTCATGGTGCGGCTGGGCGCTTCATCTTTTCGATAACTTGCCAATCCGCCGTGCGTTCCAGCACGAACGGTCTTCAAGAAACGACGAACGCCGGCAATGCTGCGGCGATCGATGGGAATCTTGGCGCGATAGCCCGCGTCCAACACCATTGCTTGCCAACCAAGTTGGCTTAGGTCACCTGTGTCGCCGGGTAAATATCGCCATCCTCCCGATGTCGGATGCTGCAGCCGGATCGTATTTGCAACGGCTCGGCTGGCCGCTGTTACAGCCGACGGGTCCTTCGTAATCGCGGCCGCTTCGCACATAGCAAGTGCTGCCATGCCGTGGCTGTACGTCGCTGCGTACGGTGATGCGTTGCCGGCTAATGAACCGTCGGGCTTTTGTTTTTGGATCAAATAGGCAAGTCCGCGATAAACATTCTCCGCGTAGTCGCCGCCGCGGTGCGTGTTGCCGGCGCCCATCAGTGTCAATAGGGCGAGACCGGTGATTGCTGATTCGGCCTTTGACCCGGCACCGTTACGGTTTTCACCTAGCGGCGCACGCTCGACGCCGGCTCCGCTGGCGGTCGGATCCCAGGCTCCGTCGGCGCGTTGGGCCGCGGCCAAGAATCTCAAGGCGGCCTCGACCGCGGCTTCCGTATCAGCGTTGCCGCCGGTTTGAATCAGCGCTTGCTCTTTGGCGTCGCCGGTGCGATTGGCAAAGTCGTTTTGCAAAGCACCGGGAATTGAAGCGGACGGTGCTGATGCGGTCGGTGACGCTGCCTTCGCTGCCGTCATTGCTTCATCGACTGGTTCATCCCCGACAAATCCCGTGTCCCCCACAAATTCGGAGGGCGGCTGCTGGTCTGCTGAATCCTCGCTGGAAGCCTGCAACCACTCGCCAAGTGCTTTATCAATATCACTGCTGGACTCGTCGGCAAGCAAGTCGCCTGGATCGGCAAGGGACTCGGGGACTTGATCGGAAACGGATTCGACCGCCGATTCACCTCCATCGCTCAGCGAAGCCGTCACAGCCGGGACGGTTT
Source organism: Pirellulaceae bacterium (assembly GCA_041623895.1). Classification (GTDB taxonomy): domain Bacteria; phylum Planctomycetota; class Planctomycetia; order Pirellulales; family Pirellulaceae; genus JBFJVZ01. Next base: position 12,453 of record JBFJVZ010000102.1, on the reverse strand, counting down.
CCGTGAAGTCCGGCTCGACCATTTCGGATTCTTCGATCGGATTTTCGAGCAGATCGGTAAGTTCTGAAACGGGCAGCGGTGTGACGGGGGAATCGGGATCGTCGCCGGCAGCATCAGCGGCGATCATTTCTGCGTCGAACGAGGTAAATTCAATCGAATCCACACCAATCTCATCCTCCGATTGTGCATCCGCGGTCGGTGATCCGCCGTTCGGCTTGTTCACATAGGGGACGAGCAGGATCAGTGCGAGATGCAACAGAATCGAAAGCACCATACAGATCGCACCGGCTTGTCGTCCGGAGCGTCGCCGTCTGCGGAACAACCAGATCGTTGCTAGCAGCGATGCGACGGCGGCAACGGCAACCGTGTAGACAAGTCTGTGATCTGCCCAAATTGGGGCTTCAATAATCAACGGCGAAACCTCCCCTCGGCCGGCTTGGCCGCGATTCCCATCTGTTGCACGCCGCTGCTGCGGACGGCCTGCAGGACTTCCGCAACCGATTGAAAAGAGCTTGCCCCGTCGCCACGGACAGCGACTTTCAATCCCGGATAGCTGGCCAGTTGTGCTGATAGCGTGGCTTTTAAATCGGGCAGCGTCATCGGTACACCGTCCAACGAGACGGACCCATCGGGCGCGACAACGACAACGCGTTCGTCGGGCACACGCGTGATGCTGCGCAATTGTCCGACACTTGGCACACTGACTTTGATCCGGCTTTCGGCTTCGCTGAATTTGCTGCCGACCATAAAGAAGATGACCAGCAAAAACACGACATCGATCATCGGTGTCAAGTTGATGGTGACATCTTCGGCACGTTGGCGGCGGTGTTTGGACATGTTTGCTTCAACCGTCGAGAAGATTCAGATTTGGCATGACTTGCGCTCACACACGATGTGCGGCAAGCGGATAATGGCGACCTGCCGGATCAAATTGTTTTGCGAATGGATCATGGGTAAGGACTCAAGCTGCCCTTCGTTTCCGCGATCGTGATCCTGTGTTTTCGAGTCCTTCGGCAGAGATACTGTCAATGACGCGTTGGCATAGCTTGTCGATTTCGCCCAGGTAGCGATCTGACTTGCTACTGAAATACATGTAGGCCAGGTAAGCGGGGATCGCGACGCTTAATCCGCCCGCTGTCGTCAGCAAGGCGGTGCTGATCCCGGAAGCCAACATTTCCGGCCGGCCAATGGATTCTTGGGCGCTGATCACTTCAAAGGCTTGGATCATCCCCAGCACCGTCCCGAGTAATCCGAGCAACGGCGCGACGTTGCTGATCGCGTGAAAGACACGCAGGAATCGCCGCAGCGAATCGCTGACTCGATCGCCTGCATCCATGACGGCTTGCTCGATCTCGAACATTGGCCGGCCCCAACGGCGAACGGCGGCCCGGAACACTTCCGCCACTGGACAATCAAAGTCTTTGCAGATTTCCGTTGCTTCGTCGTAACTGAGTTGTCCGTCTTCGACGCATTCGGTAAAGCGTCGTACAAATGGTCGTGGAATCACCCGCCCACGTCGCAGTGCGATCATCCGTTCCAGCGACAGCGCGATGACGATCAAAGAACAGATCGCCAGCGGCAGCATCAGCCAGCCACCTTGGGCGATCTTGTCGACGATGGCAGGCATTTCGATTCCCCAAGGAAACCCGGAAGCTTCCGTTTCAGCCGTCTCCACCGGTTGCGGCTGGGCCGTCGAATCGACCATTGCCGCGGACGGGATGCTGGGGATCGCGTTGGGGTTGGCTGCGACCCGCGGTTGGGGGGCAAAGCTGTTTTGCTGATAGCTGTTGGGTGGATAAGTGGGTTGCTGGGAATAGCGGGGCGTGGTGAACTGTGCCTGGGCAGACTTCATCGTCGTCATCAGCCACAACGCACCGGCTGCCAGCACAATCAGTGGCAAGACATGAGACGCGAGTCCAACGACATGGGCGCGTGGCGATTGTGATGATCTTGGCATCAGTGGTCGTGAAATCGGGTCAGCCGATGTTTCGTTGGCGTCAAAATGATCGTTCATCGTCGAATGGTTTCACTGGAAGAATTGGACTGGGGCGAACTTGGCGTGGGAGCGATCGCGGCCAAACGGCGGCGTGCGACGCTGGCGTGTTGGCTGTCAGCAAAGCGGCTAACGAGGCTGGAGTAGCAGACGGCCGCTTCGCGTGTCCGCCCCAATTGCTCGAACGATTTGCCGGCTTGCACCAAGGCGACTTCGACCCACGGTCCCGCCGGATCGATCCCCTCAACACGCCGATAGGCTTCGATCGCGTCGCTAAACTTTTGTTGTAGGAAAAATGTTTCGCCGATCATCCATTGAGCTCGGCCACGGAGCGACGCTACGGACTGGCTGGCTTGGATCACCCGTTCCAAAATCGATCGGGCTTCGTCAAAGCGTAGTTGCCTAACCGCCAAATCAGCAGACAACATGTCGACCAAGGCGGTGCGCGCCGGATCGTCTTGGCTGGCAGCACGTGCGGCCTCGATTCGCTTACTTGCCTGATCAACATCGGCTAACGAGGTCGCAGTCTCCGCACAACGCAGTAACGTGGGAAAGTCATCGACTTTACGTTGATCCACCAGATGGACCCACCATTTTCTCGAATCATCGGGTCGTCCGGTTTGCATCAGCGATTCGGCAAACAATCGTTCGATGGCAACGGTTCGTGTGGGGTCATCGGAATCTGGCTCGGATGTTTCGGATGCCAGAGCCAACATCGACCAAAGTTGATTGCGTCCAGCCCATCGGCAGGCAGCTTCGCGACTGGCGGCGTGCGCGTCCGTGCCCTCTTGGGGAGCGATCAAAAGCGTCGCCAACCGCTGTGCGTGGGCATTCAGTTTCGCGTCCGAAAGATGTTGGAGCACATCGGATGTTTGTTGGCCAACTGAGTCTGTGGCAGCCAAACGTTGGCTGAGCGCGGACCAGGCTGCTTCGTGGTCGGCGTCCGCCGCAGCGATCAGCCCGAGTGCGGTGACTCTGGGGGTAAACGCCTGAAGCTCCGATCCAGTGGCTTTTTGCAGTAGCCAGGTTGCCGCGGCCGGCAACAATTGGTCATCGGGGTTGTATCGCGCGATCGCTTCGGCCGCCGCGATCGACTCGGGCCAGCGATCGAGCAAGTCAGCCAGGGCTTTGTCGGCTCCCGCGGCCAGGTTCGCTTGTCGCAGGCAAGTCACCACCAGCGCAGCGGCCCGCGGAGCGTCATCGTGAGTGGGGAATTGCTCGACGAAAGCGGCCAGCTTTTCCGCTGCGGCTTGCGGCTTGGATTGTTGCATGGCTGCTGCCCACCCAGCGCCCAACATTGCCGTGCCGCGATCCTGATCGGGGGCATGCTTGCTTGCCAGATCGTAGGCTCGTTCGGCAATCGCGGGCTGGCTTGCTGAAAGCGACTCGGAACCGACGTGCAGACAAAGTTGAATCAAGAGTTTTCGCTGCTGGTCGGACACGTTTTCCGGCACGTCGAAAAGTGGCTCCAGGGCGTCCAGCGCAGCTTGATAGTTGGCAGCACGGGCAAGTGTCGACGATGCCGCCAATCTGATCAGCGTGAGTTTCTGTCCCGGTAATTGCTTGGCTGACTCGCGCCCCGACGCCATCACCGACCGTTGGTAGAATTCTGCCGCATCGGCCAGATTGTTCGCTTGCTCGAATCCACGCGCCGTGATTGCGAGCGGAAAGGTCAAGTCGACTTCTGTTGCGGCTTGACCGGACTTCATCACATCGTCCAACTGCCGCAACTCCTGGGCGGCTTGCCCGATCTTACCGGCGGTCAATAATTGGTTGATGTTTGCGAGCGCGTCTTTACTTTCACCGGCAAGCGACTCACCACCGCAAAGGGTCAGTCCGCTGACTGCGATTGCAATGGTCAGCCAACCTGACCAACAGATTCGCTGCCGTGATCGACGCGCGGTCGGGTTGTGATCGTTGTGTGCCATTGTTCCATCGGCATCCATGCGGCGACTCCATTCGCAGCCTCGGTGGCGTGGGGTGACGAGAAGTCTGTAGGGACGTTCTCGGCCCTGGATTCTGTGCGAGCTTGTCAGATACCCCAAATTGCGATGTCACCGCAATCCCGCCTTAACGATGAAAAGACGGGGAATAACGGGAAAAACGAACTATCCCACTCGGCTGGTTTCATCTAAGGTGGAGTCGGGCTTAAACCCTTTCCAATCCCGCCATTTCGCCTCGGATTTTCACACTTTTGGCATGCTGAAAGCACTCGAACTGGCGGGATTCAAAAGCTTTGCTGATCGGACTCGGTTCGATTTTCCCGATGGAATTACGGTCGTCGTCGGCCCCAATGGCTCGGGAAAATCAAATATTGTCGACGCTATCAAATGGGTCCTGGGCTCCCAGAGCGCCAAAAGCCTTCGCGGCAAGGAAATGGCGGACGTCATTTTCAAGGGTTCCCAGACGCGGTCTCCGGCCGGTGCCGCCGAAGCCACCATCATCTTTGATAACGCCGATGGTGCCCTGCCGATCGAGGCTCCCGAAGTTCACGTCACCCGGCGTGTCTATCGCAGTGGGGAAGGCGAATATCTGATCAACAAACAGGCGGTCCGCCTGAAGGATGTTCGCGACTTGATCCGCGGAACGGGCATCGGCGTCGATGCTTACAGCCTGATCGAGCAGGGCAAAGTCGATCGCATGCTGCAAGCCAACGCCAAGGACCGCCGGGCGATCTTTGAAGAAGCCGCCGGCATCAGTCGCTTCAAGGCGAAAAAGCTGGAGGCGGAACGAAGATTGGCGCGCGTGCAAACCAATCTGACTCGGCTCGGTGACATTGTCGACGAGGTCGCATCGAGGCTGAAAAGTATCCGCAGCCAGGCGAGCAAGGCGGAACGTTATCGTCAGGCCTCGGAAAGACTGAAGGAGCTGCGGACACAAGTTGCTTGGACTGACTGGGCAACTTTGAGCGGGGAATTGGAGGCCTGCGAAAAAGAGCTGGCCGCTGCCGTTGCGCGTCAAAAAGAGCTGGAAGAGCAACGCCACCAGATGACTCAGCAGCGGCAAGCAGCAGATTTTCAGTTGCAGGAGATCGCCGAACAAGCCCGCACCGCTGAGGAGGAGCGAGCTGGCTTGCGGCAAAAGATTGCTGAATTGGCCGGGCGACATGACGCCGATAAGACCGCGATGATCGACTTGCGGTTGACCGTTGCCAATTCGCTTCGTCGCATGCGCGGCTTGAAGTCCCAAGCAGGCTCGGCAGCTGCCGGATTGAAGGACGCCCTCCAGCAGCTGGCGACATACGAAAAAGATCTTGCTGATGTCCGCCTCCGCAATACCGAGGTTGAGCAAGAACGCGACAAAGTTCAATCCGAAGTCGACCAGGTTCGCTCGCGGCGCGATGAGGCTCAACGCAACCATCTGGTCGCCGTCCGCCAAGTTGCCGAACTGGAGTCGAATCATCAGCGAACGGAAACCCGTATCGCCGAAGCCGCACGGACGCTGATCCATTTGGATAAACGTCTCGCGGCGGCAAAGTCATTGCTCGATGAAGCAACCAGCGATACCCAAAACGCTCGTGATCGCGTTCAGTTACTCGATCGCCAGATTGCAGAGATCGGCAAGGAAGTTGAACTTGCCGACGCAAAAACCCAAGAAAGCCGCCGAACATTGCAGCGGCGAGGCGAAGAGAATTCTTCGCTGAGTGCGAGGATCGAAGGAATTACCGAACGCTTTAACGTCCTGCAAGATCTGCAGCGACGACAAGAAGGTATCTCAGGTGGTGTTCGTACGATCCTGGAAAGGCTGCGTGAATCGGAACATCCCCTTTCGGCAAGCCTTCATGGAATCGTTGCCGACTGTTTCGATGTGGACACCAAAGTCGCCCCCCTGATCGATGCGGCGCTGGGCGAACGCAGCCAATACCTGGTTGTCGCCGACGGCCAACTGCAGGAAGCGATCCTGGACGGCAGTATTCAAATTGATAACCGCGTCGGCTTGATCCGTATTGACGAGTTGCCCAAACGCCGGCCCGGAGACCGCATTCGCTTGGACGGTTTGAAAGGTGTGATTGGACGCGGCGATCGTTTGGTCAGTTGCACTCAGAAGTTTGAACCGCTCGTCCGACATTTGCTCAGCAATACTTGGATGGTCGATTCCCTGGCGATCGCGTTCGGCCTGCGGAAACTTAGTGGTGCCGGCCTGCGTTTCGTGACTTCGGCCGGAGAGTTGCTGGAATCCGATGGCGCGGTCGTGGTTGGCCCCGCTGGTTGGTCCACTGGATTGGTCAGCCGCCGCAGCGAACTTACGTCGGCTCAGGAAGAACTGAAACTGTACCGCTTCCAATTGAATGAAGGTGAACAAGAAGTCCGCCGGCTTGACAAGATCGTCGACGAACAAGCAGCGGAACTCGGTCGCCTGGAACAACGCCACCGCGGATTGATCACCGATCGCGCCGAAGCGGAAGCGGTCCGCCGCCACTGTGAAGACAGTCTGCGCTCGCGGCAATCGGTCTGCGGTGAAATCACCAGCGAGATCGCCGCGGCAACCAGGAATCGTGATGATGCCCGGCGAGAAAACAAATTGTTCTCGCAGCAGATCACGGACGGTCGCAAACGCATCGAGACGCTGGAACTGGAAGCAGCCGAGGCCGATGAAATGCTTTCGGAAGCCCAAGCGGCGCTGCAGACGATTACCAGCGGCGTCATGAAAGTCTCGGTCGAAGTAGCCAGAGCCGAACAAAAATATGAGGCACTCTCCGCGTCGATGCAGCAGCAACAACGCGACCAGGGCGAGCGTGAAGCAGCCGTGGCCGAAGCATTGGCCCAAGCCGATCAGGGACGAGCACGAATTGCCGAACTCGTCTCGCGTATGCAAGCAGCAACCGGACAGTTAGGCTCACTTGAGATTGACCTGAAATCGGGCGAGGAAAAGCTCCTCCATCTCGCTCAGAAGGCATCGGATGTTCGCGAAGAAAATCGTGAAATCCTGAAGGCCAGCGAGGAAGCCATGAAGGCGGCGGGCGAAGCCAGTGAAGCCGTTCATGCGATCACGGCAAGACACGATAATGCGATGCTGCGACGCGATACGCTGGCTCAGCGTTTGCTGGAAGATTATGAAATCGACCTTCGCCAAAGCGAGCCGCCCGAGGATATGCAGGCGCCCGAGGACCGTCAGGCTGTTGAAGACGAAATCGCGAAACTGCGCGCCCAGCTTCAGCGGACCAGCAACGTCAACATGGAGGCACTCGAGGAACTGGAAGGCTTGCAGCAACGCTACGACGATTTGCATGGTCAATATCAAGATCTGACGGCCGCTAAGGATTCGTTGCAAAGAATCATTGGTCGCATCAATGCGGATAGCCGCCGGTTGTTTCTCGATACGCTTGAAGCAATTCGCCAGAATTTTCAAAAGCTGTACCGCAAATCATTCGGCGGTGGTCACGCTGACCTGATCTTGGAAGACAGCGACGATCCGCTCGAATCGGGCGTGGAGATTGTGGCCACCCCACCCGGCAAACCCAGCTTTAGCAATTCCTTGCTGTCGGGTGGTGAAAAAGCGCTCACGGCAGTCGCCCTGTTGATGGCAATTTTTCAGTATCGCCCCAGCCCGTTTTGTGTCTTGGATGAAGTTGACGCGCCCTTCGACGAAGCCAACATCGGTCGCTTTGTGGCAGTTCTGAATGAGTTTCTGGAGCAATCCAAGTTTGTGATTGTCACGCACAGCAAAAAGACGATGACGGCCGCGACCACGCTGTACGGCGTGACCATGCAGGAATCCGGCGTCAGCAAACAAGTCTCCATTCGCTTCGAGGACGTCAGCGAAGACGGAGAAATCAGCGAAGGCGAAGCCGCGTAGAACTGTTGCAAATTTGTTTTGACCTCGGACCAAAAGACCGAGAATCCCAACAAGAAGCGCGAGCGAGTGAGTTCCGCATGAACGCACGATTCACTCGCTCGCGCTTCGTGCTTGTGTAGAAACACGCAAGATCAAAACTCGCGCTTCACACTGGTAATTGCCGCGTCCACAACCCTATTCATTCAATCTGTCCAGCAACGCTGCTATCTTCCACTGTTGCACCAGTGGCGCAGAAACTACCAACCAACAGCGATCACGGACCGCAATAGTGACAAGTGTTGACGGCCCACCAACTGCCTCCCACGTATCGGGATCAATCGATGTCATGATCACATCGATCAGCGATTGCTCGTCTCGATAGGATCCACCAAAGGGCGGAGCGAGCGAATTCAATTCATTGGCATCCGCCGAATCGCTTACATCCACGAGCGGTGTGACGTCGAAGATGCGAACACAACAGTGCTGTTCGGCGCGCTCAAATGTGGTGATCTTCAGTTGCCCAAGATGGACGTTCAACGTCAAATCGAATCGATCCAGAAAATTAAATAGACGAGCCCCATTGCTGACGGCTTGCTCGCCTGCCGCTTCATTTTGCTGCGATCTCCACCACTTGGTAGGATTCTGGCGTGGTGATTGCTGCTGACTTTCGCTCTTGGTCACAACCGGATCTTGTTTATCGTCGGGCTCCGCATCAAACGGATCAGCGAACGGATCGTCCTTGTCGGTATGGGCTGAATCCGAGACGGAAGCTTTACTTTTGGAAAGCTCGGGACAGATCTCCTCGTCGATAGAAATACCGATTTCATCGAGCGCCCTAACGTCAATCTCGACCGCCAGATGACTCGCCAGGTCCCGCTGAATGTCGCGAATCGTGGTTTCCCCTCCCCAGCTAAATCGATTCGGCTGATTCAAGAATCCGTAGATTCGCTCGATTTGTTGGTTAGTCATGAACGGATCCACGAACTTGGATGTGATCGGACCACCCGGCTTGCTGATCGGCAGCCTGTCCAATCCGGATGCGGAGAACGCTGGGTAACGCACTGCCGACTGCGCGGCAAGCTCCGTTGCACCAACCAAAACAAACACAGCGATCAACACGACGGTTCTTTTTTGCTGCACGGTTCCAATCCAATCAAGGTTAGCTGGAAAACGAGGCTTCTGGCTAATAGGCATTAATAGCGGTCTTATTAGCCGCTGGGCATTAGAGCAATTTCATCATTGATGTGGGATCATTGGTAGGCCAGGACTTGTCCTGGCGCTGAATTGCCAGGACAAGTCCTGGCCTACGAGATTTCTGAAAATGTAGTAGCCACGGTTTGCTCGTTTTATACCGCTACCGCCGGACGCTAACGCACGTCGGCTGACAAAAGTCGCGCTGTCGAATTAGGTCTTATGCTTCGGGCGATGCAATTGGCATGCCGGATGCTTTGACAAGCAGTATGCGGCACAAATGAATGTCTTGGCCTACTCCTCATGAGCAGACTTGATACAGCCGCATCAAGAATGCTGTAGCACAACGCAACACTCCGCATTGATCGATCAGAAAGGAACGTCATGACCGCAGTTAATAAAGTTCGATTGCAAATTCTGGCTGCGATTTGCCTGCAGTCAGCCTGGATATCCCCCGCGGTTGCAGCCGAGCAGCTGATCCCCGGAACGATCATCGATGTCACCGTTTACCGCGATCAGGCACGCGTTGTCCGTGAACTGAAACTGCCCGCCGGACAGAACTTGCAGCAAATCCGTGTGACGAATCTGCCCAGTCAATTGATGCCAACCAGCGCCTTTACCGAATCAGACTCGGGCACAAACGTGCGGAGCATGCGAGTGGTCTCCAAACAAGGGACCATCGATCCCGACAACAAAGATCGCTTGAACGAACTTGTGCGGAAACAAAGAGATCTGCAGCGGCGATTGAAGGTCGCAGAGCATGACCTTAGCGCCGTTGAACAAGACTTGTTGACAGTCGATCAACTGGTTGATTTTTCTGCAACTAAGGTGAAACAAAACCTGGACCGGGCCACGCTTGACGTCCAATCAGTTACCGCCCTGGCTGACTTTGCGATGCAGCGGCGGCGGAAACTGGCCGATGAATTTTTGAACACCGAAGCCGAAATCGAGCAATTACAGAAAGACATTGCCGAAAATGCCAAGCAGCAAAAAAAGATCACGTCAGCAATTGTCAAAGCTTCCTACGATGCTTTGTTGACCGTCGATTCGCCGCAAGGCGGCATGGTTCGTTTGGTCTATGACGTCGGCGGCGTCAATTGGTCTCCACGCTACAGCGTCAGATCGAACGCAAATGATCAGGGAAAACGAAACTTCGTGCTGCAGCTCGATGCGCAACTGGTGCAAGCTAGCGGTGAAACATGGAATGACGTCTCCGTAACGCTGGCAACTTCTACGCCTGAAAGACAAGCGGCACGTCCACTGTTGACGCCTTTACGCGTTCGCGCGGTGTCGCCGGGCCAGCAACCGGAAGTCCAGCAAGACATCTCCGTGTCACTCGGAATGCAACCTAACTGGTTGGATGAAGCCTTGATGCAGCGCAACGTTCATCTCAACTTGCTCGCCAGCCAGCGGCAAGTGACGGAGTTGACTTCGGCAGCAGAAGTGGAGCGGAACGTCGCCGAAGACGCCGGCGATGACGTTGCTGATGAGACGTATCTGATCAGCAAACGAACAACGATCGCCAGTCACACTCAAATACAAACGATTTCGATTTTGTCGGAGCAGCTTGTTGGTGACTTGCACCACGTTGTAACACCACTGCTAAGCAGCTTTGCGTTTCGCGAGGCTGAGCTAACCAATGCTTCGGGTCGAAATTTGATTGCCGGAAGTGCGGATGTCTATCTGGATGGCCAATTCGTTGGTCGAACGACAATTCCGCCGACCGCTGCCGGCCAGCGACTGACGATCGGATTCGGGACCGACCGCCAAATACGAACCAGGCGCGAACTGCTATCCCGGGAAGAATCGATCCAAGGCGGAAATCGCAATTCGACACTACAACACCGCTTGGTGGTTTCCAACTTTCACGAGACACCGATCGCGATTCGCTTACTCGATCGGATACCGATCGCTGCCAAAGACGGCTCAATCAATGTGCGTTTGGATCAACAAGACGCGGACATACTTTCCAAGGACGAGCTGTACTTGCGAATGCAGCGGCCGACCGGTGTGCTCCGCTGGGACTTAGAGATCCCGGCCAAGAGTTTTGGCAGCAAGTCATATGATCATGACTATCAATACTCGGTCGAACTGGATCGCCAGCAGACGATTGTCAGCAACGATATCCGGCAAACCTTGGGCGACTTAAGATTTCAGAAGACCAACATGGGAGGCGGACTCGGCGGCGGCGGTTCGTTCTAACAAAGTCGTCGGAAGCGCCGCGGCCGAGCGTTCCCTTGCAGATCACCCTGATGAAACCGTGCTAATTGTGCGAACCAAATCCGTGCCCAATCTTCACGCGATTCCTCGGTCCCTGCTCGCTGCTCCAGACTGTGTTTTCCACGCGCTCGCGCCCATCTCAATGCCCCCAACCAGAGGGAATCAAACATCCGTGCGTGAACATTTGCGTCCCGCTGCCGCGATGCTTGCATAGCCCGGGGGGTCGAGCCAACCACCCAAGCTTGCGTCTGCCAGCCTGCGCGGCGATAATTGCGACGAAGCGGCGGATAAGTCTTATTGCCAACCGGGATAAGAGCCTCCACGATGGTCCTTATCCCCGGTCAAACCGCTGATAATTCGTTACCCGACGGAGACTTTGCCGTAACTGATCTCGAGATCTTACTTCAACGCTTTGAGCATGAGTCCGCCAGCTTGATGCCTTCGATTGCGTCTACGCTGTCCGAAGCTCCAACGTGGTTCACTGATCTATCGGAACATGCGGGCATCACGGCATTGGAGAATCGACTGCAACGCTCCGTCCCGATCGAACTCCAATTCTTCTACCGTTACTCGGCGTTCGCTTGCTCTCTCCACTCACGCGATACAGATATATTTCTCGACGAATACTCAGATGGAGTCAGGCCTCCGGTCGTGCGATGGTGTGGGACCGACCACCTTGTAATTGCCGAATTTCCGCATGCATCGTCTGTCCAAGCCGTAGCTTTGGGCACAGACAATCCGCGCGTCGAATGGGGATACGACGGCGACGTTCAGCCCGATGTGAGCATTGGCCCGGTATTCTTCTCCGACTGGATCACCAAACTCGCAAATATTAAGCTGAACGAAATGCACGGCGACGGCTACAGCGCAGAACCCCCACGTTCTAAGCCACGTAGGTCTTGGCGAGCGTTGTTGTTTCCTGATACCGACGATAGCGGGTAACAATGTCGTGAACCGAAGGACCGCATGACGCGTTTACAAATGGAATCCACATTGGCGGTCCTCGGTTACGACTGACGTTCTGCAATCGAATCCAATAAGGGAATGATGTAACCCAATGGCATTTCTTGGCGTCTGTATTTACGCACTCGCTTGTATCGCCACGGCGTTCGCATTGACCTTTCTCGTTGATGGAACGCTTCCGAGCAGTACGCCGTTCGGACCTGAAACACTTGGGTTCAACGGAATCATGATCGGGATGGCAATGATGCCGGAACATTTCTTCTTGGTGCCGCACATGGCCAAGACGCAAAAGAACGAGCCAAATCTCGACT
>JBFJVZ010000101.1:0-19011 GCA_041623895.1 Pirellulaceae bacterium | reverse complement strand
GGTTCGGTCGATTCATTCCCGCTGCTGGCCGTTCCGCTATTTATTATGACCGGCTATCTGAGTAACGCAGGCGGCTTGGCCGATCGACTGTTTCGAATGTTGCTAACTCTGTTTAAAAAGATTCCCGGCAATCTCGGGTTTGTGAATGTCTTCAGCAGTCTGATGTTTTCCTGGATGAGCGGCGCTGCCATCGCCGATGCTGCAGGACTCGGTTCCGTCCTTGTACCGGCGATGAAGAAACGCGGTTATGACGAGAAGTTTGCGCTCGGCCTGACCGGAGCATCATCGCTCATCGGACCGATCATGCCGCCTAGTATCCCTGCGATTGTCTACGCGGTCTCCGCCGGCGTTTCTGTCGGAGCACTGTTTTTTGCGGGTGTGCTGCCAGCACTTGTACTGACGTTAATCCTCTGCATCTTCGTCTATCGAGACGCGCGCAAAAACCCGATGCGCGAAGTAGCAATCGTCCAAGATATTCCTGTTGCTAAGGCGATCGCATCGGCGCTTCCAGTCCTGCTAACGCCCGTCATTATTCTTGGTGGAATTCTCGGCGGGATCTTTACTCCAACAGAAGCAGCCGCGGCAGCCGTGATGTGGGTGCTGGTTCTGAGCATCTGTTACCGGTCATTGTCGCTGGTAGCATTCCGCGAAGTCCTGATCAAGACGACCTCAACCACAGGATCGATCATGTTGATCGTCGCGGCAGCCGGACTGTTCGGTTGGGTGATTGCACGCGAACAGGGACCTCAAGCAGTGACCGAGGCGATGCTGCAGTTCACGGACAATCCAATTGTGTTTTTGTTGTTGATCAACGTTGCACTGCTGATCACGGGAATGTTTCTCGAACCAGTCGCAGGACTCTTGATAACCGTCCCCGTGCTCCTGCCGGCCGCTATTGAATTTGGAATCGATCCACTTCATCTGGGAATCGTGATGATTCTCAATCTGGTCCTTGGCCTGCTGACTCCCCCAGTTGGACTCGTGCTGTACGTGCTCAGCAGCGTCACCGGGAGCCCTGTTCAAACGGTAACGCGCGGCACGGTCCCGTTTCTCATTCCGCTGCTGATCACGTTGCTCCTCATCACGTTTATTCCAGCATTCAGCCTGTGGCTGCCCAGCCTTTTAGCGAAATGATCGCCTCTGTAAGCATGTGATGCACCCACCTGAAAAACGATTCCCACAGGAAGACAATGTTAACCCCTTCCGAAATCGAACAATACCATCGTGACGGATTTGTCACCCCTAACTTTCGCTTGGACGAAGCAACTGTTGACGATATCCGCGAGGAACACGCTCGATTGGTCAATCGTCACCCTGAATTCAGTGACTATTGTTCGGCGCTGCTGGCGTACGACACATGGTTCCTTTCAGTCGCCCGACGACCTGATATCTTGGACATGGTTGAACAAGTCATTGGAAGCGATTTCGCGTTATGGAACTCCAGCTTCTTTGCCAAGCCTGCAAAAGTCGGAACGCGAACGCCATGGCATCAAGACGGCGAATACTGGCCAATCGAACCGTTGGCGACGTGTACGGTCTGGATTGCGCTCGATGCATCAACAACGCAAAACGGCTGTTTGCGCGTTATCCCAGGCTCGCACAAATCCCAAAAGCTGGCCAAGCACAATCGCAGTGATGCGCCTAACATTGCTCTGAATCTGGAACTAGACGAAAACGAGTTTGACGAATCAGAAGCAGTTAACATTGTCTTGCAGCCCGGTGAAGTCTCACTTCACGACGTGTTTCTCTACCATGGTTCCGAACCCAACTTATCGGATCATCCTCGCCGTGGTATGACTTTGCGCTACATGCCAACTTCATCAGTCTATTGCCACGACGACGAAACTCGGTTTGAACGAGAGGGACGTTTGGAGATGTCGAACCGAACGATCTATCTGATGCGGGGTTCTGACCAATCTGGCCAGAACGACTTTCGTATGCGGTACTAATCTGGCAAGAACGCAATCAAGAACTCAACACTAGGCACTGTCCCTTAAATCACTCGTAGCATTCTTCTGATTGCCGCGAGTTTAAGAAAACTCAGGTAGGAGTCTGCAAGTTTATCGTACCGCGTCGCGATTCGCCTTGATTCTTTGAGCCAACCGATAAGCCTTTCAACAATGTTTCGTCGCCGATAGCGAGTTCGGTCAAACCGTTCGTTTGGAGCTTCTCGTTTGCGTGTTGGTATGACTGGTTTGATCGAGCGACTGCTGATGGAGTTTCGTATTGCCTTGGAGCTGTAGCCTTTGTCCCCTGCGATTGCATCAGGACGTTGGCGGAAGAAGTGCACGCTTAGCTCACAGTGATCAAACAGGTTTTCAAATTCGGACGCTTCGTGCCTTTTGCCGCCGGTTGCTGTCACCGCCAGAAGGGTTCCACGTCCATCAGTCAGAACGTGCAATTTCGTCGAATACCCGCCTCGGGAGCGTCCCAAAGCATGGATTTGATCGTCTTCTTCGCCTGGCGACGCCATTCCCGAAGCCGAACGATGGACCCGAACGACGCTGCCGTCCACACACCACACAGTGCGATCAATGTTGCCCAGTCGGTCCATTCTTTGCAGCAAACGAGCGAATAGTTTGTCCCAAAGTCCCTCGATCACCCAACGACGAAATCGATTGTAAACCGTTTTCCATTTGCCAAATTCGACAGGCAAGTCTCGCCATGGACTCCCGGTTTGAAGAATCCAAAAAATACCGTTGATAACTTGACGGTGATCTGTCCAAGGACGCCCGCGACGGACAGATGTTTGTGATGGCAACAATCGACGGATTGCATTCCACTGTTCATCCGTGAGATCATGACGCGACATTTGGCTTCCTCCTTGAGTCACTTTGGTCGGTAACTCGGGAGGTTGCCAAATGTGTCCAGCTGTTCAAATACCAATTAAGGGACAGTGCCTAGTCGGTCGGGCCAGCCCGCCACACAGGAAGAACAAATGATACGACTCCAGTTTACTCTTTTGGTTCTCTGCATCGGGTCACACGCGTCAATTGCGCAGAATGTTGCTCCGGTGAAACACCTGATCGACACACACATTCATCTCTACGACACCACCCGAGACATTGAAATATCGTGGCCGCCCAAAGATGACAAAGTGCTCTACAAGCCACACCTGCCAGGGGAGTATTCCAGAATTGCAAAAGCTTCTGGAGTAACGGGAGTCGTAATCGTTGAAGCAAGCACCCACCTCTCGGACAACCGATGGGTCTTGGACCTTGTCGATGACGATGACTTTTACTTGGGACTTGTCGGAAACATTGATGTCTACCGTGAGAACTTCGAAGAGCAATTGATGAAGCTCAAGCGAGACCCGAGGTTTGTTGGTGTGCGTCCGCGTGGAAAAAAGAGAATCGACTTCTCAGACAAGACGGTGGTTAAGAACCTCAAAGTGCTTGCAGAAAACGAGCTGACGATGGACTACCTGACGAACGGCGGCGGCATACCGGGAATCGAGGCGATCGATGCCGTTGCTCGCAAGATTCCCAGCCTCCGCATCGTGGTGAACCATTGTCTCGGTTACAACTTCGACGGTAAGCCACCGCGACGGGAATGGATTGCCGCTGTTAAGAGTCTGGCGGCGAACAAGAACGTCACCTGCAAAATATCTGGCCTTTATCAGCGCTCCGTACCACAGCCTGCTCCCCAGTCGATCGATCACTACGATGCCGTTCTCAATGTGCTGTGGGAAAACTTTGGGAAGGAACGCCTGATCTATGGCAGCAACTGGCCCGTCACGAAGCATACCGGCACGTATGACAGCTTCGTTCATTTGGTGGACCGATACATCAGTGAAAAAGGCCAGAGTGCCAGAGAGCACTACTACTGGAAGAACGCCGCAGCTGTTTATCGACTTCCGCTGCAATAGCGAGGGCCTACCGATCAATTAGCGTCCAGCCGACGCCAGGCGAGATCGAGCCGTATTACTCGTTGTACAGCGGGATATAAATCGAATGTCGTCGCAAATCGATCGAGCTGGTATACTGGACTTTCAGTGCTTCGTGGCAACCCTTTAGAAATGCGCCGCGCCCCGCCTAGCACATTCATCCCCTCCCCCATTTCACACCTTGTAAATCGCCGGCTCGGCGTTGCTATTAAGCTGGACGACCTATCTTCGGAAACGCTTCGATCTGCCTATGAAGATTCTGGACATCACCGTCCTGATAGTCATCGTGTTTGCCGGCGTTATTCCTGCCCCAGGCGACGAAGGTAAGTCGCCCACGCTACAAGAGGTTCGGGAACTCGGGCGAACAAAGTCGAGATTCCTCATTGAGACTGAGGCTGGTACTCCCGCCACTCATACGGTGCCAAAAGCGAATATCGAATCCTTCCGAAAGTCGGTGCGCCCGGTTCTTTTAAAAAGCTGCTTGGCCTGTCACGGCCCAGAGAATTCAGAAGGAAGACTTCGTGTCGACCAGTTGAATCCAGACTTACTAACTGGCGCTGACATCGAGAAATGGCGCGAAGTCTATAACGTCCTGAGCAATTCAGAGATGCCTCCGGAGGACGAAGCAGCTTATGCACTTGATGATGCCCATCGCGGAATGATTGTTGACTGGCTAAGCGATGAGCTGAAAAAGGCGTCCGTTGTTCGTCGCAACCAACAGGAACACTCTTCATTTCGCCGGCTCACGAAGTACGAATACAATTACGCACTTCAGGATCTGCTTGGTCTTCCGTATCCACTCGCCAATAAGCTTCCGCCAGAATCCGCATCTGAAGACGGTTTCAAGAACAACTCAGAGTTGCTGCAGATGTCTGCCATGCAATTCGAGTCTTATCGCGAAATCGGTCTGAAGGCCTTAAAACGGGCGACCGTTAGCGGCGAACGTCCGAAACCCGTGACCTACATCATTTCGATGCAAGATGAGATGGAAAAGGCGGCGTCGGGAAACAAGGCAAAAGTGTTCAGCAAAGATAGTGACAACTACGTCAAAGATCGGCGACGTCAACATTTATTGAATCGGGAGACTGGCCAGGGCATTCACTTTTCCAGTGGAACGTGGAGACCAGATGCTGAGGCAATCGCTGGGCAAGCTCCGAATGTCTCTCCTGTTGTGCTGGCCCTCCCGCGATCCAGTGAGTTGAAGATGAACCTGGATCGTTTTCTTCCTGATGAAGGAATCATGCGAGTTCGCATCCGAGCCGGGCGTTCAACGATGAACTCTGATGAATATGCCGGCCTACGTTTGATCTTCAGTGCTCACACCAGCAACAACGCTAACTTCATGAACGTCATCAGCGATCGTGATATTCCGGTAACGGCATCGGCAGACGATCCTGAATTCATCCACTTTGATATCCCGCTAAGCGATATCCAGCGCAACCCGTTTCGAAAACTTGAAACCAAGTTCCCAAGACGCGACGAGTTTCTGCACATTCGCAATGTCGCTAACTCAGGTGGTCGTGAGCAGCCATTTCACGTTCTAATCGACTACATCGAAATCAGTGCGCCGTACTACGAGCAGTGGCCGCCAAGCACACATACGGCGATCTTCTTCGATAGCGATAACCGCAGCGACGAGACAAGGTATGGGCGTGAAGTGCTGACACATTTCCTGAGACGAATCTGGCGCCGTCCTGCGACCTCGCAGGAAATAGAGCCGTTTATGGCTCTGTTCAAAAAGTACCGGAGTGAGTTCTCGAGCTTCGAGGATGCGATGGTGGAAGTGCTGGCGACAGCGCTCGCGACTCCGGAATTCCTTTACCTGACTCAACGAACCGGCGTCAGTCATTCAAAATCGCCCAGCATGATCAGCGACCTTGAACTGGCTAGCCGTCTCGCGATCTTTTTGTGGTCCAGCATTCCGGACGATGAACTGCTGCAGCTCGCGGAGCAGGAAAGGTTGCGAGAACCCAGCACGTTGACCGCTCAAGTCGATCGCATGCTGGCAGATTCTCGGGCAAGGCGTTTTTCGCAACATTTCGTTCAGCAGTGGCTCGGCATGGACGGCCTCGACAGCGTTGCCCACGTAACCGACAGCGAATTGAAAGAAGCAATGCAAGAAGAGCCTGTCGCCTTCTTCGAAGAAGTCCTGAAACACAATCACAGTATCATGCACTTCATCCACTCTGATTACGCCATGGTCAACGAAAGGCTGGCCGCACACTTCGGAATTCGGGACGTGCGTGGGCCGCATTTCCGCAAAGTGCCCATCGAGCCTCAACAGAATCGAGGCGGTCTATTAACGGCGGCCGCGGTACTGACAATGAATTCGGATGGCAAGGATTCCCATCCGCTCAAACGCGGCGTGTGGATGCTGGAGCGAATTCTTCACGATCCACCACCACCTCCTCCGCCCAACGTGCCAGAAGTAGACCTGACGGATCCGGAGATTCTGAAGATGACACTGAAAGAACGGATCGCGGATCACCGGAACAAACCGGCGTGTCGATCCTGTCATTCAAGAATCGACCCTTGGGGAATCGCGTTTGAAAATTACGACGCTCTCGGAGCCTTCCGGACTCGCGTCAAGAATAAACCGGTGGATGCTACTGCCGAATTATTTAACAAACAAACACTGGCAGGCATGGACGGGCTGAAGCGATATTTGCTAACAGATCGACAAGATCAGTTCGCTTATGCCATGGTGCACAAGATGACGGCATACGCTCTTGGCCGTCCCTTGGCTTTCGGTAACTATGCTGAAATTGAAAACCTAACTGCAGAGTTCAGAAAAAGCGGCGATCGCCTGCGTAATTTAGTTCACCTGATTATTGGTAGCAACCTATTCAGTTCAAAGCAGATGGAATAACAAGCCCACCCTCCAGTTTGCTGGTTGTTGATTCTTGGAAGCCGTGGGCTTCTTACAATGCCAGCACAGTGAAGACGAGAGGATATCTCATGAAGAATAAATCAGCGTCACTGAGTCGAAGAACGTTCCTTCGCGGCATTGGGGTTGCCTTGGCATTGCCATGGTTCGAGACGTTTGCAGCCGACGGCTCTCAGGCAGACGAGACGCCAAAACGATTTCTCAGTGTTTATCATCCCGATGGTGTTGGCCTGCCGCTCAAATCTGATCCAGCATGGAAAGACTGGAGCTGGTTTCCACGGGGTGGTGAGAAGGATTTTGAACTCACCAAAGTTCTTGATGTCCTAGAGCCGCTGCGCAGTGATATCACGATCTATTCAGGTTTGTCACATCCCGCGGTGAGGCAAGTTCATGGACATTCAAATGCCGATCAATATTTGACCGGCGCCGATACGAAGGGACACGGGCCGTATCAGAATTCGATTTCACTCGACCAGGTGATTGCAAAACACGCTGGAGATTTCACTCGGCATTCGTCGCTGGTCATGTCAACCAACGGTGGCGTTGGCGGACCTCGCGGGGCACAGACGCAGTCCTTCAATCGTGAAGGTCGTCCGATTCCCGCAATGAACAAGCCGAAGCAAATCTTTGACATGCTTTTCGTAACCAGCGGCAAGCAGGCTGCCGCAAAATTGGCTAGAAGCAAGAGTGCGCTGGATCTGTTGATTGCCAACACGCAATCATTGGGGCGGCAACTGTCCCGTCGCGACCAGGAGACACTCGGGCAGTATCTCGACGCAGTGCGTGATACCGAGGTCAGGCTGGCGAAAGCTCAGAAGTGGCTTGATACTCCGATTCCAAAGGTGGACTCCAGCAACCTGCATCTTGATGCCGAACCGAAACAGGCCCGGCTCTATTTCCAGACGATGTACGAGCTGATCTACCTAGCGTTCCTTAGTGACTCGACCCGGGTCGCGACGTTTCAGTTGGGCAGAGAAAACGGCGAAGGACCACACGACCTCCTATCAATGGCCGTTGGCCTTGGCGGTGCTCACGGTTTGACACATGCCGTCAAGAAACCAGATGGCTGGAAAAACCTAGGTACTTATAACCGCTATCAGGCCGAAGAGTTCGGCCGTTTCGTTCAGAAATTGAAAGACACCTCTGAACCTAACAGCAATGGGAACATGCTTGATAACACATTCGCAATGCACGGTTCGGCATCCAGCAGTTTCCACCTCTCACGGAACTATCCAATCATTTCCGCCGGCGGAAAGAACCTCGGCTTTACCAACGGACGGTATTTGAAGTTCGGTGAGGGGAACGAAGATAATCAGGCCGGCGCTGGAATCGTGAGCGACGCTGGAGGAGAGGTAAGATCGAAGCCGAAGAACTTCCACTCGCGCACCTGTTCGTAACAATCCTGCAAAGACTTGGGGTTGAGACGGATTCGTTCGCTGGTTACACGGGAACGTTGAATCGCGTTTAAGACTAAAACGCTTGTCAAAAGAATCGGCCGCGCGTCGCGATCGAATCAAACAATCGTCCGCAACTAATTCATCAGCACCAAGTGGCATTGGTAACGAGCAACGGCGTTTCGCCTTATGTCTAAGGGCGAGTACCTGGGCGTAAACATCGTCGCATACAGTCTCGTCTAGTGCTAGCGGGTGCATCGTCCTCGGCGTCGACGCGTTTTGGCTAACTCGCATCGGTCATCTTCACCTCCGCGCCGAATCGCCGATGGCCAAACGACTCCGGTTTCATCGCCCGGCGTAGCAGAGCATCGATTCAATCTTGCGTCGGTTGCACAAATGGCGCTGCTTTGTGACCCTTTCCGGTGTCCACCCCGACCGGAGTACTTCAGCATCAACTTGAACGCCGGTTTAATTTCATAACCATGCTCATCGTAGCATTGAAACGCGGCTGTGGCGTGTCCTTGGTCTCTGGGGCGGATCGCGGCTTCGGTTTCCCATATCAGCTCGGCCGCGCCAGTGACTTTCACTAAGGCATGCTATATTCAGTGTCATGGCAAAGCATTCTGAAGAAACGAAATTGAAACGCCGCAAACCGGGCAACCGTCGCGGTGTGTTTACAACTTGGGGCAGCGATACCTGGCAGGCATTGCTGGCCAAATCTGACTGCGATGTTACCGACGCACTGGCGAATTGCCCCGTGGTTGGCACGGTCGAGCGTGACATCACGCAATCCGTGCTTGATAAATCATGGAGGCCTCCACCAGGTGACTGGCTATTGGTCGTCAAGATGGACTCGCAGGACTGGGGGACGCTCGTTACGAGTTCGTGGGCCGGTGACACGATGACAAAGCTTGCCCCCGAGTTCGACGGACAATTACTCCTGGCCGGCCATTCGGACGCGGCGGGAACGGTCTATGTCTTGGACGTTTCCAATTTCGCGCCCTTGGCGTAGCGTTCCTGATCCACGTTGTCGTACAGAATCTGCATTAGCTCGTCGGTGAACAGGGTGTTCGGTCGAAGTATTAATCCTGGAGTGACCCGTCTCTCTCGGGAGAAGTCGACTGAATCCGTGTTTAACCGACCGGCAAGTGATGCTTCTAACATGCCAGTGGGCAGGAACACATCAAATCCTGAACCTTCTTCCATATCCACCAGGTGGTCGGCGTTCTGCCCGTAAACCATGACTTGTTCCCAACGGGCTGACCACAGAAAACGGCGGTTGGCCGATCTGGCGCACGGAAAAGCAGAGTAGTCATGCCGCCGAGCTGGAGCGCGGCGGTTGCACCGACTTCAGGTAGTTGGCTCGATTGCTTCGCCGCAGTCTTCGTGAAATCTCGGACGGGATCGAGGGGTGAGGGTGATCAAGTAACCTAATGTATCGGCGACTCGCACGCCGTTTGTCTGAAGTTATTCGCAGTAGATCCTTCGCTGTCCGTCTTTGATTCAATGGGTTTTTGCGAACTTGACCAATGAGAATGAGTTCGTGCCTGGGAATGCCCACTCAAGTCGCGAAATAGTGGGAATCAGCAGGGAAAACGCGTTTTCGGGATCGGGATCCCCGCCAATCAGGCGGCTGATTCGACGATTGTCCGGCGCACGGTCGTCCGCCAATTCTCATTCATGTTCGGATGCTTGTTCAGTAAGATGGTTCTCTTGATGTGGTAAGTGCAAGATCGGTCTTGTTGGAACGAGTGGCAAACTTGAGCAACTCAAAACCCGATGAAGTCACCTGGGATGAGGAAGGACGTCTACCGGCCGATGACGTCGCGCGCGGCAAGCATCCGGAGCAGATCGGTCGCTATCGCATTGAGAAGTTATTGGGCAGGGGTGGCTTTGGTCTGGTCTACCTTGCTCGTGACCTGCAACTGGCTCGGTCGGTTGCGGTCAAGGTACCGCATCACCGTCTGATCTCGAAACCCGAAGACGCCGAGAAATATTTGGCAGAGGCCCGCACCGTAGCCAACCTCGATCATCCCGGCATTGTTCCGGTTTACGATGTCGGCAGCACGAAGGACTGTCCTTGCTTTGTCGTTTCCAAGTACATCGATGGAATGGACTTGGCGACGAGGATCAGGAGTGGTCGGCTGACCTGTCTTCAAGCCGCGGAATTGGTGGCGACAGTAGCCGCAGCGCTGCACTATGCACACAAGCAGGGGGTGGTGCATCGCGACATCAAGCCGGGGAACATTCTGCTGGACCAGGAGTGCAACCCGTATGTCGTCGATTTTGGATTGGCGCTGCGCGACGCGGATGTGGGCGCTGGCCCCAAGTATGCGGGCACACCCTCTTACATGTCACCCGAACAGGCTCGGGGTGAAGGACATCGAATCGACGGGAGAAGCGACATCTTCAGCCTCGGTGTGGTTTTTTACGAATTGCTCGTCGGCCGAAAGCCGTTTCGCGGCGACACGCAAGCGGACCTGACCGCACAAATCGCCAGTTACGAGCCGCGACCGCCGCGGCAATACGACGAGAAGGTACCAAAGGAACTGGAACGCATCTGCCATAAGGCGATGGCCAAGCGCGCTAGCGAGCGCTACCCGACGGCTCACGATTTCGCAGAAGATTTGCGACGCTTCTTGTCGGAGCAAACAGCAGTTTTGAGCGCCACTTTGCCCGGCACCGTAGCGCACGTCGTCTCGGAGCAGTCGACCTCACAGACTTCAGCGGCTTCGACTTCGCACGCCGGTTCAGCTTCGAAGGGTACCGATTCGCCCACAGCGACCGGGCCAATCAAGATTGTGCCCAAGGGACTGCGTTCGTTCGGTGCTGATGACGCTGACTTTTTCTTGGAATTGCTGCCGGGCCCGCGTGATCGTAACGGCCTTCCCGACAGCATTCGGTTCTGGAAGAATCGCATTGAGGGATCAGACCCCGACCAAACGTTCTCCGCGGGATTGATCTACGGCCCCTCCGGCTGTGGCAAATCATCATTGGTCAAAGCGGGGCTGTTACCGAGCTTGTGCGACGAGATTGTTCCCGTCTACGTCGAAGCGACGCCGGATGAGACCGAGACACGCTTAAAACATGGATTGCAGAAGCGTTGCCTAGCCCTCAACGAACATCTGAACTTGAAAGAGATGATGGCAGCATTGCGTCGCGGGCAGGGTTTGCCTGCGGGCAAGAAGGTGTTGATCGTGATTGATCAGTTCGAGCAATGGCTCCATGCCACCAAGGACACCCTGAGTCAGAACAAGCCCCTAGTTGAAGCGCTTCGCCAGTGCGACGGGGAACGCGTGCAATGCATCGTGATGGTGCGAGACGATTTCTGGCTGGCGGTCAGTCGCTTCGGCATGGAGTTGGAAGTGGACTTCGTGCCGGGCGAGAACATGGCGTTGGCCGACCTGTTCGACGATACTCACGCTCGGAAGGTACTGGCGGCCTTTGGTCGCGCCTTCGGCCGACTTCCCGAGAACACCAAGGAGACGTCGTCAGAGCAGAAAGATTTCCTAAAACAAGCGGTAGCCGGTCTGGCTGCCGAAGGCAAAGTGGTCTGTGTTCGCTTGGCGTTGTTTGCGGAAATGATGAAGTCCAAAGAATGGACCCCGGCGACGCTGAAACAGGTTGGCGGGACGTCCGGCGTGGGCATGACTTTCCTGGAAGAGACCTTCAGTGCTCGCACCGCCGTCCCCCGGCATCGCATGCATCAGCAGGCGGCCCGTTCCGTTCTGAAAGCGTTGCTGCCTGAGTCGGGGGCTGACATCAAAGGGCACATGCGATCCTATGACGAGTTAATGGAAACATCCGGGTATGAATCTCGCAATGACTTTGACGATCTGATCCGAATACTCGACAGCGAAGTCCGGCTGATCACGCCGACCGATCCCGAAGGGGCGACCGTAGGCGACGAATCGGTGCCTGCAACGAGGTCTGGAGAGAAGTACTTTCAATTAACGCATGACTACCTCGTGCATTCGCTGCGGGACTGGTTGACCCGTAAGCAGAACGAAACACGACGCGGCCGAGCCCAACTGCGGTTGACGGACCAGAGCAACTTATGGAACGCGCGGCCGGAAAACCGTTTCTTGCCTTCCTGGGCAGAGAATCTCCGCTTCCGCCTGCTCACCGATCGGAAAAAGTGGACTGCCGGGCAGCAGCTTATGATGCGTCGTGCAGCTTGGCGAGACGCGTGGCGGTCGCTGGCCGTTGCAGCGGTGATTGTTGTGGTGGCGTTGATTGGGCGCGAGTTACGCAACGCGATCTCGGCTGCGCAAGAGCGAACCCATGCTGAGGGCCTGATCAACTCGCTGGCCAATGCCGATACCAACCAGGTTCCCCAAATCATCGCCGAGTTGCAGCCCTATCGCGAATACATCGACGACTTGCTGGCGCAAAAGTTTGCGGTCGCTGCCGACCAGACGAAGCAAAAACTGCACTATGGCCTTGCTCTGCTGCCAGTCGAATCCAGCCATGCCGACTATCTTGTCGGCCAACTCAAGTCTGCCAGTCCACGCGAATTTGCTACCTTGCGCGATGCCCTTCATCGACAAGCCGAGCAGATACAGAATGAGCTTTGGGAGTCGGCAACCGGGGTGCAGTTTGATAGTTCGCGGCGGTTTCGGTCCGCGGCTGCTCTTGCCAGTTACGATCCCGAGGACGAACGCTGGTCGGTCCTCGCTCAATTTACTGCTGATCACTTGACCGGGGCACTGTCTTCGGTCGAGTTCGCAGCGTGGATGCAAATCCTGCGTCCGGCGCGACAAGCGCTGCAGACGCCGCTGATGGACATTCTGCGCGACACCGATCTCTCGGCAAAAAAACGCGAGTTGGCGGCGTTACTGCTTGCGGATTATCTTCGGGAAGAACCAGAAATGCTCAGACAAGCAGTTTTGCTGTCCGCAGCGCGGGCCGAGTTTACGCCGATGATCGCGGAACTGCGGACAAGAACGGAACAGGTCGTCAACTGGCTGGAAAATGAACTCGACGCTCCCACGTTGAAGCATAAGCCGGTATCAGCGGATGTAACTGAGAAACGGCAATCGGTCGCTGCCGCCACGCTCGTAAGTCTAGGTCACGCGGAACGAGTATGGCCGCTGCTAGCCAGCAGTTCTGACCCATCGCTGCGAAGCCATATCATTGACATGCTCCGCAAACTGGCGCCGGACAGTGAAACGATTGCTGCAAGATTGCGTATCGAGACAGACGTATCGATTCGACGAGCGCTCATTCAAAGTTTGGGGCTGGACGAGCCAGCTCTCGTTCCTACCGAGATTCACGAAGAGATGACCGGTTACTTAACCCTTCTCTATCGCCAAGATCAGGACCCTGGCGTGCACAGTTCCGCCGGCTGGTTACTCCGCCAATGGGGACAGTCGCTTCCGGAACTTCCCCGCGGAGAACCAGACGACTTGGGAAGCCGTCCGCGACCGGACACGGCGCCCTCCTCTCCATGGTGGTACGTCAACCGTCAAGGACAGACGATGGTCGTCGTCCCCGGTCTGGCTGCTTCACAGGATTCCCAATCCAATTACACGCTCGCAATGGCAATGCAAGAAGTGACCTTGTCGGACTTTCGACGCTTTCGACCGGATCACGAGGTCGATTCCTACATTGTCTCGTCCGAGAACTGCCCCGTGCATAATACGAGTTGGTATGCGGCAGCAGCGTACTGCAACTGGTTGAGTGAACAGGCCGGCATTGCAGAGGAACAGTGGGTGTATCTTCCTAATGAAAAGGGAGAGTATGCGGAAGGCATGTCGATCAAGCAGGACAACACATTATCGGGCTACCGACTTCCCACGAAGTTGGAGTGGGATCTCGTTTGCAGGGCGGGAACGTCCAGTTCGTACTCGTTTGGCAATCGTGAGTCACTGTTGCAGCGGTATGGCTGGTATGTTGCGAACTCGCAAGGCCAGACGATTCCAGCCGGCTCGTTGCTGCCCAACGCGTTGGGGGCGTTCGATATGCACGGAAACGTTTGGGAGTGGATACAGAACAAAGGGGGCAGAGGATCGTTTAGTCCTGTGCGTGATAGCGTCTTTCGCGTGCTCCGCGGAGGAGCATTTAACAATCCTCCATCGGCTCTCACCACCGAGAATCAACTTTTCTTTTTACCTAACCAGCGGCACATTGCTTTTGGTTTTCGGCCCTGCCGGAGCATCCCCGTTTCAGAAAACTGAGGTCCAATCACGACCCGTAGCAGGACTGGTTGAATTCAACCCACCAAACCTTCGACGACCCGGCCATGCACGTCGGTCAAGCGGAAATCCCGGCCGGAATAGCGATACGTCAGCTTGGTGTGATCGATGCCCATCTGGTGCAGCACCGTGGCGTGCAAATCATGCACGTGGACGCGATTGTCGATGGCGTGCATGCCAAATTCGTCCGTTGCCCCGTACATCTGCCCGCCGCGAATTCCACCACCGGCCAGCCACATCGAAAATCCCGTGTGGTGATGATCACGTCCCGCTTTCTTGATGTCTTTTGACTTGTCGACTTGCGCATACGGTGTGCGGCCGAATTCTCCGCCCCAAATCACCAGCGTATCCTCCAACATGCCGCGGCTCTTCAAGTCCGACAACAACGCCGCTGATGCGCGGTCGCTGTCGGCGCACAAAGTTCGGTGCGACTGATTGTTGTTGCGGTGCGTATCCCAAGGTTGTTTGCCGCTCTTGGTAACGTAGAACACCTGGACGACGCGGACGCCGCGTTCCAGCAGCCGGCGACCCAACAAACAACTGCGGCCATAAACGCTGTCGCCGTAAGCTTCTCGAGTCATCGCCGATTCGCGATTGATGTCGAACGCTTCCGAGGCGACCGATTGCATTTGAAAGGCCAATTCCATCGATCGGATGTGTGTCTCCAAAGAACTCTCACCGCTGCGATCTTCCAAGTGCGCGGCGTTTAACTTCCGCAGCAATTCCAGTTGCCGCCGCTGTGACGTGCGGTCGAGTCTGGGATGCCGAATATTGGCGATCAGCTTGTCGACTGCCGTGTCATTCGTATCGACTTCGATCGCCTGATGCTGCCCGGGCAGAAAAGCACTGGACCACAGTTGCGGTCCGACCACCGGCAGCCCCGGACTGATCGCCACATACGACGGCAGGTTTTCGTTTTCGCTGCCTAATCCGTATGACAACCAGGAACCCATGCTGGGCCGTGTGGGTTGAGCATGCCCCGATTGCATGATCAGCAAACCAGGCTCGTGATTGGGCTGATCCGTATGCATCGAACGGACAACACATAAGTCATCGGCGTGTTTGGCCAGATTCGGAAACAGCTCGCTGATGACCACGCCACTGTCGCCATGAGCGGCGAACTTGAATGGCGACGACATGAAACCGCCCGCGCGTTTTTTGCCGGCAATGTCTTCGGGCGGCTGTTCGCCTTCGTGCCGGGCCAAGGCCGGTTTGGGGTCAAACGTATCCACGTGGGACGGAGCGCCATTCATGAATAGAAAGATAACCCGTTTGGCCCGCGCCGGATGATGCAATCCATTGACAGCCACCGCATCGCTGGCGTCAAGGACGCCCGAGGATTGCAGCGCGCCAAGCATGCCCACAGTGCCAAAGCCGGCACCCGAGCGACGAAGCATTTCGCGGCGTGATTGTGCGTGATTCATATTGGCGTGCGACTTTCTGACCTCAGTCAATCATAAACATTTCATTGCTGATCAGCAGTGCTTGGACGTAAGTTGACCACGCTTCCTCGCTGCCATCGCCGAGATAATCTTCGCCCCAGCGGATTTCATCGACTGTTGGAAATCGACTGTAAAGCAACTGGTAGCCCAATTCGATCTTGGACCGCTGGGAACCGCCGTGGTCACTCAACCGCCTGGCCAGTGCGGCCGCATGCTCGACTAAGAATGGACTATTCAGCAAAAACAACTTTTGCAGGGGCGTGGTCGTTTCGACTCGTTTGGCACTGTGCGCGTTCGGATCGGGAAAATCAAATCGAGCCAGCATGGGATTCAGATCCAGCCGGCTGACTTTCGCGTAAACGGTTCGCCGTCGCGCGGCCGCGTCATGGGGCTCAATGGAGCGACCGCCCACGGATGTTTCCAGGCGACCGGCGACCGACAGAATGGCATCGCGATACGCTTCCACGCTCAATCGGCGTGGCGGCATGCGCCACAGCAATCGGTTATCCGGATCAATTGTCAGGGCTTGCGGCCTGATCTGACTGCTTTGCTGATACGTCGAAGACAGCACAATCTGCCGCTGCAGCCATTTCAACGACCAACCGTTTTCCATCAAGCCAGTCGCCAAATCGTCCAACAACTTTGGATGACTCGGTCGCTCCCCCAGTTGTCCGAAGTTGCTGGGCGTTTCCACCAGCCCGCGGCCCATCAATTCACGCCACACTCGATTGACAATCACGCGCGACGTCAGCGGGTTCGATCGATCGACAATCGCTGCGGCCAAATCGCCGCGACCGCTGCGGTCATCCAATCGCGGGACATCGCCGGAGCAAAGAGCCTGTAAAAAGGATCTCGGCGCCAGGGCTCCTTTGTTGTTTACGTCGCCGCGAACCATGACATTTAAATCAGTTGGTTTGCCATCGCGAACAATGTGGGCTGCGTCTTGAGGCTTTTTCGCCTGACCGTCTTTCGATTCGACTTGGTCACTAAGCGGACGGTTGAACATTTGCGTGCTGGCAAACACACCAGCCAGCGAATAGTAATCTTCCGTTGGAATCGGATCGTACTTGTGGTCGTGACAGCGGGCACAGGCGACGGTTAGCCCCAGTAAGCCTCGCGAGACAGCATCGACGCGATCTTCCCACTCGTCCGCCATCACTTCGGGACTGCTGCGGCGATAATACTTCGGTCCCAGCCCCAAAAATCCGAGCGCGAGATGTGATTCCGGATTGCCACTGTCGATCAGATCGGCTGCCAACTGCAATCGAATGAATTCGTCGTACGGCAGATCGCTAGCCAGCGCCCCGATCACCCAGTCGCGGTACAGGTACGCGTTCGGATAGGTCAGCGAGTTGTTGTTGCCAACAATGTGTGCTTGATCTTCGGCATAGCGGGCCACGTCCAACCACAATCGAGTCCACCGCTCGGCGTGTTGTGGAGAACTCAAAAGACGATCGACAACACGGCGAAAGGCACCGCCACGTTTGTCATTGACAAAATCGTTCACTTCTCGCGGCGTCGGAGGCAAGCCGGTCACGTCAAACGTGACGCGCCGGATCAATGCCCGCCGATCAGCGGGTGGACTGGGACTTAGGCCTGCCGCTTCCAACCGCGATAAGATAAATGTGTCCAGCTTGGCTGACGCCCACTGGCGATTCGCCGTCGCAGCAGGCGGATGGAATTCCGGCGGTTGGAATGCCCAAAAACTTTTTGCCTGCCGCCAATCGATCTCGCCAATTGGCGCGACCTCTGTTGTCACCTCTCGGTCGCGAGGGTCCTTCGCGCCCGCGCGAATCCATTGCTCAAAGTCAGCGACGACGCGATCGTCAAGTTTCCCGGCGGGCGGCATTTCCAGGCCCTCGTATCGCAGCGCGGCGACCAGCAGACTTTCAGCGGGCTTGCCGGGCACGATAGCAGCACCGGAGTCGCCGCCACGCATCATGGCTTGCCGGTGATCCAGTCTGAGATCGCCCTGGACCACGTCCGCTTTTTCTGAATGGCACTCGTAGCAGTGTTTCACCAACACCGGTCTGATCTTTCGCTCAAAAAAATCGCCATCTTCGGCAGCCAGCGCCGCCGGCATCAGCACCGCGCAGGCAATTGCGAAAGAGATGTTTTGAAAGATCGTGACATTCACGGCGGCAAAATGGCGTGGGAGGCGGGACTCAGTGGGCCATCGGGCGGGCCCATTAGTGTACTCTCTAGGAAAGTTAACGCGAAGCGCAGCAGCGAGCGGCGTTTCCGGTCGCGGAAGTCAGCAGACTTTCGAGATTTTCCCCCATCGCTGGCCGCGGTATTTCGGAAGTTTTGCGGTTTGGACATCTTCCGACTTACGCTACGTCTACCCTGATCATGAATCCGCGTAACACATCCGATTCCGCATTCAAGGGGACCACGGCGGTCGTGACCGGCGCGTCCAGTGGGATCGGTCGGGCGATCGCTATCGAATTGGCCTGTCGTGGCGTGGACAAGATGGTCGTTCACTTTCGACAAAACGAGGCAGGTGCCGATCAAACCGCCGCCACGCTTGCCGAACTTGGCTGCCAAGCGACTACCATCGCTGCGGATTTCAATTCGGCGGACGAGATTGAAAATCTTGTCCAACGATCTTGGCAGACACTTGGCAGCGTGCAAACGTGGGTCAACAACGCGGGGGCCGATGTGTTGACCGGCGCAGCAGCGCACTTCAGTTTTGACGACAAGCTGCGCCGATTGCTGGACGTTGACGTCGTCGGCACGATTGTGCTTTCACGCCATGTTTCGGCGCGGATGCTGGGGCAATCTTCAACATCCATCCCATCCATCTGTTTCATTGGCTGGGATCAGGCGATACGCGGAATGGAAGGGGACGCGGGACAAATGTTCGGACCAGTGAAAGCCGCGGTGCTGGCGTACGCGAAAAGCCTGGCACAAAGTCTGGCACCTAAAGTTCGCGTCAACGTCGTCGCGCCGGGCTGGATCCAAACCGCCTGGGGCCAGTCAACCGGCGACTACTGGGATGGGCGAGCGAAAGCACAAGCATTGATGGGGCGTTGGGGGCAGCCGGAAGACGTTGCTGCCGCCGTTGTTTTCGCTGCCGATCCTGCCAACACGTTTTTGACCGGACAAGTGATTGACGTCAACGGCGGCTGGAATCGCCGCTTCGAGGGCAAAAGCGTTTAAGGCGATTTCATCATGGATGTGGCATCATCGGTAGGCCAGGACT
>JBFJVZ010000100.1:0-19028 GCA_041623895.1 Pirellulaceae bacterium | reverse complement strand
GTTACCACGGCGCTCCGGCCGAGTTGCGTGATATTCCCATCGGCACCGTCCTGTATGGACGCTTCTACCTGCCGCCGGACCCGGAAACTTCCGCCGTGCCCAACGTGAATGGAAAGGACGTGACCGCGCCACCGGAGAACCACGCGGTGCTGTTGCAGGATGGACCGAGTTTGTGTCTGCGCGAAGGCAAGGCATGGAAGCTGAAGGAAGTGGAGATAAAGGGTTCGGAGGGCCACCTGGTAGCCAGCCTTGATCGGAAAGAAGGCGGTGAAGGACTTGGTGGTCGGCACATACTTACCATCGACGGCTCGACCCGCATCTGGCGCGGCCGGGAATTGCTGGGACTCGATGAACTGGTTGCCGAAGAAACGTGGCCAGCCAATGGTCAGAAGAGATTGGATGGCCAGAACGTTCAACTCGCTCTGACCTGGCATCCGCGTTACCTGTACCAACGGTTTCACGTGGCCGACCTTTGGCTCGACGAAGCAGCAATCAAGGTTGCGACTGAGCGACAACGTCAACGACACATCCGGCATATCCGCACCCGCTGGATGCCGGCACGGGTGGACACGATCGAGTACGGAAGATTCGGACAGGCGACGGTCCAGGCGACCTTATTCGGCGGGATGGATGAATCACTCTACGCCGACTTCAAGCCGGGCATTGGTGCAAAGATGGCCGCGGCAGAGAATACACTTCGCACCTGGTGGCCGGACCACGATGGCATGGACGGCAGGATCACGTCCGTGGAAAAGGCGGGTGGAATACCTGAGTTCGGCAGCAGTGGGATTCAGCTGGCGTTTGATGTCCCGCTCATTTTGGAAGGTTTCCGTCCCGGGCGAATCGTCCGCATCCGCCCTCACAACTGGCCCAACGTCAAACCGCCGGTGGAGGAGCGGGTCCGAAGTTTCGAGGACCGCTGGCCGAGCCCCGATCTGTTCCAGAAGTGAAGCAACAATCTAACGGCATGTCGCAGTGCCGCCATCAACTGTTTGAGCGCTGAGTAATAAGTGAATAGGAGACCAAGTGGTGTACAGTCGTAACTTGATGTTTTTGTTTGCGATCAGTCTTGCTTGGGCCGCAATCGCTCAGGACAACACGCCCGGCATCGACTTTGACAAAGCACGGCGTTTGCTGCAGCG
Source organism: Pirellulaceae bacterium (assembly GCA_041623895.1). GTDB lineage: Bacteria > Planctomycetota > Planctomycetia > Pirellulales > Pirellulaceae > JBFJVZ01. The sequence continues at coordinate 17,886 of JBFJVZ010000100.1, read as the reverse complement.
GGAGCGTGCCGGTCAGACTTTGAACGCTGAGGAGCGCGCATATCTTCAACGGGCCAAGGAGATCCGCCGCTCACAGCAGCCGTCGCGTCGTCGACCAGCCAATCAGCGCCCGGCGCCGGAGCGACTGATACCACTGAGCGATATGACGGCCGATGATCGCTATGAAGGGCAAGACGGCGGCCTGTACGGAGCGGGTTTCAATACGCCTGGTGAGCAACTGATGGCATCCGCCCGAGAAGCCACCGCTGCGATCAAGCCGCTCGATAAGGACGGCAACCCGTCAGTCTCCGGAATGATCGGTTTCGTTTCGATCAGCATGTCCAATGCAACCCAGGAGTTTTCCGTCTTCAAGCAGTTGGCTGACAAGTTGCCGGAAAAGTCACCTGCAGTAAAGATCGTTGATTGCGCGCAAGGCGGACAAGCGATGGCTCAATGGGTCCCCGTCAATGGACGTCCTTGGCAAGAAACAGACCGCCGACTTGCTAAAGCTGGACTCGACCCAAAACAGGTTCAAGTCGCCTGGATCAAACTTGCCAACGTTGCCCCGAGTGGAACCCTGCAAGAGCATGGCCGAAAACTGGAGTCGGATACCATCAGAGTGCTGCAAAATGCGAAAGCCAAATTCCCCAACCTGCGGATCGCCTATCTGGGCAGCCGTATCTGGGCCGGAAATGCTACCGGTGGACTGAATCCAGAACCTTATGCGTATGAAAGCGCGTTCGTCGTTCGCTGGCTGATTCAGCGACAATCCAGCGGCGACAGCGACTTGGGATCAGAGAAAGCACCACTGTTACTTTGGGGACCTTATCTGTGGGCTGAAGGCGAAAGGGGCCGCAAGATCGATGATCTGATTTGGCAGCCATCCGACTTCGCTGGTGATGGCGTCCACCCTAGTTTGTCGGGCAGACGAAAAGTTGCCGATCAATTGCTGCATTTTTTCACCACTGATCCGATGGCCAAATCCTGGTTTCTGGCAATCGATCAACAAAAATAGTGCTTCCTGCGAGTGTGCCTTTGCCGTGGACCCTAGTCGGAAAAGGGCTCGGAGAATTGGGGATTACTCATGAAATGTATTGCGATCGTTCCGCTATTCTGTTTGTCACTGGCGACAGCGACGTTTGCCGAAACGAATCATTGGCCTCAGTTCCGTGGTACCCGGAGCAATGGTTTGGGCGAAGGATCCACGTTGCCGGACACCTGGAGTACGACGGAAAACGTTGTTTGGAAGGCGGAGATTCCCGGTTGGGGCTGGTCTTCGCCGGTGGTTTGGGGCGACAAGATTTTCGTCACGTCGGCTGTCAGCGAAAACCAACGCCAAAATCTTAAAGTCGGCGGCTATCCGGGTGGTCGTGTCAAACCGACCGATGTGCATCGCTGGATGATCTATTGTCTCAAGTTCGACAACGGCGAGATTCTCTGGGAGCGAGAAGCTTTCAAAGGCCTGCCGCCTGAAGAACGCCATCCGAAGAATTCCTACGCCAACGCGACACCGATCACCGATGGCAATCGGCTTTATGCCTATATCGGAAACATCGGCCTTTTCTGCTACGACATGCAAGGAAACAAACTCTGGGAAAAGAACTGGGGTAGTTTTCCAATGCGCGGGGGTTGGGGACCCGGCGCTTCACCCGTGTTGCACAACAATCGAATCTATCTGGTAAATGACAATGAACGTGAGTCGTTTATGGTCGCGCTCGATGCCAGCAGCGGAAAGCAAATCTGGAGGGTCGATCGGCAGGAACGCAGCAATTGGTCAACGCCGTTGGTGTGGGAAAACGAACTGCGTACGGAAATCGTAACGATCGGAACAGGAAGAATTCGCTCGTATGATCTTGAAGGAAACGTTCTGTGGGAGTTGACCGGCACATCCGGCCTGGTCAGCCTGATGCCACTTGTTAACAAGGACTTGCTGTACGTTGGAGCCGGTTATCATTACGGACCGCTTTACGCGATTCGTGCCGGCGCGTCGGGCGACATCAGCCTAAATTTCGATGAGACCAGCAACGAATGGATCGCATGGTCTCAACCTCGTGGTTCGGGCATACATCCGTGTTACTTGATCAGTGATGAGCGGCTTTTTGTGCTCTTCGATGCGGGACTGCTCGCCTGTTTTCATGCGAAAACCGGCGAGCCGATCTTTCCGCGCAAACGCCTGAACACGGGCGGCGGCCGTTTTTACGCATCGCCGTGGGCTTACAATGGCAAGCTGTTTCTGCTCAACGAAGACGGCACCACTTGGGCCCTTGAAGACGGACCAGAGTTTAAAGTGATTCGCAAGAACGTGCTTAACGACTATGCCTGGGCAACGCCGGCCATCGCCCGCGGCAATTTGTTCATTCGCACCTACACCGGACTTTACCGTCTCCAGGATAGACGGAACGAAAGTGAGTGACATGAGAGTCATCGGTTTCTTCATCGCTGTCAATCTGCTACTTGCCACGTCACTGATCGCGCAAGACCAATCCGACAAACAAGCGAAAGCTGCGCAGGGTGATGCTTGGAAAAAGCTACTTCCGAACCGCTCGAAACGCGGCACCTTGCACGATGCATCGCAGCAGGTACGAGGTGATAGCGGCAAGTGGAATGACGATCCCAAGCTACTGCACATGCCGCCTCTTTCGAGCAAGCCAGCGAATCTGTCGCTCGATGATTGGTACGATCGGCTGCAGGATACTCGCCACCAGCGACTGTTGACTCCCTCGGATGAAAATTGGTTATTCATGAAGACCCGGCAACTCGACGACAACGACCGGGTCTGGATCGAACGTATCGAGCGACATGGAAACAAATTCACAGTCACTTCGAACGAAGCCATTTGGCGAGGCCGCTACCAGAAGACTTTCACCTATTACAACGTTTTCGGCATCAACCTGGGGAAACTTGCCCCGGGGAAATACCAAGCGAAATGGGTGATTAAGCCGCTCGTGTTCAAACAGTTCGAGGGGAACGGCCGACCGCGAAACGAAGATCGCAGCGACAACTGGTCGAAAGACGAACGATCTGGCGATAGCAAGCCGGTAGAACTGAAGGTCGCGTTTCAGATTGCCGCTTCCTAGTATTAGGGCATATTTCGTGATCAGGGAGGCAGCTATAATCGTGAACCGGCATGTTCGCTGGCGTTGTTAGCTGTCCGATGCCGGTCCCACCTTTTGACGGCCGCCTATCGTCCCTGACGCCTTGGCGGAACATGATTATGCGACGCTCCGCATTAGTCTTCATCGCAGCCTCTGTCTTGCCCGCAGTGATCGCGGGCTCGTTGACCAGCTATGCCGCGGAACAGAATCCGTGTCCGGCAGCGGACTGCGCCGAGCTTGCCCGATTGTTTACCAGCGAAGTCTGGCCCAAGGTCGCTGAGGGTGAGTGTTTGAAATGCCACAAGCAAGGTGGCGACGCAGAAGAGACGCGCTTGGTCCTCCACGACCTGAGTCGAATGCCGGAGGGCGAGCGGGGCGAAACGATGCGACGTAATCTCAACGCGTTTTTGCAAATCGCGTTGCTAAGTTCAGATGATCAACCATTGCTGCTCGCCAAAGTCACAGGAGGTTTGGATCACGGAGGGGATGAAGTCTTAAAAAAGGGTTCGGCCGGCTTTCGCATCTTGGACGAGTTTGTTCGACGGGTTAAGTCACCTCGATCGATCCCCGACAGTGAATCGGTTGTCGATCAGGACGGGACACCGTTCTTCGAAGGGGTGGTGATGCTGGATGATCGCCGGCTGCTTAGACGGGCAACATTATCACTAGCGGGACGGCTGCCCACGGAGGCGGAACTAGCAATGGTTGCCGAACATGGTCTCAAAGCTGTGCCGGCAATCCTTGATCAAGTCATGCAGGAGGACGCGTTTTATGACCGCCTGCGCGAGGGCTTCAACGATATCTTTCTGACCCAGGGAGTCGACGGGAATCCGGATCAGACCGTCCTCTCTTATGAGCACTTCGAAAAAACGAGAGGCTGGTACCAGAAGTTCGACCTCAGTCACATTGAAGATGAAAAACAGCGACGGCAAGCCGGCTACAAGCTTGCCAACGATTACCGTGCCGCACTGCTGGGCGAGCCGATGAAGCTGATCGAGCACATCGTACGGAACGAGCGGCCGTTTACCGAAATTGTCGTGGCGGACTACATCATGGTTTCGCCATACACCGCTCGCGGTTACGGAATCTTTGAAAAGGTGAAAGATCAGTTCACCAATCTGGAAGACCCGTTCGAGTACATCCCCGTCACGCTGGAGGCACTGAAGGGTCGCAGCCCGTCGGAAGACCAGGAATCAGCGACCGGATTTTATCCGCACGCAGGACTGCTCAGCACGTTTCAATACTTGAGTCGGTATCCCACCACGGAAACCAACCGAAACCGACTGCGAGCACGGATGTACTACCAGCATTTTCTGGGAGTCGATGTGCTGGAACTGGCAGCTCGTGTTTCCGATGCGGCGGCGGTGACCGCGAAATTCGAGATTCCAACGATGCAGGCTTCCGAGTGCGTTGTCTGCCACAGGACTCTCGACCCGGTTGCAGGGCTGTTTCAAGATTACTGGCGGTTCGACAGGAATTTTGCAATTTATGGTCGCCGAAAAGAAGGCTGGTTTACGGACATGTTTACTGCCGGATTCGAGGGCGAACAACTGCCATCAGCAGATCGCTGGCGTTCTCTCCAGTGGTTGGGCCAGCGCACGGCCAAAGATCCTCGCTTTGCCAGCACGATGGTCGCTCACGCCTACTACCTGCTAACGGGACGCAGGCCATTGTTGCCACCAAAGGATCTTGAAGATCCCCTTTACGGGGCAAAGCGACGTGCTTTCCAAGAACAACGCCGACAGATCGAAGCGATCGCTACACGATTCGTTGAATCGAATTTCAACTTCAAACAGGTCATCAAGGATTGGGTGCTTTGTGATTTCTACCGTGCGGATGCGCTGGCAAACATTGCGGACAATCCCCAGCGGGCTGCAGAGCTGGAGGACATCGGAGTTGTGCGAATGCTGTCGCCCCAGCAATTGGAGCGAAAAGTGACCGCAGTGTTCGGGCAACCGTGGGGACGCCTCACCGAACAGACGGCAATGCTGTACGGCGGCATCGATTCCAAGGAAGTCACCGAGCGGGCTGCGGATCCAAGTGGCGCGATGGGCGCCATTCAGCGAACACTTGCTAACGACGTCGCCTGTCGTAACGTTGCCCTCGATTTCAGCCGAGCTGCAAGCGAACGAATCTTGTTTCCCGGCATCCAGCCCGATGTGCTCCCGGGTGTGTCGGCGGCATCTGACCAACAGATTCGCTCAGCGATTGTCCATTTGCACCAGCGCGTGCTCGGACGTTACGACGATCCGGACTCCGGCGAAGTCAAACGGACCTTTGACTTGTTCGCGGGAGTCGTCGCCGATGCAAACGAACATGGCCGATTTGATCAACGGGAAATCTGGAGTTGTCGACAGGGACTGGAATCTCCCGTGCCCGATCCCAACTACACCGTTCGTGCATGGCGTGCCGTGGTGACGTATCTGCTGCGACAACACGACTTCTTGTATGAGTAAAGGGATTCAGTATGCGTCGTGACTTTCTGAAGTGGTGTGCATCCGCTGGGCTGGGAATCGCGGTCCCAATGCGTTCTGATCAGTCGGCGGCAGACGAGCAACAAGAATTGCCTGCGTACCAGGGGCCTTACTACATCGTGTTCAATGCGTCGGGCGGTTGGGACACGACGTACCTGATGGACCCCAAAGGTGTCGAAGGCATCAATCGCCTGTACCAGGAAGGGGAGATTCTTACACACGGCAGCCACAGGTTCGCTCCGACTGCGAAGGACAAGAAAGACGGTCTTAGTAACGAAGACTTCTACGCTGAGTTCGGCGACGAACTGTTGGTGCTCAATGGACTCGATTATTCGGTGAACAACCACTCGCCTTGTGCGCGTTACATGGCGACGGGCAAGCTGGATAGTCTTGCCTATCCAACCTTCGCGGCCTTGGTCGCCGCCTGCCAGGGGCCGGCGTGCCCGCTTTCGTTTCTGACCTTCGGCAATTACTCCGCGACGGGAAATCTGGTAGCCATGTCGCGCGTGCCCTACCTGCCGTCGCTGAAGCGGATCGCAAATGCTGATGCCATTGACGGTAACGATCGCGCTCCCTATCACGATGATTTTGCCCTCGCCCGTATCGAGCAGGCCTTAGCTCAGCAGCGATCCGAGCGGGCATCGCAACCATTGCTGCCACGCAGGCAGCGCGCCGAGAACATGCTGTATGCAGCGCAACTCAATTCGAAAGCACTGCGGCGCATCACCCCGCACATTCCTAACCAGATCCCCAAACAGCGACTGGCCCAGCAAGCGGAAATTGCCCTGGCTTCATTTAAGGCGGGCGTCTGTGTTTCCGCGAACCTGTCGATCGGTCAATTCGACAGCCACGCCAACAATGATGCGGACCAAATGAAGTTGATACCCGAGTTCCTGGAAGGGATCGCCTACGTTCTACATCGGGCCGAGGAGCTTCAGATTCGCGAGCAGATCGTGGTGATCGCTCAAAGCGAAATGGGGCGAACTCCCAACTACAACAAGGGCAATGGCAAGGACCACTGGTCGATCGGTTCAATCATGTTTCTCGGCCCTGGTATCAAGGGTAACCGTGTGATCGGAGCGACCGATGAAAAGCAGTTTGCTGTTCCGCTGAATCCGCAAACGCTGACGACCGCTGCGGAGCAGGGCATCCGTATCCGCCCTGAACATGTTCATGAGGCGCTGCGTCAGTTCGCAGGCATCGACGATCATCCGCACAGCGGCAGGTTTCCTTTGGGTGCCAAGTCAGAGGAGCAACTGCGGGGACTCTGGGGATAAGAAGCGACCGCATCGGACAGTTCCGTTTCAGGAGTAAGCCAATGTTACAACGTTCCATCTTGCGCTTCGTTGCGGCGTTCACCGCAATAATCGGCGCTGCAGCATATGCCGAAGCCCCTAAGTTCCTTACGCCTGCGGAATTGGAGCAGCTCCATCAATTGATCAAGCCGCAGCAGGGCGAGTCGCGGTGGATGGAAATCGATTGGTACCCGAATGTTTGGGAAGCTCGTCAACGAGCCGCCGCCGAAGGTAAACCCATCTTCCTTTGGGCGGGTAGCGGTGGCGCTCCCGCCGCGGGCTGCTGAACGGCAGGCCGTGGTGTGGGCCGTGTGCCTGCTTTGTGGACTGACGAAACAATTGAATTGATCAAAAAGCATTTTGTCGCCGCTGCGGTGCCGACGTGGGTCTGTCGAGCCGAAGGTCCCGAAGGCGATTTCCTCCGCCGCGCCGGAATCGACAAACGATGGGTTACCTCCAGCGGCTACATGCATTGCGTTTCGGCCAGTGGAAAGTTTCTGGGTGGCCGTGCTTCGCTGTCAGTGCTTAAAGAGTTTCAGCAGCTGCCGCTGACAGAACGTGCGCCGGGTTCCGTTTCTGTGCCCGACCTGCCCGCTGCCCAAGCGGTCCTGCCATCACCACCGGTGGGCGGATTGGTGCTGAAGGTACACGCCCGGTTTCTAAGTTCAGATCAAAATGGCCAATTGCGTCCGGCAGTCACGACCGATTTTCCGTTGATGCGCGACAAGCCCAATGTGCAGAAGTCCTGGGCGCTTTTTCTTCAACCCAATACCGAGTACTTGTGGTTAACTCGCGATGAATGGCAGTCGCTGGTGCCCGCTGAACCTACCACTGGTGAGACACTTGTCGTCCCGCGAAATATCGTTCTGCGGATGGCCCGCTTTCATTTGACACCACAACGTGCGACCACCAGCGAAGGACACATTGTCAGCGTGCGATCGGTCAAGTCGGCAGAATTATCGCTGTTAGTCGACGATGCGTCGCCGCAACGCATTCGCTACCAAGCAACGGGTTTTGTCCGTTGGGGCAGCGACTATGACGAGTCACAGGCGACCACACCGAACGGTCCGCTCGCTCAAGGTTTTGAAAGTCCGTTGTATGGCCGTTTGACTTATGATCGCGAAAAACAAGTGTTTGTTCAGTTCGATCTGGTTGCACCCAGTCACGTGTGGGGACGATGGGGCGATGCGAATGGAAAAAGCATGTACGTCGAACGACCAGGCCGATCACCGTTCGGCTTTGCCCTTGAATTGGCGACTGGCAACTCACCAACCAACCGTCTGCCACCCGGTGGCAACGGTCGTTACGTTACCGAAGCAACGGGGTATTTTTCTGTCGATCAGTAGTCGATGCATGGTTTGATGAAACAAGGTAAGGTTGATCCCCACAATTTCGCTTAGCCGTGGTTCGCTGGCCAACAATGCACACCAAGATTGCCCGCAGGGGACTCGTGATGAATCGTAAGATAATCGTTTCTCTCGCAGTGACTTTCCAGTGGATTGCGTTTGGATACATTGCCTGTTCGGAGCAGCCAACATCGCTGGCGGAGCACCCGGTTAATGCGTGGGTCAAACGAACTCCGCTTGACGGTAGTCCCGACTCACCACGTTTGGGATACGAAGGAGCTTGTGTGTGGGACAACCAACACCAGTTGCTCGTTCGCTACGGCGGGCACAACCAGGGTGGTGGTGGAGAGCAAGGCGCCGAAGTTTGGACGTTCGATCCACACATGGCAAAGTGGGCATTGAAAGAGCCCAACACGTCGCCGCCGGGCGTGTGCTGCAATGCTCAGAACGTCTACGATCCATCGATCAGCCGCTACATTCGCTTTCCGTTCTTCAGCGGCAGCCACGGATGGCAATGGCAGCGAGAACTTTATTTGAATGATTCATCGGTCTGGACATACGACCTGGCGATGAATCGCTGGCGCAATATGCGGCCGCTGCCCGCACCACGACTGGCGCCTTACCGAGCCGCATCGTGGGACAGCGATCAGCAAGTGGTGGTCGTGTTTGGTGGCGAGGGCAGTCACGAAGGGACACTGGTCTACGATCCTTGGCTGAACGAGTGGCGTTGGCCCAAACCGCCTGTCGAGCCCAATGCGCGCAGCGGTGGCAACATGGCTTACGATGCCGCAAACAAATTGCACGTGCTATTCGGTTCTCAGTTCACAGACGACCCGCACACCTGGACGTATAGCGTCGGGCGAAACGAGTGGCGAGACATGAAGCCGGAAACCATGCCGCCAACCGACAAGAACGACGCCGTGCTGACCTACGATCCAATCAACAAGGTTACGTTGGCGATCATCAAGATTACATCGGGCGAAGGCGATGACGCTCAGCACGAAGTCCAGACCTGGGCTTACGATGCCCGCGAGAACATTTGGTCGCGCCGGAACCCCGGGCGCGAGCCGGACGCGGCCGGTAACCGCACGCGTAATTTGATCTTCGCGCCGGAATTGAACCTCGCGATCCTCGAGAATTGCACCAGTCGACCTCGCGAGCAACAAATCTGGACGTATCGCTACGCCGCGGCGTCCGGACCTTTCGTGGCACCGAAGTTCGAGCGACGTCGTACGCCCGCGGTACCCCACGACTTTGTTGCCTCAGTCATCTCAGAGCATCAAGTTGATCTTCGCTGGTCCCATCACACCGCTGAGCAGATTGCCGGCTATCACGTCGAACGTGCCGCGGTCGAAGTCTGGAGCGAAGACCAACTCGTGCGATTGAAAAAGAACACGCCACCGTTGGAATCCCCATCCGTCGGCGCTGTGCGTCGTATCGGCACGTTCCACCCATTGACCAGTGAACCGCTGACCACGACTTCGTTTAGCGACCACACGGTGGACTTAACTCGGCCCACAACGATTCAAGGTGAATCGGTCTTCGATCGTCCGTTGCATGAAGAACACCTCGATCCATCAGGGCGATCGTACGCACGCGGCGTGTTTGTCTATCGGATTCGAGCGGTCGACACAAATGGAGAATCCAGCGGACCATCACCCCCTTGCTTCACAATCCCCTCATCGCCACAACAGTTTTTCAGTCGCGAGGAAGATACGACGTGCCAACTGAAGTGGGCAACCAATCCGGAAGCGAACATCGTTGGCTATCGCGTCTACCGGCTCGACGGTCGTTGGGCAAAAGACCCCGTATCGCGGCTGACGACCGACCCGATCAAAGCGACAACTTTCGAGGACAACACCGCGGGCGATCAGAGTCGCCGATACTACGTCGTCGCAATCGATTCACTCGGGCAAGAAGGCTTTCCTTCATCGCCCGTCTGGTTTCGTCGGGAATGGCAGCGTTATTATGTTCCCTTCGTCGCCGCCTGGCATCAGTAATTCAATTCCCTCAGATTGGGGACAACGCGGTGAGTTTGTTGCCGTTATTGACCGCGCAAACGTCAAACCGCCATGACGCACTCTATTGGAGCAAAGGCCCCGAAGGGGAATGGGCTGTTCGCCGCGGTGACTGGAAATTGCGATTCCTGAAAGGACAGAAGGAATTGTTCAATCTCGCTGACGACCCTTCCGAGCGGTCGAATCTGGCCGCAGCAAATCCGGCCATTGTCCGCGAGTTGAGCGAAGCACTTGAAGCTTGGATCGAGCCGATGGGCGAGCCGATCACCGGCGGCAGCAAGCGCTGGACCGCCAATGCCGATCAAGCCAAGCCAGCCAAGCGAGCACGGGAAGAGAATGACCAGCGACCGGCCAAGAGACGGCGCGATGCCGCAAAGAAATAGCAATCAACACGTGAGCACATGAAATCATTTCACGAAACCATTGTCGTTGCCGCCATTCTGCTGATCAGCGCATCATCGGGATCAGCCTTAGCGAAGCGGCCCAACGTATTGTTCATCGTTTGCGATGATCTGAACACGCACGTTTCCAGCTCCGGCTATCCACATATCAAGACACCGGCGTTTGCTGAATTGGCTGCCTCCGGGATGACATTCCGGCGTGCTTATTGTCAGTATCCCGTTTGTGGTCCCTCACGGGCTTCGTTCTTAAGCGGGCTGTATCCGCAATCGACCGGAGTACTGGACAACAAGTCGGATATTCGCGGCACGCGACCGGGCACCGTTTCCATGCCCGAGGCTTTCCAAAAGTCGGGCTATTGGACCGGCGCCGTCGGCAAAGTTTTTCATAATCCGGGAACTGATCCGGGAGAGACAGCCTGGCACCAATCACTGCGATTCGAGAATGATGAGCTGCCGATGGTGACGAAAGCGCGCGAGCAATTCGAAGCCCAACACGGATCGATCGAGCGCGGCAGAACGCGGCAGCTTTGGAAAGAGTATCTTCCATCGCTCGGCACTCAAACTCGCGGCCAGCAACAACCCGGATACGGACCATCCGGATTGCGTGACGAGCAACATAAAGACGGCAAGAATGCCCGCCAGATCGCATCCTGGCTGAAAGACAAGATCCACGGTGACAAGCCGTTCTTCATGGCCTGCGGTATTCACAAACCTCACGTGCCGTTCTTGGCGCCGGATAAGTACTTCGCGATGTATCCGAAAGCCGCACTCGTGTTTTTGCCGGAACCAAAAGATTTCTGGGCGCAAGCCCCAAAAACGGCGATGGTCAAGCGATTCTCCAGCTTCGGGTTCGAGCTGGGCATCGAGAACGATTCACTCCGTCGCCAGTACATGCAAGCCTATCACGCCTGCATCTCCTTTTTAGATGCGCAGATCGGCCTGATTATCGATGCGGTGCAAGAATCTGGTCACTGGGACGACACCATCATCGTGTTGACCTCCGATCACGGTTACCAGTTGGGCGAGCATTTCATGTGGGGAAAAGTGACGCTGTTCGAGGTTTGTGACCGCGTACCGCTGATCATCCGCGTCCCACGTCAAACCAAACCTTCCTCATCCAGCGACGGGTTGGTCGAACTGGTAGACCTGTTCCCAACGCTGGCTGAATTATGCGGCGTCGATGCTCCGGATGAATTGCAGGGTCGTAGTCTTGTGCCCGTGCTTGGCGATGCGTCATTGCCGGGGAAACCAATAGCCTACACCGTCGTATCGCGGGGCAGCCAACTGGGCAAGGCAATCCGCTCGCCGCGCTGGCGTTACGCCGTATGGCCTGACGGAGAGGAGTTGTACGATTTACGCAATGATGAGGCTGAACATATCAACCTTGCCAATCGCGATTCCCATCGAGATATCATCACAATCATGCGACGAGAACTCTCGAACGTGGATCAAAAAGCATCTGCTGCATCTGCTGAGCTGACCCATTAATTTTGTCGACATGGGAGATCTTTGCGGTTTGTCAGGCATCGTGCCCAGCGAAAGATATCCAATTGATTGCGTGCTTCTTATCTGGCCCTGCAAACAGACCCAACTCATGGCTCGATCTTCATCGGCTCCGCCGATCGACGCCGTTGTGCTGACGGGCGAACGTAAAACAGACCTCCATCGCGACATCGTCGCGATGTTCATATCAACCGGCATTCACGCTTTGTTTCTGGTCATCCTTGCTTTGTGAGTATTGCCGTCGTTGACTGATGGGCCAATATGTTTTGATGGCGCGAGTCTCCGTTGCCTGTCCTGTTGCACGCTGCGGTTTTCTGCGTGACTATCGGGGGCAATGATTTTTTTCCGAAGATACGTGACAAAACTCACCGCAAATGTCCCTTACTTCATTGGCCCCCGCAAAAACTTGAGTTTCCCGAGCCTTTCACTCTTCTTTCTCTTGCGATCGAAAAAACGATGAAACGCCGAACAGCAAAGAAACGTCGCCTTTCCCTGCAGACTCTTGAAGGCCGACACTTGCTAGCAGCTAGTCTCGGCTGGGACGGACCGGGACTTGGCGACGCGACGCTGGCTTACCACATCGCGAACTCTCCAGCGTCTTTGTCGCAAAGCGAAGTCAACGCTGCCATCCAAACCGCGTTGGATGCTTGGTCTGCAGTGGCAGACGTCACCTTCCTCCCCACCTCCCAGAGCGGGCTGCGAGGTTCACTGGACATCAGCTTCCAGAATATCGATGGGCCCGGGGGAACGCTGGCCCAAGCGTACCTTCCCGATGATGTCAATCCAGCTCGGATCGCCGGCGACATTGAGTTCGACGTTGCGGAAAACTGGGAGATCGGCAACTCGCGGGGGCGCAGCGCGTTTGATCTGGTGTGGGTCGCAGCTCACGAAATCGGGCACGCTTTGGGTCTGGATCATCTCAATGTCCCTGGCTCAGTACTCGCCCCATACGTTTCACCGAACACCCAGTTCACGTCACTGACAAGCACGGACATTGCTGCTGCCGGCACGTTGTATGCAGCTGCGGACGACAGCGGGGCAGCGGCGCAAGCGAATAACGAAACAGCGGTAAAGGAAACGCCAGACGATACCGCCACGGAGACGCGCGACAACGACAATTCGTCAATCCAGCGACGGTTTTGGCGCTGGTTCTGGCGTGGGTGGGGCCGATTTGCCGGACGTCTCCAGGCGGACGTGCCCGAGTATCACAACTTGTACAACGCAACCGATGTGAATGGGGACAACAACACCACGGCTGCGGATGCCTTGATGGTGATCAACCAACTAAGTCAGTCTCCCAACGGTGTCGAAGTTGAGTCGATTGAAGGCATGTGTGATACCAATGGCGATGGCACGATCACGGCTGCGGACGCGTTGTTTGTCATCAATACTCTGATCGAGTCCGGCCCTGCTGAACAAACGAATGTCATCGACGAATCTGATACCGACACAACAGATCAATCCGAGGAAGACGTCACGATCGTCATCGATACCGAAGACCCCAACGAAACAGCGGGGGACAGTGATCTGGATGAATCGGCCAATGAAGCTGACGACGATGACATCAACAACACGACAGAACAGCAGGAGCAAGAAGTTGATGACAACGAGCTCGCCGACGCTGAGGATGATGCGAGTGATCAAGACGACAACCGGGTCGACGACGAAGTCGACGACATCGATGATGATGAGGGCGAAGTGGATGATGAAGATGAAGTGGATGATGAGGGCGATGATGATCCAGAGGAAGACGATGAAGATTGCCCGCACCCTGACCGGCATCAGCATGGCCGCCGCGGTTTCGGATTCATGAGACTCGACGCAGAAGGATTGCTATCCAGGTTCGACGACAACGAAGACGGCAGTCTCAGCGAAGACGAACTGCCGGCGCTCTTGTGGGAAAGGCTTGTTGACCGCAACGTCGATGCCGATAACAACCAGCTCATCACGCTAGCAGAAATCGAGACCGCAATTGAAGCCGCGCGCGACGAGAGATTTGCTGCTATCGACAGCAACCGCGACGGATTGCTGCAAGAGCAAGAACTCTCGCCCCGACGCTGGCAAAAGATCATCGCGGCTGACAGCGATGGCGACGGCGCCGTGTCCAGAGAGGAATTGGACACCTGGATCAGCCAACGGCAAATGCCGCAAGAATCGAACATTGATCGGCTGTTTGCACAGCTGGCAACCATGCGAATTCCCAGGTTTCGAGCACGTTTTTGAAAGGAATTCGCCTTGCAGCAAAGATTTCCGGTGAATGAATTCACAGCTGATCCGTACATTTACTAGCGAGTGAATCAGGCTATTTGCGGGGCGAATAAAGGTGAGCCGATGGCCGTAACGGCTTACTAATCAACAGGCCGTCAAAACTTCGCAGCCTGGACTTACAATAGAAACCTACTTTTCTGAATCGCTTCCGAGACCACACCATGGTCAGCACCTCATCTGGCAGCGTTCAATCATCCGACCCGTTGCAAAGCGAGGGATTCCGCGACTTGTTAGCCCGCGCGCGCGAGGGTCACTCCGAGGCATTGGGGCAGTTGTTGCAATGGTACTTGAGCTATTTGACCATTCTTGCCACCACGCAATTGGATCATCGATTGCGGCGTCGCATTAGCCCCTCAGATCTGGTCCAAGAAACAATGCTGGCGGCTCACCGCGACTTTGGTGACTTTCGCGGCGGCAGTCAGAACGAATTGCTTGCCTGGTTGCGTCAAATCTTAATACACACGCTGCATCGCGCTTTTGCAAAACACGTTAAAGCCGGCAAGCGAGACATTCGCCGCGAAGTATCGATTGACCAGATATCTAATCGGCTCGAGGAATCGGCGTGCAACCTGGCGGCGATGCTGCCCGGCCACACGGAATCCCCCAGTAGCCCGATGCGGGAGAGAGAAAGTGCCGTTCAACTCGCCAACGAATTGAACAAATTGCGGCCTCAGTATCGCGACGTGATCATCTATCGCATCATCCAAGGACTATCGTTCGACGAAATCGGAGAGCAGATGGGTCGAACCGGCGGCGCCGTGCGGATGCTCTGGCTCCGGGCCTTGGAACAATTTAAGACTCGCTGTGAGATTCCCAATGAAAGTTCATGATGCAGATCTCTCTGAGCAGTCTTCGATTCTGTCGAATCTGAGTGAGCCGCAACAGCAACGACTGACGGAAATACTTGACCGCTACCTTTGCGGGCTCGAAAAAGGCGAGGCACTCGACACGGAAGCTCTCAAGCAAGAGCATCCCGACCTGGCAGACGCGCTTGCCGCTTACTTTCAAAAACTGGATGCTTTGCACGGGATTGCCGCCGGTTTTCAGTCCACTGGAATCGAGATTGGAACATTCGATCTGGGCGATTTTTCGATCGGCCGCGAACTTGGGCGAGGCGGCATGGGGATCGTGTACGAAGCCCGGCAACGATCGCTCGATCGTCGGGTGGCGTTGAAATTATTGCCGCTGGCCGCCGTGTTGGACTCGCGCCAAATCGCAAGGTTCAAAAATGAATCGCAAGCGGCTGGCCAGCTACAACATCCGAATATCGTCCCGGTGTACAGCTTCGGCATTGAGCGCGGCATTCATTTTTATGTGATGCAACTGATCGAGGGCAAACCGATCGACTTATGGATTGCCGATCAACGTGAATCGGGATCACTGGCCGACTGGCAATATGTCGTCCAACTGGCCATTGACGCTGCGGATGCCCTGCAGTGTGCGCATGAAACAGGCATCGTGCATCGAGACATCAAGCCATCGAATTTATTATTGGAAGATCACGGGCACATTTGGATCACCGATTTCGGCCTCGCCCGCTGCCAGAACGATGTATCGTTAACCTTGAGCGGCGATTTGCTAGGCACGATGCGTTACATGAGCCCCGAGCAAGCCAGTGGAAGAACGGTCTTGGTGGATCATCGCACCGACATTTATTCGCTCGCAGCCACGCTGTTTGAGATGTTAACGTTGCAACCGGCGGTCGCTGGGGATGACGGCGCTGCGTTGCTTCGAGCAATCGACCGAGACGGTCCACCACGACTGAGCAAATACCGATGCGACGTGCCCAGTGATTTGAATGTTGTCTTGCAGAAGGCAATGGCGAAGCAAAAGGACCAGCGTTATGCGTCGGCGCAACAGTTTGCCGATGACATGAGAGCTGTCTTAGAGGGCCGGCCAACCGTAGCCAGACCCCCATCACTTGCATCGCTGGCCGGCCGTTATGCCGTGCGGCACCGCAAAATTGTCGCGGCTGGATCGTCCGTCCTGACGGTAGCGATGGCGTGGCTGCTGATCAGCAGCGCGATCATCTTGCAAAAAAATCATGATGCTCGCACCAGTGCATCGGACGCTGAACGCTACTTGCACCAGGCTCGTGCAACCGTCGACGATTTGGGATCACGCGTTGCTGAGCAACTTGCGTCAGTGCCCGGTGCTGAGCATGTTCGGCAATCTTTGCTGACCCAGACGTTGCAGTATTACGAGGATTTCGTCGCACAAGCTACCGGTGATCCAAAACTTCAAGCGGAACTTGCGGTGACTCATAATCGCATTGGTTCTCTGATGAATGAATTGAAGTCACCCGCTGATGCGCTACCCCATTTCCAGCAGTCAGCAATCATTTTTGATCGGCTCGCCAAGGAAACGAGATTGGCACCGGACGCCAGACATCAAATGGCTCAGAACTGGAATCACCTCGGCCTGGCACTTGCCGCTTTGGGGCATTTTGAGTCTGCCGCAACGACGTATCAAAAAGCGATTGCGGCGCAGCGGCGAATTTTGTCGGAGCAGCCTGACGATGCTGCATGCGAGACCGAACTCGCGCTGACAACGAATAACTTGGCGTTGCTCTTACAAGATTTGGGAAAAGATACTATGGCGAAGGAGTTGTTTGAAGATGCCACCGCACGTCTAACGCGAATAGTGCAATCTGATCCCGATAACTACCTGGCAACGCGCGGTCTGGCCGCTGCACTTGGCAATTCCAGCACGCTCTTATTGGCAACCGAACCTCAGCTGGCAATCCGGTTGTTGCAGCAGGCGATCGACTTGCAGTTGTCCGCCGCCGCCGACCATTCATCCAACCGACTGCGGGCGTCTGCGGAAATTGCCAAGATTTACAACAACTTGGGCGCCGCATACTCGCAGACCAAAGCGTTCGCAAATGCCGAAAAAGCTTTCTCCAACGCAATCACGCTGGGGCGGCAGCTCCGATCAATCGCACCGCTGGTCGACCAGCACCGATCCGACTTGGCAATGAGTTTGAATAATTTGGGGATGGTCCTGCAAAAAAGTTCCCAGCACTCTCGCGCAGAAACGTCGCTGCGCGAGGCCATTGATTTGCAGCAATCTTGTCTCGATCGCCGATCTGTTGACCCGCGGGCCAACAGTCGCCTGGGTGCAATGTTGCACAATCTGGCGGCTTCATTGTCGGCGATGGGTCGGGACCGTGAGGCCAATGCACTGCTGCAATCGGCCATTAGCCAACAAAAAACCGCTTTGTTGCATGCCCCGGAGGACACTCAAACAAGATCTCATCTCTTGCAGCATTACTCGCATCTGCTGCGCTGCCAGATCCGCGTCGGGCAATACCACGCTGCAGAAGTAACATCGGCCGCCTATCGAAAAACCGCGGACGGTAAGCCGCAAGAGCTCATGAGGGTAGCGATCGATTTGGCGGAGGCGACCCAACGAATTCCCAGCGGTCAGCAGCGTGAACGATCCGTGTCCGCGACCGCCGCAGCATTGGGCTCGGCCAGGGACGCGGGTCTGAAATTAGATCCATCG
>JBFJVZ010000099.1:0-19213 GCA_041623895.1 Pirellulaceae bacterium | reverse complement strand
GCTGCCACTGCTACGCAGTTGTCGTATGGTTGTGATGAACGAAAACGTCGATGCCTCCAACCGTTCCAATTACTTCGTCCTTCGATATTCCTTGTTCGGTATTCGATGTTCTTCTGCCAGGCAATGAAAACCGCAGAACATCCAACAAGAAATATCGAAGGAGAAAGTTAACACTGCCAGGACAGGTCCTGGCCTACAGCCCTCCCGAGAACCTACGCCAGTGGATTGAAGGTCAGACCGCTCAGCAGTTTGGGATAGAAGTACGTGCTTTTGGCTGGCATGCGTTCTTTGTGCAGGCTGATCGCTTCGACGTGCTGCAGCTTGGCGGGCATCACCAGCGCGGCCAACGTGTAAGGTTCGTCGCTGTCACTTTCGGCGTGACTGCCTTCTCCTTTCAAGCCCTCGATTGTCTCGCTGACTTCGTGAACGTAGGTCGGCTTGGGATGGCCCTTGCAACCGAGTAGTTCGTCGATCACCAGCCGATGAAGCAGACTGACACCAAGTCCGCGCCAATCTTCACTCTGAACACCAGCCAGCTCTTTCATCTTTTCAACAGCACCGTCGGCTGCCTGGCAGAGCACCCAAGTATCGTCAGCCGAAGCGTACACCGCCATCAGACCTTGATCGTCGGCCGCTTCCATTTTCGACCAGGCTTGGTTTGCGGCAGCAACGCCACCGGCCAGCTTTTCGCAGCGAAAGGCAGCGCTCAGCTTTTCCACGATCTGGTCAGAACTGAATTTCGGGGTACCGCGAAGCAGGCGATGTGTGGGCAAGACGATCATGCCCGGATCACTCATTCCAACCAACATGGTCATCACGAAATTAGCCGGGTGGTCTGCGGGCAGCGGACCGGATTCTTCGATCAACTGATCGCGATAATTGCATGCGGTCTCGTAGCGATGATGCCCGTCAGCCACGAACATCGGTTTGTCCGCCATCAAGGCGGTTACTTTCGACGCCACCGCTTCGTCGGTCACCGGCCAGAGAATGTGCTGGACGCCCAAGTGGTCGGTCGCCTCGATCGGCGTCACTCCCGCCGTGGCTGCATCCAGCAAGCTGATGACTTCGTTCTCGCGATCCGGATAGAGCCCAAAGATCTGACTGTTGTTTTGCCTGGTGGCGTTGGTCAGCTTCAGCCGATCAACCTTGGCCTTGGGGTGCGTCTCTTCGTGAGGATAGATATTGCCTTCGCCAAAACGCTGGAGCCGCACGCGGCCCATGAAGCCGCGTCGATTGAATGTCTTACCGTCGTGCTCGAAGCGTTGATGATAGACGTAATAGGCGGGTACATCTTCGCGCTTCAGGACACCCTCGCTGATCCATTGCTGGACAAACTTCGCGGCCCGCTGGTACTTTTCATCGCCGCTATCTCCTGGTTCTGCGCGATTCAGAATCACGCGGATCACGTTGGCGGGATGACGTTTGTAAAGCTGGTCTTGCAGTTCCGGGTCGATCACGTCATACGGCGGAGCGATCACATCGGACAGTGATCCAACATGATCCAAGTTGTAGCGCAACGCGGCAAAAGGGGCAGTCTGAGGCATCTTTGCGGATTATTCCGATTCTGCGGGATGAGATCAGTACCGAGAGAGCAGAATCGTAACGCAGAGATGCGCAATCCCAAAGTGCCCGTCCAGTGGAGAGTCTCTAAGCGAAGGCATCTATCTTCGCAAAGGCCAGGGCTCGCGTCTTGGCAAGTCCTGGCTTGCGTAAACTTGCGTCACAAGTTTTGTGTTCATCCAGATCAAAGATTGAAGCCGAGCACATCAACCGTCATCCGCGCGCGTTCGGCTGCTGACGCAAGAACCGTGAGCTAATGCCCAACGCTCTCTAATGCCCAGCGGCTGATCCCGATAAACAAATCTTGGTCAGAGCCCTAATACCGGTAGTGATCCGGCTTGTAGGGGCCTTCGACGGGGACGCCCATGTAGTCGGCTTGCTCTTGAGAGAGCTTGGTAAGTTTCACGCCGATCTTGTCCAAATGCAGGCGGGCGACCTCTTCGTCCAAGATTTTTGGCAACCGATAGACCTCGACTTTGTAGGTGTCGTTGTCGCGATTCTCCCAAAGTTCCATTTGCGCCAGGCACTGGTTGGTGAACGACGTGCTCATCACAAAACTCGGGTGACCGGTGGCGCAGCCAAGATTGACCAAGCGGCCCTTGGCCAAGGTGATCACGCTGCGGCCGCTATCCTTGAACGTGTAACGGTCCACCGCACCGATGTCGGAAGGCTTGATCTCGCTACGAGTTGCCTTGCCGTCGGCGACCTGCTTTTCCAGCCAGGCGATATCGATTTCGGTGTCAAAGTGGCCGATGTTGCAAAGGATTGCATCATTAGGCATCTCGACGATATGGTTGCCCAGGATGATATCTTTGTTGCCGGTCGTGGTCACGAACAGGTTTCCTTCTTTGCAAGCCTGTTCCATCGTCGTGACTTCGTAACCTTCCATCGCCGCTTGCAACGCATTGATGGGATCGATCTCGGTCACGATCACGCGGCAGCCATAGCTCTTCAAGCTATGAGCACAACCTTTGCCGACATCGCCGTAGCCACAAACCACCGCGACTTTACCGGCCAACATCACGTCGGTGGCACGCTTCACGCCGTCTGCCAAAGATTCACGGCAGCCGTACAAGTTGTCGAACTTGCTCTTGGTCGCGCTGTCGTTGACATTGATCGCTGGAATCTGCAGCTTGCCAGACTTGTTCAAAACTTCCAAACGATGGATGCCGGCCGTTGTCTCTTCGCTGATTCCGTAGATACCGGTCAGCAATTCAGGAAACTTGTCGTGCACCATGGCGGTCAGGTCACCACCATCGTCCAGGATCATATTCAGCGGTTTTCCGGAAGGGAAATGTAACGTTTGTTCGATGCACCAATCGAACTCTTCCTCCGTCATGCCTTTCCAGGCATACACGGGAACACCCGCCTTGGCGATTGCTGCGGCGGCATGATCCTGAGTGCTGAAAATATTGCAGCTGCTCCAGGTGACTTCGGCACCCAGTTCAATCAAGGTTTCGATCAGCACAGCGGTCTGGATCGTCATGTGAAGACAACCCGCGACGCGTGCGCCGCTGAGCGGTTTCGTCTTGCCGTACTTTTCACGCAAGGCCATCAAGCCAGGCATTTCGTTTTCGGCAAGCTCGATTTCTTTGCGGCCAAATTCCGCGAGACTAATGTCTTTGACTTTGTACGGTAACCGACCGGTATCTACTTGTGACACAAGTAACTCCGTGTTTGAAAGGGGAATGCGTGGTGGAGCACGTCAGAGGGGTTACGGACCGAACACGGGGACTCCCGCTGGTTCGCAATCCCGCGAACGTGCGTCCGTGGGGAAAATTGCCTCGGTTTCCTAACCGCTGCCAATATTACGGTGCAACATCATAGACGGAGAGGCAATTTTCCGCATCGGGGAAATGTCGCTGAGTGGGGGTTCGAGCGACGGAATGTTAGATGAAATCCCTTTATCGACCCCTTAAAGGGATCACCGGGCGGAGTTCGAGGCCGCGAAGGCAAGTCGGCTCGCTCGCACGAAGTCCTCGATCCTCTTCGGCGACTTGGTACCCCGAGGCTGCTCGACGCCGCTCGCGGTATCAACGCTGCGGGCCCCGGAATGTTTGATCGCTTCGCCGACGTTGATCTCGGTCAGTCCCCCCGCAAGCGTCCAGGGTGTTGCGAGCTGGGCCTGGGCCCATTGACCTACCGCTCTCCAATCCAGGCATTTCCCGCTGCCGCCCGTTTCAGCATCCAGTAGCAAATGGCATCCAACATCAATCCAGGGGTCGCAGCGATCGCGAATCAGATCAGCGGTTAGATCGGAGGGTAGTTTGATGGCGCGAACGACATTCAGGCCCGCGTCGATCAGCTCGCCAGCGATCTCGGTCGTCTCATCACCATGTAACTGAATCGCATCCAAGCCAACCTGCCGGCAAATCGCAGCAATTTTCGCAGCGGCAGCGTCGACAAAGACGCCCACACGAATCAATCCGGCAGCTTCGGCTCGAGCGGATAATTCTTGTGTTGTTTCATCGCCGGGATCAACGTAACGAATACTTTTTTCAAAGAAGTTCAATCCAATCGCATCGGCACCGGCGCAAGCGACCGCATCAATGTCTTTGCTGAATCGAACTCCACAAATTTTGATCTTGAACATCTCCGCTTTCATCAAAACCGCGCAAATCAGCAAAATCGGGCGGTTGGGCTGGTCGGCGGCCCAAACCATCTCCGATTGAGAGAAAGGCAGGTTGCCTGGCATGGCTGGAAGCCGCGCCAACGTTTCGTGGACCATCTTGACATCAAAATCATTACCATGATTCGCCGTTTGGCAATGACGGACGGTTTGTTGGTCACGCTCTCGTGTGCCGCCATCATCGTATCGATTTGGCCCTCGGGTCAGCCCCGACAGTGCTTTCTGGTTTCTCGCGCTGATGGTACCACTAGCGAGTATTCGCTGCCGCTGGGTGATCCAACACTGCTCGAACTCCGGCGACGGTTTTCGGAGGCGTCTCGGCACCTGCCTCCCGCGAAGCTTGCGATTGCGAAATGGACACGTGAACTCAGCGACTTCTACAGCAAGCATAGCCGGCACGATTCCGTTGGTGGCACCACGGAATCAGGGGCTGTCATCACTGTCTCGTTTGATGATTCTCGCTCGGGTCAGGTGGCTTCGGTATCCGATCCGGCTTCGTCGGCGCATTGGCTGGCCCTCAGGGACCGAGCCGACCAGGTCGTAACAGATCTCCAGAAACAGCTTGCCAGGGGGGCTTCGACGCCTCCGCAAGTTGAGTTCGGTGACGTCTGGGAAGGGAAAAATTCGTCGTTGGCCTGGTTGGTGGCAATAGCTGTGGGGATGTTGGTGGCCTGCGGATATGAAAAGTGGCGTCGGCTGTGTCCGCCCCTTGTGCTGGCACATTCGGGAGATCGGCACGAGCTGGTTCCATTGGCTGTCGTCGACAGTGGAGTATCAACTGCTGCTGTTGTCGATGACTTCAGCGAGCGGTCTGTGGCAGAGGAAGTCCGAGCGAGCGGGGAAATCGAAATCCCGGCAGCGTGGATTCGAATTCGGCAACCGATTGCCGTGCTGGCCCGTCGACTTTGCCTGTTGATCTTGCTGACAGCGGCTTTGGCGAGCGCGTTGTGATCTTGAATCGTGTTTCACGAATTTTCAAACTTAGACAGCGCCACCTTGATCTGGGGAACTGATAGTGCTCTGTCAACTTTTGACTTTAGGGTAGCCGGATTCGCCAGAATTCGGTTCGTTCCAAGATACCCCGAAGTCTGGCGACATCGGCTACGACCACCACCCTAAGTTTGAATCTGGACAAAGCACTAGCTCAACAATCATGAGAAGCCAGGCTCAAATTCCTTCCTCAGCGGGACGACTTAAGCAGCGGTCGGCGCCCAGCGGCTGATGAGCCGGCAATTCACGGCCTTTTCACCCAAAAGTGCCGCTGTCCAGCTGAGGCATAAAAGTCGTGGCGGAATTCGGACTACCGATCCATGCTTCTGGCAAGTGTTCCGACTTCCGCTACGTAAACTCTGCAAATTCTTGCAAATTCGATCAGATCCTGTTCCCTGGTGAGATCGGACTCAGGTTCGCACGGCGCGCGTGCCGATGCTAACGATTAGACGGATTATGCGACGTGCATTGCGCGCCCTTGGCTTGACGGGGGCGTCAGTATCCACCACTTCCGAACCGTGTTTTGGATCACCGATGAAGGCTTCTGAACACACACACGACTTGCCGCCATTTCCAGCGTTTCCATGTGTCAGCCGATACGTCCCTGTGGGTACGGCGGACGATGCTTTGCAACGAGTTCGCCGCAGCGTCAAATCCAGCGACGGAGTTTCGTTGGTCATTGGCCCGCCGGGCACGGGCAAATCGTTGCTCTGCAGGATCCTGGCCGACGAATTCAGCAAGACTCATGACGTCGTGCTGCTGGGTGATGCGCCGATCGACGACCAGGCGGATTTTCACCGACACCTGTTGCATCATTTGGGAGTTGATCTTGATTCCGCCGCTGACGGTGATCTGCATTTGGCTTTGATTGATCGGGTCTGCGGCAAGGTTGCGGCCCAAAACGGTCTGTTAATCATCGTTGACGAGGCCCAGTGTCTGTCGGCAGAAGTTTTGGAAGCCATCCGGATGGTCACGAACATCATGCGCGATGATCAGCCAAGAGTGACGGCGGTGGTTTGCGGAGGAGTGAAGTTGGAGGACACTTTGGCGGCTCCCGCGCTGGAGCCGTTCACGCAACGAGTATCAACGCGTTGCTACTTGCATCCGCTGAACTCCGGCGAAACCCGCCAATATATCTATGAAGCAATTCGCGCCTGCGGTTCGATCGCCGAAGACACGATTACCGACGAGGCAATCGGTGCCATCCATCATGTCTGTAGCGGCGTGCCGCGGCTGATCAATCAGATCATGACCGAAGCCATCGATTGCGCCGCCGACAACGACCAGGATTACATCTGTGAAAAAATCGTCGATCAAGCTTGGGCACAATTACAGCAGCTACCGAGCCCCATGATCGAAGAGCCCAAAATCTCGCATCAAGCCGCGCCGGTCGAGTTCGGGACGCTATCCGATTTGAGTCCGGTTGAGCAACCAAAACCAGCTAACAACGATCCGGATCCATGCGAGTCCGACCCCGAGTCGGCCGAGCAGCAACCAAGCGACTTGTCTTCGCAGGATTCCGGTCGCAACGCGGAGACAATTCAGTGGCTTGACGAGCCATTGGACGAAGACGCCGTGTTCACGGCCCCCGAAAATGCCCGACAAGTTCCCGTCGTAACACCTCTGCCGGCTGAGTTATTTGGAGACTTTGAGATTGAGGAATCCGTGCCGGTTGGAAACGGCGTGAGATCGACATCGACGACCAACCATGCTCCGCCGCATGAACTGGAGGGAATGATTCATTCGGAGATCGTTAGTTTGAGCGAAATGGCAGCGGACGCGCGCTTCAACTGCATCGAGGCCGATAATCAGGAAATCGTGAGTCTGGGAAACAACCCGCAACCGGTCGTCTGGTTAGATGAGACCGATGGTCAACCGGCGTCAGATGAGCCAACCGTCGAGCCGGACGATATCGTTCTGTCCACCAAATCGGATTCAGATGATAGCGATCTGCTGGTGATTGAAGATGACTTGGACGTTGCTCAACCACAAGTGATACGAGTCGATTCTGAAGACCGAACGATCGATGTCGACTTCCACGCAATGCTCAATAGCATGCGGACTAACAAATAAGTCTCAGTGATGTCACTTGCTGCGTTGGCCAGCCTGATTGTGCGATCTGGTCAAAACGGGCTGCGCACGCCAGTGCTGGTTGTACCTCCATCGCTGTCGTTGAAGCGCAGATTCTTGGTCGCGCTTTGCGATCAGTTGATAATCGCATATCAGGGCAAACGAGCGGATCGCTGTGACGCTGGTTGCTCACAGCTGCAAGTGATTCAGATCGATTGGGTTCGCGGTCGCGGCGGTCTTTGGTCGGTAATCACCGATCCGTTGGCGAGAAAATGGGTCGACAGCATTGCCGCCCAGGTGAGCACGTCAAGTGGTGTGCCCTGTCAGTTTCAGTTGTCGTCGTCGATCAGCCGTCCATCCCCACAGCGGCAGGCCTTGGTCTGGGGCCTGTCTGATACTGATCTGGCACTTTCGCCGTGGACGCATCCGATCTACCTGAGCGGTTCGTCGAATTCAAACGAATTTGGATTCCGCGGGAAAGCAGGTCGCACGCTGCAACAACGCGATGTCGCGGCGGCTTAGAATTTGGGAACCGGCTGTAACCGCTGTCGGCGCGAAGGATGCTGCGCCCATTGGCGCCCGGCCCCTGATCCCGCCCTGTTCGCGACGATGCCGTATTTAGAAATGCCCGAGCGCAGGACAATTGACGTTGAACGCTGACGCCTTGACTGAAAGCGCACGCTCGTTGATCGGCGTGTGCACTTACGAGGAGGCGTCGAATATTCGTACCCTGCTGGAAGGGCTGCGGGAGGCGATCCCAACGGCAGATGTATTGGTTGTCGATGACGATTCACCCGATGGTACGGCCGGCATCGTGCAAGAAATCTGTAAGCATGATTCAGCGGTGCGAGTGCTGGTCCGCAAACAGGAACGAGGGCTGGGAAGTGCGATTGTGCGAGCGGCAACTCAGGCGATTGAAGAGGACTACGAATTTTTTTTGAACTTGGACGGAGACCTGAGCCACAACCCACAGGACTTATCGCAAATCTTGGCGGTTGCCATCGATGACCCGGATGCTGATGTTGTCGTTGGCTCGCGATACGTTGCCGGCGGGCGGATTGAGGGATGGCCCTGGCACCGCCGGCTGATGAGCCGTTGGATCAACCGCTTTGCAGTCGTCTGTTTGCGGCTGCCCGTTGCTGATTGCAGCGGCTCGATTCGCTGCTACCGTGTTGCCGCATTGCGGAAAGTCGAACTCGGTCGCTTGAAATGCCAGGGGTACGCCTTGCTGGAAGAACTGCTGATGCGTCTACACCAGCATGATTGCAAGATCCGCGAAGTTCCGATCACATTTACCGACCGCCAACAGGGTCGGAGCAAATTGACGATTCACGAAGCGGTACGTTCGGTTGGCTTTATGCTGCGATTGGCGGTGCTGAGAAAAAGCTGAATTTCTCTCTGGCATCGAGCGGCGATGATTGATTAGAGACCTCTCTAGCAAACACTCTTTTCTCGTCTTCTCTTTCATGGTGCTGATATGTTGCGGATGTTTCTGCGTTTTGTTGCTCCCCTCAATAATCAGCCTGTAGAGCTGAAGACAAATATTGCTCGCTGTCATCCAGGCGTTGCAGCAAATGAGCCGAATCGCCAGTGTCATCGAGACCGACTGCTAAGCATGCGAATCGAACACACGCGGATTTGCAGCCAGCAGCGCTGCCAGATGCTGCGTGCGATTGGCGTCGTGACGGCGGGCGACCTGCTGACCTGCGACACCAAACGTCTGCAAAAAGACGGCGTGCCGGCAAAGTCGCTGAGACTCGTCCATCGGTACCGGCCGGCGATTCGGCTGGCAGCTTCCGTACAGGGGATGATGCCTCGCGACGCACAATTGTTAATCAGCGTACATCGGCGTAGCGTGCAAGGGATTGCTGATGAGTCCCCCGCGGCGCTGCACCGTGACTTGGTACGTTTTTCGTTAAGCACGAAAGGACGCCGTTTGATACGGGGCCGCAAAATTCCCAGCATTCGCCGTCTGAAGAAGTACATCTCCACGTGCAAGCAAGCGATCAGTTCTGCCAATGTTTTGCCGGCCAAGGGGACGCTGACGAATCTTGCGGCAGGTATGGCCTACCCGGAAACGGTATAGGTCCATACGCGTGTCAGCCGTGATCTGGGGCGGCGGACTCCCCGTCCGTCGTACAAAGCGGAAATAGAAACTATACTGCTCGCTTTGTCGCCGCCGTCTCACGTCCCCTTGGTTTCGCCTGCATTCGTATGTCCGTCGCTCTGTTCGTTCCTTGCTACATCGACCAATTCTTTCCCGATGTTGCGATCGCCACACTTGAACTGCTCGAGCGTTTGGGCGTCGACGTTGTTTTTCCCCGGGGACAAACTTGTTGCGGTCAGCCGATGGCCAACACGGGCTGCAACGACGAAACCGCACCGGTAGCGCGACGTTTCGTTCAGCTTTTTTCAGAGTATCCCACCATCGTCTGTCCCTCGGGTTCTTGCACGGCGATGGTCCGTCATCACTACGCCGAATACTTCGATGTCAGCGATGCCAAGTACCAACACGTGCAAAATCGGACCTTCGAGCTTTGCGAGTACTTGCACGACGAGTTACAGATTGACCACTTGGATGTGCACTTTCCGCATCGAGTGTCCCTGCATCCAAGCTGTCACGGGCTGCGCGAATTGCGGTTGGGTGATTCGAGTGAATCGACGCAGGGTCGGGCAAACAAGATTCGCGATGTCATGAATTTGGTTGCCGACATCCAGTGGGTGGAGCCAACACGTCCGGACGAGTGTTGTGGCTTTGGTGGAACCTTCTCCGTCAACGAGGCGGATGTCTCGGCTGCCATGGGCCGCGATCGCATCGCGGATCATTTGGCGGCCGGCAGCGAGGTAATCGCCTCGGCCGATATGAGTTGCTTGATGCACCTCCAGGGATTGATTCGGCGTGAAAAGTCGCCGATTCGCGTCATGCACGTAGCCCAAATTCTGATGGGTCGACCGTTAGCAGAGTGATCGAGTTGTGAACGATTGCGGGTCACTGAATTGGGGAGAGTGCCGAGATTCTTCAACTGCTCGGAAGTCTTCCGACTTTCGCTACGATCAAGGACATCGCTGGCGGCGGTGCAGTTATTACGCCCGAAGCGGTCGGTTGTGTCCCCTCACGCGTAGCGGTTCAGATAGATTCCAGTATCCTAGAACGGTTGGTTTCCCAGGATGATTCTCCTATGACTGCACTGCCTATCGTCGACCATCCTTCGGCCGCACGCGAATTCGTCACCAATCAGGCACGTTCGCAGTGGCATGATCGTGCCTTGTGGTTCGTTCGTGGTAAACGCGATAAACAGGTCGGAACCGTACCCGAATGGGAGTATCTGCGTTCGCTGGCTTCCCAAATCAAGTCGCACACGGTCGCGAATTTGGCCGATTATTTGACTCAATTCGAGGCCCATGCGACCGCGCTGGGTGCGGTGGTTCACTGGGCCGCCGATGCCCAAGAGCACAACCAGATTGTGTTGCGGATTCTGCGCGAGCATGAAACGCTGCGAATCGTCAAAAGCAAGTCGATGCTGACGGAAGAATGTGGGCTCAATCCTTTTTTGGAAGCCAACGGTATCGAGGTTGTGGACACCGACTTGGGTGAGCGGATCGTTCAACTGCGAGGCGAATCACCAAGCCATATCGTGCTGCCCGCGATTCATATTAAGAAGGAAGAGGTAGGCGAGACATTTCATCAGCATCTGGGAACCAATGAGGGTGCTTCGGATCCGAGCTATTTGACCGAAGCGGCGCGGGGTCATTTGCGGGGAAAATTCCTTTCCGGCGAAATCGGCATCACCGGCGTAAACTTTGCCGTTGCTGAAACGGGCGGGCTGGTGATCTGCACCAACGAAGGGAATGCCGACTTGGGTGTGTCTCTGCCACGAGTTCATATCGCCTGCATGGGAATCGAAAAACTGATTCCCAGGTTTGAGGACTTAGCCGTCTTTACTCGATTGTTGGCGCGGTCGGCCACCGGGCAGCCAATTACCAGTTACACATCCCACTTTCACGGTCCCAGAGACGCGCATAGCGAACTGCATATCGTGCTGGTCGATAACGGACGCACGGAACTTCGTGAGAGCAGCGAGTTTCGAGATTCGTTGCACTGTATTCGCTGTGGGGCGTGTATGAATACGTGCCCGGTTTATCGACGAAGCGGCGGGCACAGCTATCGTGCCACCGTCCCCGGCCCGATTGGGTCGGTCTTGTCGCCAACCCGCGACGCGTCCAGTTACAAGAGCCTGCCTTACGCTTGCAGTTTGTGCGGATCGTGTACCGATGTCTGTCCCGTCAAGATACCTTTGCACCATCAGTTGTTGGCCTGGCGAAAGGAATTGGTTGGCAAGCGCCTGCTGCCAATCTCGAAGCGATTGAGCATGAAGGCTGCGTCGTTTGTATTTCAACGTCCGCGGTTGTTTGCCACGGTCGGTGCGATGGGGAGAACGGCCGTCCGCCGCTTACCGCATTGGCTCACGCACAATCGGCTTAATAAATGGTCCATTGCCAGGGAGTTGCCCGAGGCACCCAAAGAAACGTTTAGCCAGTGGTACCGGCGTCAGCGGCCCCACGGCAAGGAGGGCTCCCAGTGAGATTTGGCAGCTCTGAACCATCACATCGCGGACCGGCGGCGTCGACTGCCAGCCGTCAGCGAACCCTCGATCGCTTGCGAACCAGGCCCTTGGCTGGGCCTGACTTACCGGAAACCGACGATGAAAAGCTGGTTTGTTTCGATGATCCACTCGGACACTTCATCGAGATGTTGGCGATCGTCGGTGGCGAGGCTCATTTGATCGATCAGCCCAGTCAGGTGGATGAGATTCTTTCCCAGAATCCTGTTTATCGTCAGGCGCATCGAATCGCATCGGTGGTGCCCGAAGCGGTGAAGGGGAATGTGGATGCCGCAGAGATCGACGATCCGCACGCATTGGCTTCGCTTGACTGGACGATCGCGCGAGGCGAGTTTCTGGTTGCGGAGAACGGCGCGATCTGGGTCGATGGTCAGTCACTTCCTCATCGCGTGATGCTTTTTATCGCTCAGTATCTGGCCATCGTTGTCTCAAGAAGTCAAATCGTGCACCACATGCATGATGCCTATCGCCGAATCGGCACGCCGAAATCCGGTTTCGGTGTGTTTGTGTCGGGGCCCAGCAAGACCGCAGACATCGAACAGTCACTGGTGTTGGGTGCCCACGGCTGCCGCAAACTGCAGGTGTTCTTGACGCCGTGAACAGGCCGCTGCAGCGAAACGCCCGGCTGGACAACGCCACTCTGATCAGCCGCCGTGCGTTAGAGAGCGTTCATGACTGTTGCACTTCTTAAGCCGGACGCTCTCGTTTCCACACGGCGATTGCGGCCTTTTGACCCAAGACTGGCGCTGACCACTTTGCGCTCGTTTTCCACAAGTTCAACGCACCACGTAGGGTCGCTCAAGAAAAAGAGTCGCTGTCCAAAGCGAGTCCTTCGATCCGCTTGCGATGCTTTGCTGAATCGCCTTCCTCGTGCCAGTGCGAAATGGTCTGGTCATCGCTGTGCCAACACAAGCAAACCGGACGTCGGTTCAAAATGGCTGGAAAATCGACGTAGCCGTCAAAGGGTAAATGAGGTTCGACGCCGAGCGCGCCAAGTTCGGCGATGCAATTCTTTAAGCGTCCCTCATCATCGGCCAGTGACAAACGGATATCGCTGACTTCTTCCTGGTAATGGACATGTTCAATCGGATCGGTCAAGTCATCGAGACCCCGCAGTTGTTCGCGCTGTCGATCGATGCTTTCGGTCAACGAAATCATGTCTGCAACAATTCGACGAACCAGCGGAAGCGTCTTTGATGCGCGAGCTGGAGTGAATCCCCGGGGGGAATCCAATGCCGAGTCGTTTCCGTTTCCGATTGCCCGAACCATGGTCTCAATGCAGTTTCACGAGAGTCAGGTAAAAGTGTGTCGCAGCGAAGGCCTGTACCTCAAGGGTAGGCAGGGTCGCTGTCAAGAACCACCTAATTGTAGGACGTAATCAATCATAAATCGGTTCCCGGTCAAGATAACCCGTCATAGGGAACATGCGAACACTAGTTCTCTTGGGGTGGGTGCTTGAATTGATCTTTTGAGGCACAAGTTGGCGAGGATTTTCCGGTTTTGATTGTGACTGAGACGATCCGAGGGTCAGAAAATCGTCCTTGTCAAGCCAGATTTCCTTGACCGCGGCATTTTTTGGCCTAAAGTTATGATGTTAGGAAAGTAGGCGACATCATCCTGATACGCCTTCAAAACATTCCCCGGCCGCTGCGGTTGGTTGGAAACACAACTTCGACGCACATATCTGCACCAAGAGTACCGCAGATCGAAGCATAGGCCGGTAGGAAAGGACTGGAATACATGTTGGTTTTATCGAGAAAGAAGAACGAGAGTATCGTCATCAACAACGACATCAAGATCGTTGTTGTGGAAATTCGCGGCGACAAAGTTCGATTGGGTGTCGAGGCACCTCGTGAGGTTCCCGTTCATCGTCGTGAAGTTTACGATGCGATTCAGCGCAGCCTGGAATCAGGTGACGCAGCTGTGGAATCTTGATCGCGGAATCGCGATTTGACGCCCCGATGGCGAATTTGCGCCTCTGTGAACCCTT
The DNA here is from genome assembly GCA_041623895.1 of Pirellulaceae bacterium. GTDB lineage: Bacteria > Planctomycetota > Planctomycetia > Pirellulales > Pirellulaceae > JBFJVZ01. The sequence continues at coordinate 5,352 of JBFJVZ010000099.1, read as the reverse complement.
GACGTGATCAGGCTCTCCTGATTACAAAGCCGCGACCACTGTTACCAATCGCTCTGTGCGATGTGATTTTTAATCACGCGGCCCCTTCGTCTAGCGGTCTAGGACACCGCCCTTTCACGGCGGCGACACGGGTTCGAGTCCCGTAGGGGTCACTATTTGGAAACTAGGCAAGATAGCCCGCGAATCAGCTAGCGATTTCGCGGGCTTTTTTGTTGCGTTCGTTGGCGGAGTGATCGCCGGTTTGCTGTCCAGGCGGAATTAGCCCGGAATTGTTGACTGCTGCCCCTCTTTTGATCAGTCTGCTAGGCTTTCTCCGGCTCTGTTTGTATGAAAGAAACAAGCATCCGGTGGCTGCCTTCTTGTCGTTGGCGAACGCTGCGGCTAGACCCTGATCCACCTGACCGGCAGCCACCAACATGCTGCCCGGTTTCCCACCCTTAACAGGCCAGGCCGTACGCATTTTCAGCCTGCTACCTTGAGTTCCGGTACGACAACATGAAGTTTGGAATGAGTTTGACCGCGGCGGTTGTGCTGATTGCTGTCTTGCTGGCGGTGGCGGCAGCGCAACCGAGTGACAATGCGGAGCAAAACGATGCCGCGGCAAAGACTGAGTCCAGTACGACGGCGATCCTGAACATCCCCGAGGATTGGCAAGCGGAGGCTGAGCCCGAGTTGGAAACCGATTTGCAGCGTGCCGAGATGCTGCCCGTTGAAGATCTTGGTACGACGGTCTACGGCCTCGATGTCGGCGGCACCAATCTGGTGCCCAATCCGGACGGCAAGAGTTATGACGTCCTGGTCTGGTATCGCAAGCAATATCGACAAGAGACTCGCGCTTACATCGTCGATCTCGGCTCTGGTGAAGTGACCAAGCAGGATTTCAAAGTCGAGGAGGACCGCGCGCGAGTCGAAATGGCGCTGACCTGGTTTGGCAATCTAGCCTTTGACGGCAAGTTGTACGGTGCGATTACCGATCAGCATACCTGGGGCAGCGGCGGCATCATGCTGATCTATCGCTACGATCCGGCTACCAATCAGGTCGAGCTTTACAAGAAGATCAAAGGTCACGGTGGGGAACGAAATCCAACGGTGCTTGCGCCCACCGGCTGGATTTACGGAGCCGGCAGCTGGTTGGGTGAAGAAGACACGTTGCGTCGCGCTTCGGCTTATGGATTCAATCCGCAGACGGGCGAGTTCAAGGATTTCGGCGCGATTGGCCCCAAGATCGGCGGCACTGCATATGGTTACGATATCGGAGCTTGCGACACGCACATCTATGTCGCCTGCGGAAAGATGCCTTGGTACCTGGTCGCGATCAATGTTGAAACGGGCGAAGAGTCCGTGCTGTTGGAAGCACCGGAGGGCGCGTTCGGGCTTAAGCTGAACGGCAGCCAGTATGACAACTTCGGCGGCGCGGTGGCCTGCACGCAACAAACCACCGACAAGTCAACACGCAAATTTTATTGGCTGTACCACGGCAAAGCGATCCCCAAGGGAACCGCCGGCTGGGCCATGGATGACAGCTGCCCTTGGCCGGAGCAAGTGCGAGCGAGCGCGCCCGTCCTGACTCGGCCGGCTGCCCCCGAGATTCACGTCGGACAGTTGTATCCTGACGAAAACGATCGCGCGGTGTTGTGGTGGCGTCCCGGCACGCCCAACCGGGACGGTTCCAAACCGGCTTGGCGTCGTTTTGTGTTGGAGGGCGTTGGACAGCACCCGCTTGCAATCCATCGTTTGCATGAGCTGCCAGACGGCCGACTGTTTGGCAGCGGCCACGGATCAAAGGGACGCTTTTTGTTTGATCCGCGGTTGCAACAAGTCACTCATCTGGGCAACGGCGGTGCCAGCTTGTATGCGATCAGCAACCGGGGCGACCGGCTGTTCTTCAGCGGCTACGCCGGCGGTCCGATCTTTGAATTCGATCCGAATCGGCCATGGAATGTGGAGAAAGGAGGGCCTCCCGGCTCGCGTGTGATCACGAACAGCAGTCCGGAGATTTCCAGCCCTCAAGCCAATCCCAGGAAAGTACATGCCGATCCGGATGCCGTCTTGAACCTGACGCGAGTGAAAAAGATGCTCTCAGCGACAACAGCCGCTGATGGGCGTGTGTACTTTGGCGGCAAGGGCCAGCGCGACTACGAGGGCGGCGGCCTCGCATGGTACGATCCCGAAAGCGGCCAGGTAGGTGGGATGTGGGAGCCATTTGTTGAACAGGAAATCGGCTGGCTGACCACGGCAGTGAAGGACCGCTACGTCATCATCGGAACCGATGGCGGTAACGTCTTTATCTATGACACCGATACGCAGCGATTACTCAGCGACAACACCTTCAAGCCGGTGCCGGGTTCCGACAAATCGGGACCGCTGCTGGAAGTGGCTCCGGGTCGGATGCTGGGCGTGACCTGGCAAGGGAGCGATCAGTATCGCGGCGTGCTGTATGGCGTCGAGGTTCCGTCGGGCAAAGTCTTTTTCCGAAAGCAGATTCCCTGGGGCGTTCCGTTCGCCTGGCGTGAAGGCACGGGCCAATGGGATTTCAAAAAAGGGCCGGACGGTTTCATCTGGGCGACACTTGAAAACGGCAAGGGACGCACGGCGCTGGTCCGCATCGATCCCCGCGATGCGAACGTGCAAGTACTGGGCCGCATTACGCCCTCGGGCAAAATGGCATTCGCCGGCCGTGATCTTTATCTCAGCGGCACGGAGCAGCTCAGGCGCCTCCCCAATATCGTTCCGCTGGAGAGATAAAACGCGGAGTGCTGCCGGGGGCGAACTGAGAAGAACTTCGAAACGCTTCGTCTCGATTAACGATTTACTTGGTGATTTCCGCTTCGGGAAATCGTTTCTGCAGTTCTGCGACTCCCGCGTCGGTCACCTTGGTTTCAGGCAGGCTGATACTCTTGAGTGCGGGAAGCTCTTCGAGCTTCGCCAGTCCTGCGTCGGTAACGGCGGTTCCTTCAAGCCCCACCGACTGCAAGAACTCCAATCCATTCAGCTGCGCTAGTCCGTCGTCGGTTACCAGCGTGTTCCCCAATCCGAGCGAGGTGAGTTGCTTGAGTTCGCGGATGTGCGGCATTGCATCATCATTGATCTGTGTGTCCTGCAACGAAAGATTCGTCAGGATTTCCATTCCATTCAGGTGCACAAGTCCTTCGCCCGTCACTTGGGTCCGGGACAAATACAAGCTGGTCAGCGAAGTCAGCGTCGCCAGATGCTCCAGTCCCGCATCGTCAATTTCCGTCTGATACAGCGATAGGGCTGCTAAATCTCGCAAGTTTTTCAGGTGCACCAGCCCCTGGGAAGTGATTCCGGTGCCGCGTAGATTCAATTCCCGCAGACCACTGAGTCCGGAAATTTCGGCAAGACCCGCATCGGTAAATTTTGTTCCACCCAAGTTAAGCTTCACCAGGGAAACCAATTCGGTCAAATGCTTCATGCCTTCGTCGGTGATTGCCGAGTCACGCAAATCGACCTCGGTCACATTGACCAGAAACTTGATGCAGGCAAGTTGTGCATCGTTGACGCGGCTGTCGTTCAGCTTCACCAAGGTCGCATTGCCATCCTGGGTGACCGTGCCACCGACTGCTGAGAACAGCCTGAGGGCGCCATCTTCGGTGGTCACCGTCTCGGGATTCTTAATCGCCGCTTTTGTACCGATGTCGCAACCGGTGATCAACACGGCATGCAAGCCGAGCACGAACAACAAGGGCCGAAGACAGAGCGACATTAAATACTCCCATCGGCCATGGCGGGTTGCAGCTTGCACGGGGCGGGTTGCAGCTTGCACGGGGCGAGTTGCAGCTTGCACGGGGCCGATTATGAATTTGAGGAAAAAGACGTTTCCCTAGTGTAATCGGTCAGGATCAACCGTTGAAGCCGCTGCCTGGCGCAGAGAAATCCCCCCTGAATGCTGGTTATTCAGCGTTTGATTGTTCCGGGGTCGTAGATCGCCTTGGCCTGAGAAGGCAATCGGTTTGGCGTCAGATTCGGGGCGTGAGCGGAAATCTATTACGCCTTTCAGGAATGTTGGTGGCCGATTCCCATACCGGATTTGATCAGGTTTTTGAAGGTAACGCCGGCGCCGTAAACTTGCTTTCGCAATCGAGCCGTCGTCTTCGGACTACAGACACGAACCTCCTGTGCAGGCTGCAGCTCGGCACGCCAACGTAGCTTGTACGGTTCGTCGCCTCGCATCATATCGAATCGTTTCCGTCCCGATTCAATCGTCTTACGAATGGCATGGCAAAACACGCTCAGGCCCGGGCGAGTGTCCGATGCGTCCGGCTCCATTCCCGATTGGTAAAAGTACCAGCTGTCATCGTCGACAAGCGCAAACTGAGCCGCTACGGGCGCGTTGTCCATCGTGGCGACCACAAGCTCCAACATCCCGGCACCGAGAAGTTCCGATGCCGCCTTGCGCAGAAACTGGCTAAATGAAGGATGATCAAAGCAACCAGTGGTGCCGGAAGCATGACGCCGCCGCTGGTGAAGGTTGACGAAATGATTCCATATCTGGTCTAAGTCACTTTCCGAACCAACCGTGTTAACGATGATCGTACCGTCATCGATATTCTTAAGCGACTGCCGGACTTCGCGACGGCCACTCTTGGACCTCATCTTGACGTAGTCTTCCCATTGGTCCGGAACGTTGATGACATAGCAACCCAAACCATCGGACTGCTGGACGCTGAGCCCCAAAGCTCGCATCGATTCCACCAAACAATTGATTGGCTGATCGCTGGCGTCGATGCCGATCAATTCGATCGCGTCCCATACAAATCGTCTGGGCAATTCATGAGTGTTCATGGTCGTTGCATCGAACAGCCACTGGGCAACCGCGTCGGCAATTGGTTGCGCGTCCGTGCCGCCGACCAGCAGTGAGAGATGATCCGTACAAGCTTTGCCGGAACCAAGGAATTGGATCGTTCGTCCGGTGCTGATACGGTTTTCGATGTACCACGGTGCGAAGCCAACCGTTTGCCCATCTTTCTTGACGGACAAGATGTACAAACTGTGATCGCTCCCGTAGGCATCCCACCAACTTCCCAGCCATTCCCATCGTTGAAAGGGGTTTGCCGCTAACTCGTTCCATCGCTGGATGTCTTGCGGGGTGAGATCTTTTAGCGACGTGATCAGTTCGACAGTGAGGCTCATCGTGAGTTGACCTGACGGGGAATCTTTCGGCGAGCCCCACCCGAAGTGCGCAGGGATACCCGTGATAACTTTTGATCAAGAGATTGTCAGAGCAACTTTTCAGTGATCACAGCGACGCAGTTGGTTCGTCGCACTTGCCGGTTACGACGTTTGTATCGAAAGCAAGCAACGATTCGCACACCTGGGCGGCGTGTTGTTGTC
>JBFJVZ010000098.1:0-19311 GCA_041623895.1 Pirellulaceae bacterium | reverse complement strand
GTTCGCTCCGCGAACGAGCGTTCCCTTAAGCGTTCGTTTGCGGAGCAAACGACGACGTACTTTCGCCGCCGGCGAATAAATTCACAGGCTCTCCGCAAACGAACGCGGTCGCGGAGCATGCCCGCTACCTGTTGTCGGTCGAGGCTTGCTGTGGATGTCAAACTCCCAGTGTATCGCCCTTGCAGGGCGATACAAAAACATAGCGACGCAATGGACGGATCGGTTTGGTCTCGATTGATTCTCGTATCAGAAACCGAGACCGTCTCAACACACTCTTGTCAGGGCATTTTCCCGAGGGCTGGCGGAAGCGAAACTCTCGATGAATCAGCCTTGCATCAGTCATTGAAAAAGACGTCGTCGTTTCCGCCGGCGCCGGCGTGGCAATCGATGCAGCCTTTCACTTGTCCGGCCAGACGTTTGCCGTCTTTGGTTGCCACGCTGCCATCAGGGTTGTACTTCGTCCAATACCAGCCTTTGTAAGTCTTGGGTCGGTACATCGTCGTGACGGCCATCAGCGTCTTTCCATCCGCTCCATAGTTCTCTTTGACGACCACGGAACCGGCAGGCAATTCGTCCGGACGTCCGGCGGCCCGGCGATTCAGATACATCTTGATCATCGCCCCGTGAGGACTCTGGCCTTCGTAGGCTTCTCCCGTTGTGCCGGCCACCGGCGCCCATTCGCGATAGCGAGCTTCGTTTAGATACTGCCAAAATTTTGACTCGAACGTTTCCTGGGCGCGGATGGCCGAGCCTTGGGTCGCCGAGCCTTGAGTCACTGCACCTTGAATGGGGCGGCTTTGAATGATCGTGCCGCTTCCTTGCAGCGGCGACGACTGAATGATCCTGCCCTGGGGATAGGGTGATCCTTGCGGATAAACAATTCCTGAACCACTTTGCGCGAAAGCCGCGCTGTCGATCAGGCAAACAACGGCGATCAAGAAGCCGGGCAGGTAGACCGTGAAACGACGGGCAAGTGATGGGATATTCAGTGGTTGGGTATTCATGGGCAAAACTCCGGCAGGCGGCAATCAATCAGGCAAAAGGAAGGTGCTTGCTAACGACGGGCATCATCATTTCAATGCCTGTATGGCGGCATGACCTGCCACTGATTTGCTGAAATTTGATGTTTCTTTGCTGGACTTGGCGGATGGGCCGCTGCGTTGGACATTGCAAAGCTTTGTCGAACTACGCTTCAATTCATTGTATCACGGCAAGGAGGCCGGGTCATGTTTCACGCATCCAAGAGTCTGCGCACGCTCGTCGCTGTTGTCGCACTCGCCATCATTCCACTTGCCGCCGGTTGTTGGGGCGGCGGCGGATGCGCCGATGGCAGTTGTGGCAGCCACGTCAGCCCGCATGCGTGGTGATCATCCCTGTTTGTGGTCGTGTTTGTCCAGCATGTGCCATGGATGCTGGCGGTCGCGTATGGAATTTACCGCGTCAGGTCTGTGTCGTCTGATTAACGCGCAAACAATGTAGGCCGGGACCTGGCCTACCAAGAAAGATGCTTCAGCGAATTAAGGCTCGCGCTGAATTACTTCGCGTCCGCGTCGCGTGCCCATGGCATGCCAGATATCGACGTCGATCGAATCGGTGATGCTGGTTACCGATCCATCCAGAAAGCCGGCGTGCACCATCCCGACGTGATAGCTGCGCGAAGTAATGGCGGCGTAGGTGGGGTTTCCCAAGATCCCGTTTTTTCCTTCTTGCCAGGAATTGTAATCGACATCGTGCTCCACACCGCCCACTTCCAGCGGGACGGTTGTGTTGGGTGTCATCAATGTCGTAAAGCCCGTGTGATGGACGCGCCCGTCGGGCCATTCGGTGTGACCGGTGTTTTTGAATTGCGAGCCCGTGACGGCAACCAGCGACAGTTCGTCTGCGTTGATCGGCTGCGTTGTCGACGGCGGCCCACCATTCCGCATGTAGTGTGTCCAGGTTTTGACTTCGGAGACCAACAGGGTGTGGCTTGTACCATCCAAACAATCGCGATAGCGCATCAGCTTGTTGGGATAGAACATCCCGTCGCCGCCTTTGCGTGATTGCGGATTGAAGACGAACCAGGTACCGAAGTTAAATCCGTAGCTGGTCGGATACAGCGTCGGCCGTCCGCCGCCGGGATATCGCGGTTGGTCGGTCCCTGGGTCGCTGGGACACGCATATGGTTCGACCTTGACGCCGTCGATCGCCATCTGATGATCCCAGCCCACAGAGAGATCCACTCTTTCGTGCAGATCGATTCTTTCCAGGAACGGTAAGATGCGACCATGAACGCCCCACGATCCGTTGTTGCTGGTATTACTGACGGATAAATCGACCAGGGCCGATGGCGGCAGTTTCTTGAATGCGCTGTGATAGTTCTGGCAGGCGAGCGAAATCTGTTTGAGGTGATTGCTACATTGAATTCGACGAGCGGCTTCCCGAGCAGCCTGGACAGCCGGCAACATCAAACCGACCAGAATCCCGATGATCGCGATCACCACGAGAAGTTCGACTAAGGTAAAACCGTGAGGTGTTTTTTTCATATGGATCGTTACTATCTTCACTATCTTCCACACGGTTGATTTTGTTGCCAACCGTCATGCACGGAGAGCCGGCAGGCACAAGCCGTAGTGCAACCCCCGTACCAAATGCCAAACCCATGATAATCCGAACGCGAAACCACTCGCCTGTGATGGCAAATCCGCCACGGATGACGGACATTCCACCAGCGACCGATCGCGTTGCTTGATGAGGCTCATTCGTTGAAATCACGATTCCATTCGCTTCGCATTCGACTGCTTCTGCCGCTGTTGGCCGTGTCGATTGTGGCTGCGATCGCGGTGGCGGTCGGCTCTTATTGGCTGGGCGACCGCTGGGCCAAACAGCAACTGGCTGCTCGATTCGATGGCATCTCAGGAACGCTTTCCGGTGCATCTTTTCCCTTCTATCCCCAGGTCATCGAGTTGCTCGCGGATTTGACCAACACCGAACTGATGACTTTATCAAAGGAAGGAAACATCGTTGCCTCGTCAATCGAATTGCCCGCTGACTTTCGCGGCGACAGGTTTCAACCTGGCGACATTCAACCTGGCGACGACGGGATCAGGCAATCCATGCGGGTTGGGCAGCGGCAATTCCTGGCGGGGGTCTTTCAGCGACGCGGAACAAGCGACGATGGCGCGGACCGCGTCGTTGTCCTGTTTGATGAAAGCGAACTACGGGCCGCCCGATTGCGGGCCGCCGGTCTGCCACTGGTGACAGGATTATCAACGGTTTTCCTGTTGACATCCGTCACTTTGTTGATGGCTGGTCGCTTGATCGGCCGGCTATCGCGACTTGGACAAAAAGTGGACCGCATTGCCGAGGGTGACTTTGGTACCGATATCCCCATTGGCGTGCATGACGAAGTTGGTTTGTTGGCGAAATCGGTGGGTCGGATGAGTGATCAACTTCGCCGCATGTGGACTCAACTCTCGCGCAGCCAGGGCGAAAAACTGCTGCATCAAATCGCGGGCGGACTGGCTCATCAATTGCGAAACAGTTTGACGGGTGCCCGGATGGCGATTGAACTGCACGCGAGTCACTGTCATGCCCAGGACGACGAAACACTTGGTATCGCGCTTTCTCAAGTCGAACAAACCGAAGACCACGTCCGCCGTTTGTTATTGGTGGCGGCGGGCAAACAAGACGAAGATCATCCCGCTGGTGTGTTGCAGTGCATCAACGATATCCGCGGCAGCCTGGATGCGGCAGCAAAACATTTGCGCGTCAATCTCCACTGGCAAATCGATGACAACTTAGAACAGCAAGCCGTTGCGGACGGACCAAGTCTGTCGGCCTCGATCTCCAACCTGGTGCTGAATGCCCTGCAAGCGGGCGGAAACGTGCTGGTAACGGCAACTGCCACAGCGGACCGAATGTTGCAGATCCATGTTGAAGATGACGGACCGGGACCACCCCCCGAAGTCAGCTCCGAATTATTCGATCCGTTTGTCTCCTCCAAGCCGGAAGGTCTCGGTTTGGGTCTGCCCTTGGTCGCTCGATCAGCCGAGCGTTTGGGCGGACGCGTAGAATGGAATCGCGAGTCGGAAAAGACCAGCTTTGTTTTCACCGCCAAATTGATTGACTCATCGTCAGCCCCAGAGGTTTCATGAACAAGTCGCCGATCGTCTTGGTGGTTGATGATGAACCAGCGATTTGCTGGGGTTTTGAGAAAATGCTGGGCGAGGAAGGCTATCGGGTGCTGACCGCATCATCGGCCGAGGAAGGACTGAAGTTAGCAGCCGAACATTCGCTATCGTTGGTACTGCTGGACGTGCGGTTGCCTGGCGAAGATGGCATCAGCGCGCTACCGAAGTTTCGCCAGGCAACAGCGGAAGCGCCCGTTGTCGTGATGACCGCTTTCGGGGATTTGGAAACAGCCGTGGGTGCCGTGCAAAACGGTGCCACCGACTATTTGACAAAACCATTCAAATTGGATGACGCCGCCAAGACGATCCAGCGAGCGATGCGGGCCCGCGAGCTGACGGCTGATGCGGCTACGGACGAAACAGCGGATGACGCATCAATCCTGGTAGGCAAGTCCCCGGCGATGCAACAGGTCTTTCGGCAGATCGCTTTGGTCGCTGACAGTGACTTGTCGGTGTTGGTTACTGGTGAGACAGGCACGGGCAAAGAACTTGTTGCCGCCGCGATCCATCGGCACAGCCGTCGATCGGAGCAACCTTACCTGGCAATCGCTCCGGTGGCGTTAAACGAATCGGTGATTGAGAGTGAATTATTCGGCCACGTCAAAGGTGCCTTCACCGGCGCTGCGGAAAATCGGCAAGGTCTGTTCGAGCTTGCCAGCGGCGGCACGGTGCTGCTGGACGAAATCGCTGACTTGCCAATGTCGGCTCAAGTCAAATTGCTGCGCGTGATCGAGCAAGGCGAATTCACCGCGGTGGGTGACGTGCGGCCTCGCCGCTGCGACGTGCGAGTGATCGCGGCGACCAATCGTGATTTGCAGAAAGCCGTGGACGAGGGTGCCTTCCGCGAAGACTTGCTGTACCGCCTGGCCGCCGTTTCGATTCGGCTCCCCCCGCTGCGGCAGCGAAAGGAAGACGTGGCACCGTTGTGTGAATTCTTTTTGCGGCGGATCGGCTACCCGGCCCCGGATGGGGCAATCGATGCTGCGCTGGGCCGTTCCCTTGCCGGCCGTGATTGGTGGGGAAACGTTCGAGAGTTAAGGAATGCTATCGAACATGCATCGGTGGTTGCTCGCGGCCGGCCTTTGGAACTTTCCGATTTCCCGCCCCCGCAGGCTGCACGGCAAAGAAAACAGGGTCAAGTATCGGCCGCGATTCAAGCTTGGACGGCCGAACAACTCAGTCAAGCCGACGAGTCGATCAAGGACTTGTATGACCGTTTTCTGTGTGCCACCGAACCCGCTCTGTTGCGGACTGTCCTTGAGCATACGGGAGGGAATCGAGCCGCAGCGGCGGAATTGCTGGGGATCCATCGCGGCACGCTGCGAGAACGGCTAAAGAAATACGGGGAGGAAGAGAAGGAGGAAGGAGGAAGGTAGAAGGAGGAAGGCGGAAGGTTGAAGGAGGAAGGTTGAAGGAGGAATCAGAGATGAGGGGGGCCCAAAAAACAAATGATTTTCACTTCTTCTTGACCATTCCGCCTTCTACCTTCCTCCTTCTACCTTCTCTTCCGCCTTCTCTGATTCCGCCTTCAGCCTTCTACCTTCCTCCTTCCTCCTCCCTTCCTCCTTCTCCCCCTACCTCTTGACGATCTTTACATATTTCGCGTATTTTTTCACACTGCGCGTTTGATTGGCACGGTGGCGATTGGCACGGTGGTTTTCGATTCCCGCTGAGTCGATCGACTGAGCAGCCAGCGTAGCTTCAATTGGCAGAGCATCGCATTCGTAATGCGGAGGTTGTGGGTTCAAATCCCACCGCTGGCTCTTTTGGCTTGTGTTCCCGCACGTTTGACCCCCGAACTGCCCTTGGGGTAGGAGTCTGTCTGAGATGAATGAAGTCGAACTCGAAGTTCTCGACTTGAAGGATTTGATTCTTTCCAACAACTCATTTGGTCCCGCCGACGTTGGCGAAATCCGCACGGCGATCACGGAAAACTACGGACATTTCAGTGAGCTTCGCGACGCCGTCGGCGAGATGGAAATCAACGACGCGCTGACACCGGCCGGCAAGACCAAGATGGGTGTCTGCCAGTTTTTGCTCGGCAAGTTCAAAGACGCATTGGCGACATTGCAGACCGCCGACGGCAGCGCGATGGCGTTGTTCTATCAGGCCCGCTGCCAATTCGAGCTGGGCCAATACAGCGAGGCAATTACTTCTTACGAGCAAGCTCAGGTGTCGGGCTACAACCAAGACCAATGCAATATCGGGATTGCTGAAGCCAAACGCTACCGGGGCGAGATCGATGAAGCGCTCTCGATTCTCGACAACATCTTCGGGCCGGCCGAACAAACGGCGGAATACATGTACCAACGCGCCGCCACCGTGGCAGCTGTTGGCGGCCGCATGGATGAAGCAATCACGTTGTACGAACGTGCCGTGCAAACCGACGAGAACCACGCCGGAGCCCTGTTCGGCTTGGCGCTGGAGAATGACCGCATGGGCAACGACGACGAGGCCCTGAGGTTGTATGAGCGTGCCGCCAAAGCGTTTCCAACCGCGATCGGACCACTGATCAATTTGGGCCTGATCTATGAAGACAACAATGATTTCGAGAAAGCACAGATTTGCTACAAGCGAATTCTGGACTGCTATCCCAATCACCCGCAAACGCAGCTGTACATGAAGGATGCTTCGGCAACCGGCAACCTGCTGTACGACGAAGAGGCCCAGCGACGCAACGATCGGCTGGCTCAAACGTTGAACATGCCCGTGTCGAATTTCGAGCTCAGCGTTCGCAGCCGCAATTGCCTGACCAAGATGGGCATCGAAACCATTGGCGATCTGACACGGACGACCGAAAGTGAATTGCTGAGCAGCAAGAACTTTGGCGAAACGAGTCTGATTGAGATTCGCGAGATGTTGACCAGCAAGGGACTCCAGCTGGGTCAGTTTGCTCACGAAAAGAAGAGCCAGGATCCGCCGGTCGATACCAGCCACCTTTCACCGGATGAACAGGCCTTGCTGGAACGCCCGATTGCCGACCTGAATCTTTCGGTGCGAGCCCGCAAGTGCATGGCGCGTCTGCAGATCAACACGATCGGCGAATTGATTCGCAAAACCGGCGATGACATGCTGGAGTGCAAGAACTTTGGCGTCACCAGCCTGAATGAAGTCCGCGAAAAGCTGACCGATCTGGGTTTGAAGCTGCGTGGCGATTGAGCAACGAATCCGCCGAGTTCCTGTCTCGCCGAAATCTCCGTTTTTCGTCGGCATCAGCATGCCTGGCGAACTTACCTTTGGTGAGCTCGAAGTTGGGGAATTCGACGACATTTCCGCATGACTTCATTCCAGTTCACGCTTGCTCACCGTGATCCGACCACAGCGGCGCGTCGCGGTGTTTTTTTGACGCCGCACGGCAGCGTGCAAACGCCTGCCTTCATGCCGGTCGGTACGCAAGGGACCGTCAAAGGGGTCACGATCAACCAGGTCGCCGAGACCGGCGCGGAGATGATCCTGGGCAACACCTATCATTTAGCACTTCGCCCCGGACACGAAACCGTTCGCCGTCTGGGCGGGCTACATGCGATGACGGGTTGGGAAGGTCCGATTCTGACCGACAGTGGTGGATTTCAAGTCTTCAGCCTGGAGGCGATCAACAAAGTCACCGAGCACGCGGCCACCTTTCGCAGCCATGTTGACGGGGCGATCATCGAACTGACGCCCGAGCATGCGATCGAAATCCAGGAAGCGCTCGGCAGCGACGTGGCGATGGTGCTCGATCACGTCATCGCCTTACCGGCTGAAACAGCAGCGGTGATCGACGCCACCGAGCGGTCCGTGCGCTGGGCCAGGCGTTGCTTGCAAGCCGCCAGCCGAGCAGACCAGGCGATCTTTGCCATTGTTCAAGGCGGCCTGGATGAAAGCGTACGCCGGCAGTGCGCACGAGAATTGGCGGCGATGGACTTTCACGGGTACGCCGTCGGTGGCTTGAGCGTGGGCGAACAGCCGGAGCAAATGTATCACATCACGGAGGTCACTTGCCCGGAACTGCCCGAGGACAAACCGCGTTACCTGATGGGTGTCGGTCGCCCCATCGATTTGCTGGAAAGCATCGCTCGGGGAATCGACTTGTTCGATTGCGTGATGCCGACTCGCAACGGCCGCAACGGTCTGGCATTTACCGACAACGGTTCACTAAAGCTTCGTAACGCCGTGCATCGCGAAGACACGCGACCGCTGCAAGCGGATTGCCCCTGCGTCGCTTGCCGGCACAGTCGAGGTTATTTGCGGCACCTGTTCATCGCCGGTGAAATGCTGGGCCCGATCCTGCTATCGATTCACAATCTGACCTACTACCAGCGGGTGATGTCAGGAGCCAGACAGGCAATCGAAGAAGATCGGTTTGCGGCTTACTTAAGCGAAAAACGGGCCGGTTGGCAGGCGTGAAGCGACGCGAATTTTTGGTACCTACCCGCAGGGTGTGTTTTGAAGCCTGCGCTTTCGGTGCGGAATCTTGCCTGGATCGTAATATCGGTTTTGTAATGATCGCCCACACTCAATCTCCGATCGTCCACAAAACCAGCCAGGAAGTGGCGGCAGATGGCCGTTATATGCGCCGATTGCTCCCAATTTCTCGCAGCGATTGCCGCCTTGGGGCGGCAATCGCTACGAGAAATTGGCAAAGAATCTTGTGGCTTTTTGCTTCCTGGGGCTCACGCCCCAGGCTAAATTCTGCCGCTGCTCCGCAGCTATTCGACGTCCTGCCTTTCGTCGCGTTTTCCAGTTCCTGATGCGATCGCTGGGCTGGGATGGTATCCTAGAGAAGTCGGCGTTGATGCGACGATAATGGGATAACGTCCTTTTCTTCTCCTCACGTGCCCAACAACCAGAACGAAAGACGATGAGCCAAACAATCCAAGACTTCACGGATTTGCTGCTCAAGCGGGGCGTCATCAGCCTTGACCAGCTGACCGAAGCCGAGACCATCTCCAAGGAATCCGGCGTCGATGTCGGCGACGTCCTCGTGCAGCTGGAATACGCCACGCCTGAAGAGGTTGCCCTGGCGCTTGCCGAGTTCCACAAGATTCCCTTTGTCGATCTCCGCGAAGAACGTATCCCGGACGAAATCATCGAATTGGTGCCCGAGTCGGTCGCGCGCGAAAACATGGTCCTGCCGTTCAGCGACGAAGACGGCGCCCTGAGAATCTTGATTGCTGACCCCTTCGACCTGGAAACAATCGAAAAACTGAGATTCATTCTGAACCGTAAAATCGAGACGGCGCTGGCCCCCAAAGAGGCAATTCAGGGGGCAATCAACCAGTATTACGGGCAGGTCGAAGGTGAATCGGCTGACTCCATGCTGCAAGAATTCACCGACACGGCGATCGACTTTACGGAAACCGAAGGCGACAGCGGCGGCGACGATGAAACCATCGACGACAGCAGCGCCCCCGTCGTTCGCCTGGTCAACTTGATGATCCAGGAAGCCGTCCAATTGCGGGCCAGCGATATCCATGTCGAACCATTCGAGGATCGCGTGCGGATCCGCTACCGCATCGATGGGGTCTGCGTGGAGCGTGAAAGTGCCCCGCGGCGGATGCTGTCCTCGATCATCGCCCGGATCAAGATCTTGGCAAAGATCGACATCTCCGAGAAACGCAGGCCAACCGACGGCCGGATCAAACTGACGGTGGGTGACAAACAACTCGATCTGCGGGTCAGCATCATCCCCACCAACCATGGGCAATCGTGCGTGATGCGGCTGCTGGACAAGGACAACATCAAAGTCGGCGTTCGCCAGCTGGGACTTTCCGAGCGCGACTTCCGAACCTTCAATTCGCTGATCCGACGCCCCAACGGAATCATCCTGGTGACCGGACCGACCGGTTCGGGCAAAACCACGACCCTGTACGCAGCACTGAACGCGCTGAATCGGCCCGACCGCAAGGTGATCACGGCTGAGGACCCGGTGGAGTACTACCTGCCGGGGATCAATCAGGTCGAAGTACGGCACTCGATCGGCTTGGACTTTGCCCGCATCATTCGGGCGATGCTGCGACAAGCGCCCAACATCATCCTGGTCGGCGAGATGCGTGACCATGAAACCGCATCGATGGGAATCCAGGCTTCACTCACTGGACACCTGGTATTCAGTACGCTGCATACGAACGATGCGCCCAGTGCCATATCACGAATGGTGGACATTGGTGTACCAGCCTATATGGTGGCGAGCTCTGTGATTGCGGTCTTGGCTCAGCGCCTGGTCAGGACCATCTGTCCCCGCTGTAAGGTGCGTTACCAACCACCAGAAAGTGTGGTCGCCGATTCGGGCCTGCCGCCCGAGATGGTCAAGCAGGCGGAGTTCTGTCGCGGCAAGGGATGCCCCTATTGTGGCCGCACCGGATACCGCGGTCGGATCGGCATCTACGAGCTGATGGTGGTCAACAATCGGCTCCGTGATCTGATGTTCCGGGGGACGACCACCAACGAGATCCGCGTCGAGGCCATAAACAATGGCATGTCAACACTTTACGCCGACGGGATGCTGAAAGTGATTCGTGGGATCACGACCTTTGATGAGGTCTATCGGGTGGCCAAGAAGACCGAACAGGAAGGCCTCTCCTTGAACCACATCGTGGAAGATTTGGATTCACTCTAGGCCGCTTTGCGAGGCGCAGCCCCACCCTGTGGGGTGGCGACATCGCGGTGGAATTCGCCAGCCCATAGCGGCCTCGCGATCGGGCTTCACCTCAAACCTAAGCCCCAATTTAATTGAGCGGTGGGGTTTCGGGACCGCACCCGCCCGTCGGTTCGGGAGCCAGCCAGCGGTGCCTGCGGAGGGCAATTCATACGGGCCCTGCGTGCACGACGCGAGTGGAAAATACTGCCGAGATTTGGTCAATCGGTGCACGGCAGTGATAATGTTTTCGTTGGCAACGAGCCTGCCCTCGTGCTGACTTGCATGCAGATGAACCGCTTCGCTTTTCTCCGATCATCATCGTAAGCGGAAATTCCTATACTTTTCCTTTTCCTTGCCATTCAATCGCCGTAAGACGCGGCGGTATCACCAAACTCAGGGAGCATTCCGTTGGCAACGGTTCTGATTGACAAGCTCTTGCAGGCTGCCATCAAGCAAGGCGTTAGTGACATTCACATTGTGGTGGGCCAGCCGCCGGTCTTTCGGCTTCATGGCAGGATGCGGAAACTGGAAACGAAGACGCTGGAGGCCGAAGATTCCGTTTCCTTGATGAAGAGCATCACCCCGGAGCGTTGCCAACGAGAGTTACAGGAAGCGGGCAGCACCGACTTTGGTTTTGCCTTTGGCGAACTGGCTCGCTTCCGCGTCTCGGTTTTCAAGCAACGTGGCTTCATTTCGATGGTGCTGCGGCAGATTCCCAACGACAAATTAACACCGGAGCAACTGGGGCTTCCGGAGTCGGTCGTCAAATTGATTCATCGTCCCCGCGGACTGTTTTTGGTGACCGGCCCCACGGGTAGCGGCAAGAGCACGACGCTGGCCAGCTTGATTAACTTGCTGAACGAAACCGTTGATCACCACATCATCACGATCGAAGACCCCATCGAGTTTTACCACGATCACATCGAAAGCACGATCAACCAGCGTGAAGTGGGCGTGGACGTGCCGAGTTTTTCCGAAGCGATTCGGCGGGCACTGCGACAAGACCCCGACGTGATTCTGGTCGGTGAGCTTCGTGACTTGGAGACGATCGAAGCAGCCATCAGTGCCGCGGAAACGGGTCACATCGTTTTCGGCACGCTGCACACCAACAGTGCCCAGGGCACGGTCAACCGAATCATCGACGCTTTCCCGGGCAACTTGCAGGACCAGATTCGTACCCAGTTGGCCAGTTCGCTGATCGGCGTGGTCGCACAAACGCTGTTGCCGAAAATCGGCGGCGGGCGTTGTGCCGCCTACGAAGTCCTGGTGGTCACTCCCGGTGTCGCCAACCTGATCCGTGAGAATAAGACCTTCCGCATCAACAGTGCGATTCAAACGGGTGCCAAATTCGGCATGCAGTTGATGGACGACGCGCTGTTCAAACATTGGAAGGACGAGATCGTTTCGGTCGAGGACGCTTTGGCCAAAGCTCACCGCCCGGACGATCTGGCCAAACGAATCGTCCAAGCCCGCCGCGGGATGGAGGATGAGCAGATCCCCGTACCCGAGGATGACTAACGGTCCGAACAGGGCTGCCTTTTCCAACACTCTATTCTTGAACTTTAGACAACCATCATGGCCCCACGCCGTATCGGACAGATCCTCGTCGACCTCGGTTTTTTAACCGACGAACAATTGGAAATTGTTCTCGAGGAACAGGAACAGCAGCCCGGCGCGCTGCTTGGCAAAATCGCCCAGGACATGCAGCTGATCACCGACGAACAGTTGGTGCAGGCACTGGCCGAGCAGATGTCGATGCAAACCGTTTCCTTGGAAGACGCTGAACTGGATGAGGAGGTCCTGGAAAAGATCTCCGAGACGATGGCCCAGCTATATCGGGTGGTGCCGATCAAGTTCGAGGACGGTGTGCTGACGGTGGCGACTTGTGATCCACAGAACCTGACCATTCAGGACGAATTGCGAACGTTCCTCGGTCATGAAATCGCCATGGTCGTGGCCACGGAACGCGACGTGATGCAAACCGTCGCGCGATATTACGACAGCGAATCGGAAAGCGTTGAAAAGCTGGTCGCCGAGCTAGCGGAAGACGAGGAATTAAAGGCAGTGATCTCTGCACTGGAGAACGAGAAGTTCAACATCACGGATGCGGAAGCTCTGGCAGATTCGGCGCCTGTTCGCAAGCTGCTGAACATGGTTTTGCTGCTGGCCATCAAGGACCATGCCAGCGACGTCCATTTTGAACCGTTTGAGGATGAGTTCCGGATTCGGATCAAAGCCGAAGGCGTGCTTTACGAAATGGTGCCGCCGCCCCGCCACCTGGCGTTTGCGATCACGACGCGAGTCAAGGTGATGGCCAATTTGGACATTGCCGAACGCCGGATGCCGCAAGACGGCCGGATTGAATTGATGGTGGGCGGTCACCCGGTGGACCTGCGCGTCAGCGTCTTGCCGACGATCTTTGGCGAAAGCGTGGTGATGCGGGTGCTGGACCGTTCGGTGGTCAACTTGAGCCTGGAAAACGTGGGCATGGATGAGCCCACGATGAAGGCCTTTCGCAGTGCCATCGATCGCCCCAACGGGATCGTGCTGGTGACCGGCCCGACCGGGAGCGGCAAGACGACCACGCTGTATTCGTCGCTGAGCGAATTGAATGACATCAAGGACAAATTGATCACCACGGAAGACCCGGTGGAATACGACATTGATGGAATCATACAGATCCCCATCGATCACGAAGTCGGTGTCACCTTTGCCAGTTGTCTGCGGGCGATCTTGCGTCAGGACCCCGATACGATCCTGGTCGGCGAGATCCGCGATCTGGAAACAGCCGAAATCGCCATCCAAGCTGCCTTGACCGGCCACCTGGTCTTTAGCACCCTGCACACCAATGATGCGCCGGCCACGGTGACTCGGCTGAAAGACATGGGCATCCAGACATTCATGATTTGCGCGACGGTCGAAGCCATTCTCGCCCAGCGACTGGTACGCCGCATCTGCACGAAATGCCGCGAGGAAACCAAGGTCAACTCGGACTTGTTGTTCGAGTTGGGCATGACGCGCGAAGAAGTCGAAGGCCGCACGTTCTTTAAAGGTGCCGGCTGCGACCAGTGCAACAACACTGGTTACAAAGGCCGCATCGCATTGTTTGAGTTGATGGTCCTGAATGATGCGATTCGGGAAATGGTGATGGGCAACGCGTCCACCGACGAACTGCGTGACGAAGCAACTCGCAATGGCATGATCCCGCTGCGCGAATTTGGGATGAAATTGGCCAACGATGGAATCACAACCCTGGACGAAGTCATCCGAGAAACGGTTCAAGAATAAATGTTGACGGTGAAGGTAGCAGGCACACTCCGTGTGCCGTAGTCATCAACAACGCGTGAGCGCTGCTGATGTCGGGGAGCGCCACACGGAGTGTGCCTGCTGCCTTGCCAGATCGTATAGTTTTCCCCTGTTAATTGGCACCTAGTACTATGCCGACTTATCAATTTGAAGCGATGGACGCGACCGGACAGGAAATCCGGGACGAGATCGATGCCGCCAATGAAGAAGAGGCGCAAACCACGATTCGCCAGATGGGGTACTTCGTCACGAAGATCTCCGTCAAAAAGCAGGCGGCGGGCGCGGGTGCCGGAGCCAAGAAGGGCCGTCGCAAGTTCGCCATTGGCGGTGCCAAGACCAAGCACATCTGTGCTTTCACGCGGCAACTTTCCATTTTGCAAGACGCCGGCCTGCCGATTCTTCGCAGCCTGAAGATTCTGGAAAACAACCAGAAACCGGGCAAGCTGAAGAACGCTTTGATGGATGTGTGCGACGAGATCGAAGGCGGGGCCACGCTGAGCGAAGCGATGTCCAAGAGCCCGAAGGTCTTCAGCCGCTTGTACGTCAACATGATCAAAGCGGGCGAAGCCGGTGGTGCGTTGGAAACGATTCTTCAGCGTCTGGCGGACTTTTTGGAGCGTGCCGAGTCACTGAAGCGGAAAGTCAAGGGTGCCTTGATTTATCCGGTGATCGTCGTCCTGGTCGCGACCGGCATTTTGACCTTCATCATGTTGTACATCGTGCCCACATTTGAGCAGATGTTCGAGGAGTTCGGGCTCAAGCTTCCGGCTCCCACGTTGTTGTTGATCGCGCTCAGTAATTACCTGGCCAATTACTGGTTCTTGTTGATCGCGATGCCGGTCTGTTTGCTGATCTTCGTCAAGTTGGTGCGCAAGTTCCGGCACGGGCGAATGGGTTTTGACATGTTCATCATCAAGGTGCCAATTTTCGGCGCCCTGATTGAAAAGAACATTCTCGCTCGTACGACGCGGACGTTGGGAACCTTGGTATCCAGCGGCGTGCCGATTTTGGAGGCGATCAACATCACCCGGGAAACCGCCGGTAATGGAATGTTCGAACGTTTGTTTTCTCGAACCAATGAATCGATCCGCGAAGGTGAAGTGATCAGCAAGCCGCTGCGTGAATACAGCGTGTTGGGTTTCCATCCCATGGCTGCGTTCTTCTGGGCATTGTTCGGAGGCTTCCCGGGAATCTGTTTGATGTCGGTCGCGTTGACGGCCAGAGGCACCAAGCTGGATGACGGAACGATGCTGCAGACGCTGAACTTCATCGCACTCTACGCGACCATCCTGGGTATCGTGGTCGCGGAGTTGTGGTACCTGACAAAAATTAAATCACGTGTCGTCGATGACCTGGTTGTCAACATGGTCGACGTCGGCGAAGAGACTGGTGAACTGGACACCATGCTTTATAAGGTCGCCGACACGTACGACGAAGAAGTTCGCGTGATGACGGACGGACTGACCGCTTTGATGGAACCGTTGATGATCGTGTTTCTGGGCTTCGCGGTTGGCTTCATTGTGATCAGCCTTTTCATGCCGCTTGTCTCACTGATTACTGGACTCAGTAGCTAATTCAATCAACATTTCGCACGGCAAATCGACACCGCAGCGCTATCGCCTGGTTGGCCCGGCGCTGCTGTCGGACGAATTCACACACTTCTTTGGTATGAACATGAATGCAACAGCAAAAACGCAACGCCGCCGACAGGGATTCACATTGGTCGAGTTGCTCGTTGTCATCTCCATCATCGTGATCATCATGGGGATCGCAGTGCCAGCCGTGATGAATGCCTTAACATCCGCCAAGGTGTCAGCGATGCAGACCGAGTTGACGGCCATGGAGCAGGGAATCGAGGCTTATAAGAACAAGTACGGTGACTATCCACCCGACTTCTCCAGCTGGAATCTGATCCAACGTCACTACCTGAAGATCTTTCCCGATATTGACGCGAACGAGTTGTTGCTGCTGTATCGCTTGTGTGACATCGTTGTCGACAATGACCCCAGCAATCAAATGGACGGTCAGTATGACGACGCTTTTCCGGGCAGCGTGATGGATCGCGCCGAGGCGCTGGTCTGGTCATTGGGTGGTTTCAGCAGTGATCCCGGGCATCCGTTCACAGGTACGGGCGGCCCCCTGGTTGCGATCGTTCCCAATCCCAGCACCGATCCCGATCCGACAGAATATCAGTACAACACCGAGCGCGATAACCGATTGGTTGATTTTGAAGCGGCGCGGCTGTCGGTGGTGCCGTTCGACCCGGCATCCGGTGGACTTTCCTTTGCCAACCGCACCCGTAGTGGTGATGAGCCGCTGCCCAGTTTCAACACCGGCTCGCTGCCGGCGGTGTTTTTCACTTTCGATCTGTTCCCTTCGTACGTGTTGCAGCAAGACGCCAGTCCGGCGGTCTACTTCGATGCACGCACCTACGGGTATGTCGACACGTCGGTTAACCCTGCCAGTACCAACTTCAACGGGTATGCCAGGTACGTTGACAACGCCAATGACATTGATGCGGTGCGACCGGTGTACTCGGAGACTCCCAATCCTGCGTTGACGGCGGGACCTTACGGAACGTTGCCCGCGTCGGTGGCGGCCTGGAGGTTCATGAATCCCCAGACGTTCCAGGTCCTGGCGCCCGGTATTGATCGCCGCTACGGTGCCATCACAGACATCGATGGAGCTACCGGCGGGCCTGCCAATACCGAGCCGGTTTACTTTCAGTATCCCTCCGGCGGCTTGATCCGCGCGGACGACGCAGCCACCAATCCTCAGCAGTTGCAGATTCCGAACATCAGTCGATACGACTTGACGGCGCCCAATACGACGTATCCGGGACTTCAACAGCGCGAGAATCAATTCTTGGACAACCTGGGTAATTTCACAACACAAAAAACCGTTGGCGACGATCTTCCATGAGCGCGAGATTCGCAAATCGAAACGATCGACCCGCATTCACGCTGGTGGAATTGCTGGTGGTGATCGCCCTGATGTCGATCCTGGCGACCATGATGTCCTATGCGCTTGCATCGGCGCGACAGGAAGGGCGGATCAAACGCGCGCAAAGCGAAGTCCGGATGATCAGCCAGATCTTGCAAACCAAGATGAACGAGATCGCGCTGTCGAAGTTGGAATTGAGGTATTCAGCGCCGGCAAATCCGGTGGCTTTGGGAGTAAACCCCAATCCGGCCCAAGAACGCAGCCGTCTGGTGGTGATGGCGCGTCGCGACATGATGCGGTTGGTGATGCCGGCCTGCCGCGCCGATTTGATCTACCCGCCGGCGAATCTGCAGTTTCGCACGCCGAATCGTAATGTCGTTGGCAGCTGGGTTGCCAATTGTGGCAAAGTTGCCGTGCCGTCGGAGTGGAATCGGATGAGGACTTTGATTGGACTGCGTTCGGCGGGCCAGGCAGACAACTACTATCAGCTGGCGGGCAACAACTTGTCACCCTCCCAGGATCCCGGAGTCGATAGTGCCATCCTGTACGGATCCAGCACGGTTTACAACGATGCCTTGGATACTTTGGCCGGCGGATTACCCAGCGCGCCCTCGGCGGAGATCAACTGGACTCGGGAGTACGAGTCGGCGGAGTGCCTGTACTTGATTTTGGCCAGTACCGATCTTTTCGGTGAAACGGCGATCGACAAGATCCATGAACGCAGCATCGCCAATTTGGATGGCGACGCGGTTCCCGAGATCATCGATCCTTGGGGACGTCCCTACGAATTCATTCGCGATCCAATCGGGCTCGATACGCCGGCAATCAAGAACTATGACGGGGCCGCAGCCGTCGCCAATCAATATCCTATCGATCCTGATCCGCTCGATTTCTTGCTCGCCGACTGGCGCTATGACGACTCCGTGAATCCGCCGTCAGCGACGCCGCCCAATCAGCGTTTTTACCCGATCTATTTGCCCCCGGTGGTGATCAGCGCCGGTCCTGATGGGGAGTTTGATATCCGTCGCACATTTTACAACGACGATACGGAAACGCCGCAGGGGGTCAATGACAATTACAGTACGGCCATCATCAACTGGAATTCGCCGTCAAGATTGCAGCCGTTGTATCCCGATCCATTTTCCTCCGGCACGTTGCCGTACCGTTGTCCCGATCCGTATTACAACGTTTCGGCAATCCCCTACGCTGCCGGCACAACGCCTCTGTACGAAATCACCGATGGTGACCTTGGGCAGGTGGACCTGGCCAAGATGGGCGGCGGCTTGGGCGGGATCAATAACAACGACGGCTACGACGCCACAGCCGACAACATCACGTCACTGGACGGAGGATTCTGATGAGTGCGCAGTCATTTACCGGACGCACCAGGGAAACCGCACCACCACAGGTAACGGTCAGAGACGGCTTCACGTTGGTCGAGCTGCTGGTGGCACTGACGATCGCTTCGGTGTTGACCGCCGTGGCCTTGCCGACAGTCAAAGAAGCGTTTCGGCAAAACGTCACCGGCCGGGCAGCATCGTTGGTCAAAGGTGCGTTCATCAACGCTCGGGCTCAAGCGCTTCGCACCGGTCGACCGTTCGGTTTAGTGATCGAACGTCAACGACGCAGCGTGGGAGCGGGCACACCGGACCAATTGATTTTTACGCCCACCAACTATGCAACGCGTTTGTATTACGTGCAAACACCGATCGCGTATCGCGGCGACATTCAAAGCGCTTACGCCTATCCCTTTAACGATCTGGGCGATGGTGGCAGGCCGAAATTCTTTATCCCCGCCACCAGTGCCGGATTGGTGTTCGCGGCGGCTCAGCAACGCAAAGCGGCGTTGCGGATCATCAACACGGGAACGCAGATGGCTGTCGGTGAAAGCGGCCGCATCTTCACGGTGACCGGATTGGAAGCGATCACGACAAGCTTGCTTTCTGCAGGTCGAATTTCGGGCGTCTCCACGACTGATTCTTGGGCCGGCGCGCCGCCCCCAACCCCGGCACCCGGCACGATTGTCAGCTTTAACCATTTGACGGTGCAGCCGACTCATCGGGTGGCCGGAAACCACGTCAACCATCAGCCGTATCCGTTTGAGATTCTTTCACTGCCAACGCGGGCGCCGCTCAATCCAGTCAATCTACCGGGCAAGACGGTGGTCGATCTTTCGATCTCCGGTCCGGCGTCCAGCCCGGCTGCCTTCGGAACTCAAGCCATCGTCGGCAACAACTCAGTACCCGCTGGTTTCGAGTTCAACGATGTGAT
>JBFJVZ010000097.1:0-19512 GCA_041623895.1 Pirellulaceae bacterium | reverse complement strand
AGTTGTTCCTATGCTATCCGTCAGCTTTTCGTTCACAGCGAATTTTTCCAGCAAGAACACGTTGGGCACCGCCTCAATGTATTCCTTCCCAGCGAGGCTTTCTGCCGAAGTCCCCAATTGCCGGGTAAGTCGTCAATGGGAGTGCAAATTCACTTGACCAAAAAGTATACATCCGTACATTCAGTTGTCGCCGACACTTGGTTAGCCGATGGTGTTGTTAACGGAGACTGCGGATGCACGATGTTTGGCAAGCGCTGGTTGTTCGCTTTTTGAGGTGGATTGGTAACAGGACGTCGTTTCATGTCGATTTTCCAGACGCTCATCCGGTTCGTTTTGCCCGGAATCACCTGCTGCATTTGCTTGATAGCCAGCGAATCTGCAGGACAGCCACCTCTGGAATCAGGCCAGACGGAAACCGTACCGAAACGCATTCCACCCAAAGACAGACCACTTGAATTCTGGGTCGGCCAACTTGGTCACGATCAATATTATCGCCGCGAGGTGGCCACACGTCGGCTGTCCGAAGCGGGTGCGGCAGCCGTACCGATCCTGCAGCAATCGATTGCATCAGGTGATTTAGAAGCAACGGAGCGAGCGATCGTCGTGCTTGGCAAGATCGCACTGGAGCAACCGCCGCACGATGATTCCGGAGCGTGGGGTGCCTTGAACGAGCTGGTTGAATCGGGAACGGGCAGCCGCAGAGCGCGAGCGCAGGCGACCATCGCTCAGATCTGGCGTGTTCGTGAGTCCCAAGCACTTAAGGCACTTGCTACGGCAGGTGTTTTTGTCGGCGTCGACCACTTTGCGATCGGTGCCTTAACGAGTCAAGTCTTGATGGTTCGGATCGGCAAGGATTGGTCGGGTGACACAGAAGCGCTTGGCTGGTTGCGTTGGCTGCGCGACATTCGGCACGCCAGCATCAATGGGGAAGCGATTCGTACGGATGTGATCAAGTCGGTGGCTGGCCTGCCCAACATTGCGATCATCGCGCTGGTGGACGGCAAACTGGATATCGCCGCACTCGAACCACTCAAGACAATCAAGCAATTCGATTCACTGGAGATTCGTTACATTCGATTGCAGCCGGATTTGGTTGACGCAATCGCCAAGTTGCCGCTCCGCGAATCGCTGAATTTGATGGGCACGGAGGTCAAAGATGAACGGATCCAGCGTCTAAAAGACCAATTGCCGGGACTGGCGATTTCCGACCGCAAAGGTGGTTTTCTAGGTGTGACTTGCGACTCGACAGTTTTGGCGGAGTGCAGAATCCGCAGCGTTTACAAAGACAGCGCTGCTTATCAAGCCGGTTTACTTGCAGACGATGTGATCATTGGGATCGACGATGCGGTCGTCAATCAGTTTGCGGACCTGCAAGCAGTCATCAAACAGCATTTGCCCGGTGACAAGATCAAGATCAAATTCGTACGCCGCGGCGAACGGGGTGCAGTCGAAGTGAAACTTGGCAAATACGTAAATCATTGAGCGACAGCACAAAGAACAGCAAAGCTAGATCGCGCGTTGCTGAAGACGTCGCGGATTCGCTCCCACACGACGCCGTCTGGCGAGACGCATCGTGGCGCCGCCGCTTGCGAATCCGTTTGCTTGACTGGTTTAGCAACAACGCTCGTGCATTGCCGTGGCGATCGGACCCGGCTTCTTATCACATTTGGGTCAGCGAAATCATGTTGCAGCAGACCCAGGTTGCCACGGTGGTTCCCTACTATGATCGCTTCCTCAGACGGTTTCCCGCGATCGGGGATCTAGCGGCAGCAAGCGAAGAAGAACTGCTGAAACATTGGGAAGGGCTCGGTTACTATCGCCGCGCCCGCTCGCTTCACGCCGCGGCCAAAAAAATTGTTCAGCAGCACGACGGTGTCTTTCCTGAAAGCTTTGACGAGGTGCTGGCACTGCCGGGAATTGGACGTTACACCGCCGGCGCGATTCTTTCGATTGCCCAAGGACAGCGTTTGCCGGTTTTGGAGGGTAACACTCAAAGAGTCTTCAGCCGCTGGGTAGCTTTACGCGAGCCGCCTGCGGAAACGCGGCCCACAAAACTGCTTTGGCGAATCGCTGAGTCGATGTTGCCACGCGACGGTGCGGGCGATTTCAATCAAGCCGCGATGGAGTTGGGGGCGTTGATCTGTCTGCCGCGTGAACCGAAGTGTCATGAATGTCCCGTGCGCCGCAGCTGCCGTGCTCATCGTGACGGCCTGGAAGATCAGATTCCAGGCAAGTTGACAAAAATCGTCTACGAGAATCGGACGGAGTTCGCGCTGGTAATCGCTGATCAGACGGCGGAACGGTTTTTGATGCGGCCGTTACCCGATGGAGGACGCTGGGCGGGACTTTGGGATTTTCCACGCCCCCTCGAAGACGGTCATGATTCGGCGGCGGCGGCGGCCCAGTGGCTATCACGTCAGCTTGGCGCAGCGACAACGGTGGGATCACGGCTGAAAACCATCAAGCATGCGGTTACCAAGTATCGGATTTCCTTGCACGTCCACTATGCCACATGTGATCTGCCGCGAAATCTTCCAGACCCGTGGCATTTTGTCAGTGCTCAGCGAATGCAGACGCTTCCGATGAGCGTGACCGGCCGAAAAATCGCGGAATTGATCAGCCCTGAAAGCCAACCCAGGCTGTCTCGATAAGCTCTCTTGCGGTGTTTGATTCGGTATAATCTCGCTGCGTTTCCCGAACGTCCCCTTTAACGAGTCCCAGCATGCTCCGAACGACATTTCAGTTTACGAATCTGGCAGTGATGGCCGTCTTTTGTTGTAGTCTCTGCTTTGCCGATGAGGCCAATCATGATGGCCAGCTTGTGCTGGGCGGAGACAACGATTTGCTAGCCGGAATTGCCGGGTCAGGACCATTGAAGATCAAGGAAATCGAGGCATGGCTGACGGTTCCGGAACATCATATGCCGCTGGAATACTCGATTGCCAAAGGTTTGGACGCGGCGGCGGCAAATGCGTTCGTCCCCGATGATAACCCCTTGACTCGGGCAAGAATTGAGCTGGGACGACAACTGTATTTCGACACGCGACTCTCCTCTGACAACACCATTTCCTGCGCGTCTTGCCATGATCCCAAACAGGGTTACGGTGCTCATACGCAATTCGGCGTTGGTGTTGGCGGTCAGGAAGGAGGCCGAAATTCACCTGTTTCCTACAACCGCTTGTTCAGCAAACAACAATTTTGGGATGGACGTGCCGAGTCATTGGAGGCTCAGGCGGTTGGTCCAATCGCCAACCCCATCGAAATGGGCAATACGCATGAGAAGTGCGTGGCTGATGTGGCCGCGATTCCCGGATACGCCAAACAATTTGACGTCATCTTCGATGATGGCGTGACGATCGAAAATGTTGGCAAAGCAATCGCGGCCTTCGAGCGGGCGATCGTAACGGGGCCCACGCCATATGACTATCACGCTCCCGTTGCTGCCTTCGAGAAAACCTTTGCCGATTTACTGGAAGACTTGGACGAAGAGCCGGAACTGAAAGAGCAGTACGAGGACTTGAAAAAGATTGCCGAAGCTAACCCCATGAGTGAGTCGGCGTTGCGTGGAATGAAGTTGTTTGCTGGTACAGCGAACTGTGCCACCTGCCATGCCGGTGCGAACTTTACCGATGAGCAATATCACAACCTGGGCGTTGGCATGGAGGCTGAAAAGCCTGATTTGGGCAGGTTTGAGATTACCAAAGACGAGAAAGACAAAGGCGGTTTTAAGACGCCAACCTTGCGTAACATTGCCTTTTCCGCTCCTTATATGCATGACGGCAGCCAAAAAACGCTTGAGGAGGTGGTCGAATGGTACGCCAAAGGAGGACATAAGAATCCTTGGTTAAGCGACAAAATGAAACCACTGAAGCTGTCCGATCAGGATAAGGCAGACTTGGTAACGTTCATGAAAGAAGGGCTCACCGGATCCTTCCCGAAAGTGGAAACGGGGCGGCTGCCGGCCGATGCTCCCAAGAAGAAAGAAAAGGGGTTCTTGGGACTGACATTTGACGGACAGGACACGTCCATTTGCCGAGTCAAAGTTGTGGTTGACGGTAGTGCGGCGGAATCTGCGGGTTTTCAACCAGGTGATATCGTGATTGGCGTCAATGACACCGACTTAGGTAGCTTTGACGAAATTCGCAACGCGATGTCAAAATTCGCGGCGGGCGACGAGGTCACGATCAAAATCAAGCGCGGCGAAGAAGTCCAGTCAAAGAAAGCTACTTTGACAAAGGTCCCATGATCATTATCCTCCAGCACGAATCGGACAGCACGAATCGGCGCGTTCTCAACGTCCGTAAGCGATTGTGACTGTGAATCGTGAACCAAGAACCTGTGCATGCGATTTCGGTTGGGGAACTGACCGAACATATCAAGATGATCGTCGAAGAGACGTTTCCTCCCGTCTGGGTGAGCGGCGAGATCTCTGATTTGGCGAAGCCGCGAAGCGGACATCTGTACTTCACCTTGAAGGATGATCGGGCTCAAATTCGTTGCGTGATCTGGCGTAGCACGGCGCAGTACATGCGTTTCGAGCTCAAGGACGGGCAAGCGGTATTGTGTTTTGGCGAGTTGGAGGTGTACGCAGCACGCGGCTCTTATCAGTTGGTCGTTCGCAAGGCCGAGCCGCAGGGTGTCGGTGCACTGCAACAAGCTTTCTTGAAGCTGCAAACCAAACTGGATGCCGAAGGTTTGTTTGCCGCCGACCGCAAGCGGCCGTTACCCAAGGTCCCGCGGAGAATTGGCATCATCACCAGCCCCAGCGGCGCGGCAGTCCGCGATTTTTTGAAGGCAGCATCCAATCGTTGGCGAGGCGCCGAGATCCTCGTGATTCCGGCACAGGTACAAGGTGATGCAGCGGCAGCGACCATCGTGCGGGCATTGCGAATTGCCAATCGAATGATTCCGGCGGTTGATGTGCTCGTCCTATCGCGCGGTGGCGGCAGCCTGGAAGATCTTTGGTGCTTTAACGAAGAACGCGTTGTGCGGGCGATTGCTGCGTCGAAAATCCCGACCGTGTCGGCAGTTGGACACGAAGTCGACGTCACGCTCTGTGACCTTGCGGCGGACGTCAGAGCGCTAACGCCGACGGATGCGGCGACCAGGGTGATTCCCGATCAGGAAACACTCTCCGCCGCGATGCTTCAGTTAGGTAATCGGCTGAACCGATCGGTGCGAGGCCTGATCGCGAACCGACGATTACGTCTTCATTCGATCAGCGAACGTCCGATCATTCGCAAGCCGCTGGAGATCTTGCATATTCGTTCGCGACGCCTGGATGAACTGGATGCGCGCGCCAACCGCGCAATCGGCTCACGCATCCAAATCTCAAAGGCGCAGGTCGCAACTCTAGCCGCATCATTGTCGGCGCTTTCGCCCCTGGACGTTTTGACACGCGGTTATAGCGTTACCATGGATAAGAACGGAAACGCGATCCAGTCGACGGATGAAGTCGCGATCGGTGACACCGTAAAAACAAAACTGCATCGCGGCGAAATTGAATCGACCATTACCGGCATCCAGTCGCCGGAGAGTGGTTGATTCTGTTGTCCATTCGACTCGGATGGATCATGTGAAGCGTGATTACGCAACTTGTGACTATTTTCACAGCGAATGGCAAACATTAAAGCAAGACAGGTCCTCTTTAGGAGATTTTAAGGGGAAATAATTTTGCCTTCCCGCTGGACATGAACTACAATTCATCGCAAGCGGGGAAGGGCGTATTTCGGCTCGGTTTTCCGCTCTTCTTGGCTGGCTCGGCTTGCACTCATTTTTGCTTAGCATGCCGCGCGTTTTTTACCTTTCCAGCATCATCTGGCTGATGAGCCGACAGCCTCCGGTCGGCATTCTTTGGACACCGCACGAGTGCGGCATTCTGATCGAGTAACCGGCCAACAACGGAAGCGGTCCGGGCTACTTCAGTCACAAGACCGTCGGTTCAGGGATGTTTTTCCTCCAGGCATAGGTGGAGAACAACGATGGGTCAGCTGTTCGACGCTGCCGGGCAATTAAGCGCCGGGGCATCAGCTTCAAACGAAGAAAACGCTGAAAAACTACTCTCCAAAAGCGCACGCATGCCTACGGACAGCAGTGTGGACGCTGAGCGTTTGGAGCGCAGGAGTGACGGGATGCCCGCAGGTCTGGATCATTACCGGGGCGTGCCGGTTTTCGGCGTACTTCAACACGCCGCTGAGCAGTTACCGGATCGGGATGCGATTCGTTATGGCGATCAGTCCTGGAGCTATCAGCAACTCAATCGCGACAGCATCCAATGTGCGGCGATGCTTCAGCGTTTGGGGGTCAAGCCCGGTGATCGAGTAGGCATCCTGTTGCCGAATGTTCCGGAGTTCATTATTGCTGCCAACGGAATCTGGCGGGCCGGTGGAGTTGCCGTTGCGATCAGCCCGTTGATGGTGGAAGAGGAAGTCCAAAAGCTGCTTCAGCAAACAGATTGCCGCTACGTGATTTGTCTCGATCTGCTCTCGCACTTGCTTGAGAGCGAAGCTTGCCGGCTGGAAAAGACACTGTTGGTGTCGATTCGAGAACACCTTCCCGCCCACAAGCAACTTGGATATTTCTGGATGCGGGTCCGCCGCACGGGGCACTGGACGATGCCCTCGAATGATCAAAGTGGATGGTTCTGGAGGGAAATGCGCGCCACCGAATCGCGTTGGCAGCCGATCTCGATCAAGCCGGCCACCGACCCCGCGTATATCTTGCCCACCGGCGGCACAACCGGCACTCCCAAGGCCGTTACGCTCAGCCATCAAAACATGGTCGCCAATGCGTGGCAGCAGTACATGTGGACCGACAAGACGTTTGGTCGCGAGACGATGATGGGTGTGCTGCCGTTCTTTCACAGTTACGGTGTTTCGGCGACGGTTTTGGGTGGTGCCATGATGGGCGCGACACTGGTGCTGCATCATCGTTTCAATACTCGACAAGTCATTCGCCTGATCGAGAAGGAGCATCCGACAGTTTTTCACGCTGTTCCCGCGATGTTGGTTGCCATGAATGCACGTTTGCGTTCACATCCGATCGACATGAGTTCGCTGCGCTGGGTAATCTCCGGCGGCGCCTCATTGGAGGAATCGGTGGGCCGCGAATTTGCAGAGCACAGCGGGGCCTTGGTCGTGGAGGGTTTTGGATTGTCCGAAGCTTCACCGGTGACCCACGTTGGCGACTTGTTCGCCGAACCTCGATACGGCGTAATCGGATTGCCACTGCCAGAAACAGAATGCCGAATTCTCGACAGTGAAACGGGCACTCAAATGCTGCCGCAAGGAGAAGTCGGCGAGTTGGCGATTCGAGGTCCGCAGGTGATGCTGGGCTATTGGAAAGACCCTGCCGCGACCAAAGTCACCATTCGTGACGGTTGGCTGCACACCGGTGATTTGGCGGTGCGGCATGCGGATGGCTACTACAGCATCGTTGGCCGCAAGAAAGACTTGATTATCACCTCGGGATTCAACGTTTATCCCAGCGAAGTGGAAGCCACCTTACGCGAGGCGGAAGACGTTAAGGATGCCGCCGTGGTCGCAGAACCGGATGAGCGCCGCGGAGAAATTGTCAAAGCATTTATCGTTTTAAAATCTGGAAAGGTATGGGACGAGGATCGATTGCGAGAGCACTGCCGCGAGCATCTCTCCAAGCACAAGCAGCCCGTGATCTTTGAACAATGTCACGGCGATCTGCCTCGCAACTTTCTGGGCAAGGTCATTCGGCGTCATTTACGTGAGTCAACCAATGGCGCGGGCGGTACTGAACAAAAACAGGAGTCAAAGTAATGGAAACGATGAGACCTATCGCGGTTGTTGCCGGTGCAAGAACACCGCTGGCAAAAGCCTTCACTGACCTGAAAAGCATGTCCGCTGTTCAGCTTGGCCAGCACGCGGTTGTCGACGCATTGCGTCGCTGCGGTTTAACACCAGCGGACATCGACGAAGTCGTCATGGGGAACGTTTCAGGGCAACCCGATGCGGCAAACCTGGCTCGCGTGATCGCTTTGAACGCCGGCATCCCCAACGATCGAATTGCTCACACCGTGAACCGGAATTGTGCCTCGGGAATGGAATCGGTAATCAATGGCTGGCATGCGATCGAGCAGGACCGCGCAACTTTGGTGATCGCCGGCGGAACCGAATCGATGTCGAATGTGCCGCTGCTGTTCCGGTCCAGTGCGGCGAAGCTTTGGATGAAGCTGGCAAGATCTAAAACGATGTCACAGCGCCTGAAGGTGCTCGCCTCGTTCCGGCCAAAACATTTCAAGCCGGTGATCGGGCTGGAACTGGGACTGACCGACCCGACCTGCGGATTGAACATGGGCCAGACCGCTGAGATACTAGCCAAAGAGTTCTCCATCTCGCGTGAAGACCAAGACGCCTTCGCACTCGCCAGTCACCAAAAGGCGTTGGCCGCGCAGGAAACTTGTTTCTTGTCCGGAGAGATCGCCGCGATCGAAGCCGATGGCAAGACCATCGACAAGGACAACGGTCCCCGCACCGGTCAGTCGATGCAGCAGTTGGCCAAGTTGCGGCCAATTTTCGATGCTTCCGGAACGGTGACAGCCGGCAATAGTTGCCC
Source organism: Pirellulaceae bacterium (assembly GCA_041623895.1). Lineage (GTDB taxonomy): Bacteria > Planctomycetota > Planctomycetia > Pirellulales > Pirellulaceae > JBFJVZ01. The sequence goes on along the minus strand of JBFJVZ010000097.1, from coordinate 10,926 downwards.
GATCACCGACGGCAGTGCCGCAGTGGTGCTGACCGGAAAGGATGACTTAGCACGCTTTGAAAAACCGCCGCTGGGTTTCATCACTCATTACGCCATCGCCGGCTGCGACCCGCGAAGAATGGGACTGGGGCCTGTTTACGCCACCAGCAAATTGCTGAAACAGTCGGGTATGAAGTTGAGTGATTTTGATTTGATCGAGATCAATGAGGCGTTTGCGGCGCAGGTGATCGCCTGCCAGCGAGCCGCCGAGTCCAAGGATTTCGGCGAAACAGAACTTGGGCTGTCAGCTGCGCTGGGTGAATTCCCGGCTGATCGGCTGAATGTTCATGGAGGCGCGATAGCGCTGGGACATCCTGTTGGCACGACGGGGACCCGTTTGATTTTGACTTTGTTGCGCGCGTTGCGTGCTACCGGCGGTCGTCGCGGCTTGGCGACGTTATGTGTTGGCGGCGGGCAAGGCTTTGCAGTGGCCGTGGAAACAGAACAGGAGTCATGAAGATGAACCAGAAAGAATACGAAAACTTTACCGTCACCATCGACGATGGCGGCATTGTCCGCATCTCGTTGGACGTTCCCGGCCGGCCGCTGAACGTGTTGAACCGATCCGTAATGGCCGAGTTGGAACACATCGTTAGCGAGCTGGAAGAAAGCAAGTTCGCCAAGATTGCCGTCATCGAAAGCGGCAAGGAAAGCGGGTTTCTGGCCGGTGCCGATGTCAATGCCATCGCCCAGATCGATACCGCCGATCAAGCACTGCGGATAATCGAAGAGGGGCAGCTGTTGTTTCAGCGAATTGCCTGGCTGACGATTCCAACAATCGCCGTAATTCATGGACCTTGTTTAGGCGGCGGATTGGAACTGGCGTTGGCCTGCAAGTACCGTATTGCCCGCGACAACAGTTCGACAAATATCGGATTGCCCGAAATCAAACTGGGTTTGATTCCAGGTTGGGGCGGCACACAACGTTTGCCAAAGTTAGTCGGCCTGACGAATGCCCTGAGCATGATTCTGCAAGGCAATCATGTCGGTGCCCGCGATGCCGTGAAGATGGGATTGATCGACCGGGCGATTGCTCCCGAGGACTGGGAAGAAGAAGTTGATGCTTTCATCCACCGGGTGCGTTCCAACGGTTACATCACGCCACCTCAGAAGCGACGTAGCCTGGCAAAACGTATCTTGGAAGGCACCAGGTTTGGCCGCAAGTTGATTTTCAGTGCAACGCAAAAACAGATTGCTTCCAAGTCGAAGCAGTATCCGGCACTGGAGGCAGCCGTGAAGGCGATCGCCCACGGGTACCAGCGCGGCGTCGACGGATTTGCTTGCGAGCGGCAAGAGTTTGTCAAGCTGTTGCCAACGATGACCTGCCGCAACCTGCTGAATCTTTTCTTCGCTCGCGAATCGGCAAGAAGCCTGAAGACCTGGTCACCGGGTCAGCTGCACGCCGCACACGAAGCGCCGATACAGAAAGTAGGCGTTGTTGGTGGTGGACAGATGGGGGCCGGAATCGCCCAATTGGCCGCCGTCCGCGGTTTCGACGTGGTGGTCAAGGAAATCAACGCGGATGCTTGCGCCGCTGGACGCAAGCGAATCGAAGAATTGATCAGCAAGCTGGCCAAACGCAAAGACTGGACGGAGGAAAAACGACGCAGCGTTATCGATGGCATCATCGTGACCTGCGACGAAGGTCCGCTGCTGGATGCGGATTTGATCGTCGAAGCGATCGTCGAGCGGCTGGACATCAAACAAGAACTTTTCAAGGGACTTGATGCGCAAGTCAAGGCCGGTGCAATTCTGGCGACAAACACATCGTCGCTTTCCGTCGACGCCATGGCCGAAGCGACAACGCGTCAAGGAAACTTTGGCGGGCTTCACTTTTTCAACCCCGTTCATCGAATGGAGTTGGTGGAGGTCGTGCGTGGCAAAGAAACCAGCGACGAAACCATTGCCAGGCTGGTGGCGTTCGTACGGGCCTTGGGAAAAACGCCGATCGTGACCGCCGATTCGCCGGGCTTCCTGGTCAATCGCGTGCTGTTCCCGTACTTGGGCGAAGCAGTCTTGATGGTTCGCGAAGGATTCGAGATCGCGAAAGTGGACAAGGAACTTCGACGCTTTGGCATGCCGATGGGACCACTGGAGTTGCTGGATCAAGTTGGCATCGATGTGGCCCATCACGTCGCTTCCTCGCTAAGCAGTGTGCTCAAAGGCGTGGAGCCGGTCGCAGAATCATTAGCCAAAATGGTCGAACAGGGCCGCTTGGGCAAGAAAAGCGGCGCTGGTTTCTACGAGTACTCCAAAGGCAAGAAAGGAAAACCGCTCCCGGTGGGCTCGTCGGCATCTTCGCCGCACAATGCTGACGAATTCCCGGAGGATGGTTTGACGTTGATCCAACGGCGATTGGTTTATCCGATGTTGGCTGAGTCGATTCGCTGCTTGGAAGAGCACGTCGTCGACCAACCTTGGGCCATCGACCTGGCGATGGTGCTGGGCACCGGTTTTGCCCCGCACCGCGGTGGACCGTTGCACGTGGTCGATCAAATCGGCGCGCATCGAGTGTTGTCCAATGCAAAGCGATTAAGTGCGATGTGCGGGCCACGTTTCTCGCCGCCAGAAAAGTTGATTCAGATGGCGGAAGCGGAGGCAACATTCTTCGGCCAGCGGCCGACCATCGAAAATGAGGACAGCACCGTTAATCAATAGGCACCAATACAAACGGCCCCGCTTGAGTGCCGGGCCATACGATAAATTTTCCCACCAAGGAGTCTCGTCATGAGTCTTGATACTGATATGCCAAACGCCGATGTCAATCATACGCCTGTGAGCGAATCAACATCAACCGATGCTGCCAAGTCGACCCCCGCATCAGCCAACGCTGGGCCAGCGAAACCGGGCGAACAAGTCGGTGAATCGTTTGCCGAGGTTGCTTTGCGGCTGGGAGGCGCCTCGGCCGATGAGGCGAAGCGGACCGGCGTCGTCGATACCGCCGATGACCAGGTCGAGTCTTTGTTCGCCGCGCAGTACAAGACCGTCAATAGCCCGATCCACCGCGCGGTTTGGGATTCGAGCGTGCCGACGGAACTCTTTCACTGTGAAAGACCAACACCCTCCGCTGCGGTCACGGAAGTTGTCGACCGCTCGCTGGACATCGTCCGCAACCACCGCGATCAGGGAACGTTGATCGACGAGAACGGCAAGATTTCTGATGAAGTATTGGGCGATCTCGGTAAAGCCGGGTACTGGGGCTTGCTGGTGGGAACCGAATTCGGCGGTTCCGGTGCTTCCATGCGCGAGTTCTCGCAGATGATCACCAAGATGGCAACGATCGATCCGACGGTGGCCGGCTTGGCTTCGGTGCACGGCTGCATCGGCGCGGTCGATCCTGTCCGCGCTTTCGGATCGCAGCAACAGAAGGAACGATTTTTACCGAAGCTTGCCGACGGCCGCCGGTTGTCGGCGTTCGCCTTGACCGAACCGGGGGCGGGCAGTGATTTGACGGCTCTGAAAACGACAGCTGTTTTGGACGGTGATGAGTACGTTGTGAACGGCGAAAAACTGTTCATCACCAATGCCTTGCCTGGCCGCACGATCGGCCTGGTCTGCAAGATCGATGATGTGCCGTCTGTGCTGATTGTGGATCTTCCGGACGAAGAAAATGAATCGTTTTATCTGAATCGTTACGGGCTTTACGCCTTGCGGCGGACCCATAACAACGGCCTGATCTTCAAAGATTTCCGTGTCCCGGCGGCCAATTTGCTGCGGCCCGCGCAGGGTGACGGACTGACGATTGCCTACCACGGATTGAATCTTGGACGCGTTTCCCTGTGTGCCAACGCCGCCGGAGCGATGCGCTGGATGCTCGCCGAAATGCTTCCCTGGGCTCAGTACCGTGAGACCTACGGGCAGGCGATCGAAAAACGAGAGTTGGTGCGCCGCCGGATTGGGCGACTGGCCGGCTTGATCGTTGCCTGTGATGCGATGACGCAGTGGTGTGCCGGCCTTTTGGATCAAGGCTATCGCGGTGAAATGGAATGCATCATTGCCAAGATCTTTGGCAGCGAAGCGCAAAAAGAAGCCGCTATCGAACTCTTCATGAAGACTCACGGCGGCCGATCGTTCTTGCATGGCCACTTGTTCGGCGACAATGTGCACGAGTTTCTGGCGCCTTGCATCTACGAAGGCGAAGGCGAAATGCTGGGCATGGCGTTCTTCAAGTCGTTGGTGAAACATCACGGCAAGATTTACTTCGAACCGATCGGGCGTCTTCTTCATGAAAGAGGAATCAAGCAACCGAATTTGGCCAACCCCGCACATGTTTGGGCACTTCGTGGTCCAGCAATGGCGTACGCAACTTGGTACGCCAAGCGAAGTCTGGCAGGTTCCAAGTGGAGCAAGTTTGATTGCCTCAGCGATGATTTGGCCGGTCATACACGATTCGCACAACGACTGTTGTCGAAATCCGGTTTCAAGATCAGTGGCACAATGCGCAAGTTCCAATTGAAACTTGCAGATCGTCAGTGCCGCATGTCGGCACTCTCATCAACGCTGCAGGACGCCGTCGTGATCTTGGTGACCAGTCTGTATGCGGCCAATTGTGATTGCGAGACGACACGTGCGGCGGCTGACACGGTGTGCCGAGAACTGCGACGGCGGATCACCGGCGATGCGGCGTCCGACGCTGACTTCAGGCAAATCACCGCACTCGGCGCCAAGGTCGCCGACGAAGGCTGGTCGGAGTTAAGCGACATTATCCCGGGGGACATTTTGATGCCTTACAGGGAAAAGAATTAAAAGATTTAGCAACTGGAATTTGCAGACATTCCGCACAGAGAGTTCAGATGTCTGCTGACTTCCACTTCGGCTGCATTGAGGCAATGAATGAAACTGATTGACCTTTTCAAAATTCGCAAGTCGCGGCTGCCTGTGAAAACAAAAACCAGGCGACGGGCTGTCGTTGCGCTTGGTGGTGGCGGCGCGCGGGGAATCGCGCACTTGGGGGTCATGCAAATTATCGGCGAGTCAGGAGTTCAAACCGAGCAAATCGTGGGTGTCAGCATGGGAAGTCTGGTGGGTGCCATGTGCGCCGTTGAGCCAGACATCCAACGCGTGCAGGCCAAAGCGATTGAACTTCTGCACTCGCCGATCTTTAAACAACGGTGTGCCAAAGTGTTTGGGGCTGCTCCCCCCAAGACTGAGGAAACGTGGGAGGGCTACTTTGCCTGGTACGAGCGTTTGAAAAAAGCAATCAACACGCATCGAACCTTTGCTCGCGCGACCAATGGACCATCATTGATGTCCGACAATGTTTTGAATGAAGCAATCGACTATCTTTTGCCGGATATCGATCTGACCGAACTGCCTACGCGGCTCAGTATTGTTGCAGTGGATCTGCTCAGCGGCCATCGCATCGTGCTGGAAAAAGGATCGTTACGCCGAGCCGTCCGAGCCTCCACCTCGATCGCCGGTTTTTTTCCCCCGATCGAGTGGGACGGCATGTTACTGTGTGACATCGGCACAGTGAATTCGATCCCGGTAACGATAGCAAGGTCGTACGCGAGCGATTTAACGATCGCGGTGGATGTGGGACAGGAACACACCGCGATTACTCAATGCAAGACCGCGTTTGAGGTCCTGATGCGAATGGAAGATATCGGCGAACGCCTCATGCGTCGTCATGTATCGAAGGAGGCCGACGTCATCGTCCGACCCAACGTGGGCGAAATCTCCTGGTTTGATTTTGATCATCCGGAAAAGTTGATCGCAGCGGGCCGCGAAGCAGCTCGAAAAGCACTCAAGCCGCTGCGAAAGATGTAACGTCTCCGTGTAGCCCAGGCTTCCCGTGGGATATCGAGCATCGGTTGTTTGGCAGGGCAGGATGCCGAGCCTACGTGGACTGCTATACAATACGCGTCACATCACTGCTCGCTCTGGTACTTGGATTGACGCGATGAAACGTTTTTTCTCTTTGATCACACTCTGTGTCTTCAGTGCCCTGCCTTCCCCGGCCCAGGATTCCTTTTCGTCCGCGGAACTTAGCGAAGCTGCGGTCATCGACGAGGCGACGATTCGCGGTCACCTGCGCTTTCTTGCCGATGACCTGCTGGAAGGTCGCGGGCCGGGATCTCGAGGCGATGAACTGACACAGCTTTATCTGGCCACGCAATTCCAGCTGCTCGGGCTCAAGCCCGCCGCCGCAGACGGTAGCTGGCGGCAAGCAGTACCGCTGATCGGCGCGCGTACTCATGCACCACCCTCGCTGTCGTTCCGTCGCAGTGGCGAGTCGGTAACGCTTAAGTCCGTTGAGGAATTCATGTCATCGATTGGCAGCCCCGTTGCCAGTGCCGAAATTGCTAATGCCGAGCTGGTCTTCGTTGGTTATGGAATCGAAGCGCCCGAGTATGAGTGGAATGATTACAAAGACGTTGATCTACGTGGCAAAGTCCTGCTAATGATGAACAACGATCCATCAAGCGATCCCGAGTTATTCGCGGGCAAGCGGCGGTTGTATTACGGACGCTGGGATTACAAGTACGAAATAGCGGCGCGCAAAGGTGCCATCGGCGCGATTATCATCCACACGACTCCTTCGGCCGGATACCCCTGGCAAGTCGTACAGACATCATGGAGTGGCGAAGAGTTTGAACTTCGAGGCGGCGAGGGGCCAAGGATGGAACTCAAGGCTTGGGCCACCGAAGATGCGGCGCGAAAAGTTGTCTCACTTAGCGATCACGATTTGGATGAATTACGTCAGGCTGCCGAGTCGCGCGACTTTCGTCCGGTTCCGCTTGACATTTCTTTCTCAATCAAATTGACCGCAGACGTTCGCGAGATCGATACCGGCAACGTGCTGGGTAAACTGACAGGCAGCGATCCCACGCTCAGTGACGAATACCTGATCTACATGGCACACCACGATCATCTCGGTATCGGCGTCGAGCGAGATGAAACAGGCGACAACATTTATAACGGGGCGCTTGACAATGCTTCGGGAACCGCTGCATTACTGGCGCTGATCAAGGCCTATGCAAGCTTACCGCAACCACCAGCTCGATCGATTCTGTTTGCAGCGGTCGGCGCCGAGGAACAAGGATTGTTGGGTTCCGAGCATTTCTCCATGCATCCCCCCATTTCACCGGCGAAGATGGCTGCTGTCATCAACATTGACGGCACTAACATCATTGGCCGGACGCATGATGTGAACATGATCGGATATGGCAAATCCGGCCTGGATGACATCGTTGCTGCGGTGGCCAAAAAGCAAGATCGTATCGTCACGCCGGATCAATTCCCTGATCGAGGTTATTTCTATCGCAGCGATCAATTCAATTTGGCAAAGATCGGCGTGCCGGCGGTGTACTTGCATTCCGGGATTCATGCGATTGGCAAACCCGCCGGTTGGGGCAAGCAGAAGTTGGACGAATGGGTCGAGAAGATTTATCACCAGCCGAGTGATGAGTACCGTGAGGACTGGGATTTATCGGGAACGCTGGAAGATATCCGCTTGCTGTACCACGTCGGCCGCAAGATCGCCCAGCAGCCGGAAATGCCGAACTGGAATCCGGGCGACGAATTCGAAGCGGCCCGCAAAGCAGCCTTGGCCAAAGCGCAACCGCAGTGAAAGTCGCCGTTCGCTCCGCGCGCGAACGTTCTTCGCGCTTGCTCTTTACCCGCTAGCCCAACTACATTGAGACGATCCGTTTGAGTACGTCTTGCGATTCATTGTCGATGCCATCGGTCGCAGCAAGAACATCCTGAATCGAAGCACATTCCAGTGCCGATCCACGAGCGATGTCCAGAAAATCGATTGCGGTCCTTGAGGCTGCGTTTGCCGTTACCCTCGGCAATGTTCAGCGGAATCGATTGAGCCCCGCGGAGCCATTGGTCCCGGGCATGACGATGAAGTCCGTTCAGATTCTTGGCGATGGTGAAAGATGCAGCGACATCGTCGATCGATAGTCGGTATACGTCGAGTCGATCGTGGTCGAAGGTTGGTTCGGTCATCAGTGCCCCATTCGAGTACGAGTACGAGTACCGGCGGCGCCTGAGTACGAGTACGATTTCTTCACGCCAGAAAAACGCCTGGCATAATCGGGCCGCCGCGGTTGATGTTCCACTCGAAAACGCTGTCGGCGGCTTCCGTGTGCAACGGTTTGTTCTGTCTGAATCGTAGCGTAACGCGAAATTAACGAGTGGACGCCCGACATACTCATCGAAGCATGCCGACGGTTACGGCAATCGCGTGTATCATTGACGTCAGTCTGTGTGTGATCTGGTCCCGAAAACTTCGATTAAAACGCCCAGTATCGGCGCAGTTTCACTTCACGTCTTCTGCCTGCCGTTTCTGGTTCGATTCTTCAAGCACTCTTTGTTTCGCTTCGTCGCGCGAAATTCCGTTGCCTTTGGCATAGCTGTCGATGGATTCAGTCGGAACACCAACGCCGTTCCCCAGATTAGTAAACGTCGGGCCGCTGCATCCGAAGATAAAGGCGACCGCGATCAATAGAGTCAAGCGAATAGCCATAGGAACCTGCATGTAATGAACGAAGACGCTTGTCAGACAGAACGTTGGACATCACGGGGATCGCCCCACGACTTTCCATGGGGCAACGTGCCCTGGCGATCAGCCTGTGCATGTCGTTGTTCGTCGTAGTCTACCGGAGGAGACCGGTCGCCGTCGAGAATAATCGTGCCAACTGCGAGGTGCGATCGTCACCTACAACCGCCGATCGGTGTGGGAAACCGTGTTGCCGTGGGAAGCGGAGACGATTCGACCGCCTTCAGCGAGAACTCGTGCTGACCAAGGTGGGAACGGGTATCCGGTCGTCCTCAGCAGAGCCGACGACTCCAGGTGAGCAGGCTGCTGACTGGGAAACCGAACCGGCAGAGTGAGCGGAGGTAGATGTGGAGCTTGGGCGGGGACAGATCACGTTCTTATCCTGGGGAGATCCGGTCGGCGTACCCGTGAGTAGGGCTTGCCCGAAAGGCGGGGCCGTGCATGCGAAAGTTACTCGGTGCCAACGGGAAGTCAGCAGAGGGGATAGTAGGCGACCCATGTGGCCGGCGAAGGGAACGAGCAAGTACGTACTTTCGTCAGCTCACGTTGAATCCTTTCACCGTATCGTGACACTCGACCTGGCGCTGGCGGCGGTCCAATGGCTTGAGTCATCGCGGCAACGCGACGAGTTAAAACTCGTCCTCAACCGCCGTATGCGGACCCGCATGTACACGGTGGTAAGGGAGGCGCCCCGGAGCAATCCGGGCCCCTGTCCCGATCGCGATGGTTACCCGCTTTTTCACCATGCGTCAAAGATATCAAATTCGGTACGCAGAGACCAATGCAACCAATTCAATAATGACGCCTACAACCATACTTTCAGTCACATTTTGAATCTTTGTCATCACCGCAAGGAACAGAAACAGGGAAGCAGAGAAAGCAAATACGGCAAAGCAGGTGAGGGGCGAACCAAATATCGCCGAGCACGTGAAAGCAATCATGCAAAGCATCGCGAACCCAAATAAAAGCTCGAATCGCCGTGCGAAGCGCGACCGCTGATCGTCGGCTGGATCGCAACGCAGCGTCCGATGCAAACGACCATCTTCCGACGAAATGTATGCGGTGTCGAATGGATTTCTGCCCAGGTGCGAGTACGCAATCATCTCTGCGTCCTCGAGTGTCTGTGTTTCGGCGACTATTTCCGGTTCGTTCGTGAGCCACTGGTGGGGCGATTCGGCACGGTTGAATTTCGAGTTGACATGACCGCGAGAGGAAAGGTGGATGCGGAATGTCATACTTCAGTCGGGTAACGTAAAGCGATCGCATGGTTCGCCGCTTTGTGCGGATCAAGGAGCCCACCATGCGTCTGTCACATTGTTGCTCTGAAATTCCACAATGGGCCACGTGTCGATATCGTCCCCCGTCGGACTATTGAACGCAAGCGTGAATTGGTGTGGTTCAGCAGCAAGCCAGATTTCTGCAAGTGATACCGCTGATCGATCGAACGACGATTGTTTGCGTTTGATAGCGGGCGGTTCCGGGATGGATTCGAGACCACGTGCTTCAAGATGATCTATGCTGGCGAGGATAAATTGCATCGTCGCTCGCTGATCCGCAGTCGGGTCGCGCCCCTCGCCAAACACACGAATGTTCAATCGAGATCCGATGGTCCAGCTGTTACACCACTGATTCGGCGTAGGCGCGTAGATGTACTCGCCGAAGTAGTTGTCGGTCTGGATGTCATCGCGTGACTGATCAAACCATTTCAAAGGCTGTGCTTTCGCTATGCGTTTCCCTCCAAGTGAGTCGGCGAACGTTCGACCGGGTTGGCGGGCCAACGTACTCGACATTGACACACCAAGAATTATAAACGAAGGAAAAGACGTTGAAAACCGAAACGCGAGCCAACTCCGGTTGACCGATTTGTTCGTCCGCGTGTCACGTCTCCATCTCAAACTCGACGACCACATTATCGTCGCGGATGGATGACCGCAAAAATTCCCAAAGATGGCAAGCTTGCCGCTGTGACATCCATGTCTCGAAACAGGCCACGGGTTCCGTGGCGGAATCTCCGCCAATCATTCCGTCAAAGACGTCGGGGTCCTCACCGCTCATAGCGCGAGCGAATGACATGTTCCAACGATACAGGCAGATGCTTGCATCGCGATCCTTTGCAACGATCTCATTCGTTTTCGGAGGCGGTGCGTTGTAACGTTCTGCCAGCCAGTTGCAGAAATCAACGTCGACCGTCATGGATTCGTAATCGTCAATCCAATCGAGGCGCTGGTGTTCGCGTTTAAGACGCGATCGCGGTAGGCGATAAATTGTGGAGTTGGCAGCTTCTCCTTTCATATACGCGGCGTGAGGTTACTTGTTGCAGCGGATGTGGCCGCACTGACTGAGCGGATGAACGTGGCCGATCACCCGGTCGCGGCGGT
>JBFJVZ010000096.1:0-19531 GCA_041623895.1 Pirellulaceae bacterium | reverse complement strand
GACTCGCCTTCGAGAGTGCGGTCATCGTCGATCGACACACCAGCGGCAATCGTGTTGGCCAGACCATCCAAAACGCCTTCACTTTTATCCTCAAGGCTTTCGGCAGCTCTCTGGGGATCCTCTGCATAAAAGAACCCACCGTTTGCTGACCCTGAGATCGCCGGCATTTCCGGTTTCGCTTCAAAGGACGGTTCCTCGGCTTCCCCTCCACTGATGCCGGCTACGATTTGGGGCTGTCTCGAAAACCGGGACTCCTTCGAATATCCGTCACCTTTGAGCGAACCACCCAATTGCTTTTCAAAAGTTTCCGCTGATCTCGGTTCTGCATCGGTCGCAGGCGCGTCGGTCGTCACGATGCGGTCCATCAGCTCGCCGGCCAATTCGTCTTCGTCAGACGAACCGTCACGTACAACATCATCCGAAGGGGAATCTCCATCTCCCGAGAATCCGAGCTCTGCACCGTCTCCAAATGACGCTTGCCCTTGACCGGATTTTTTCGCACCAGATTTTGGCATTGCGGGAGGACGCTTCGGCTGCGCGTCAAAGACAACCTTTCCCTGCCCAACCTGATTTGCATTCTGGTTCTTTCCAGCATCCGGTTTCTTGTCAGGCATTCCGCCATCTAACGAACGATATGTCTGGGAAAACTCGGCAGACGCAGCGCGGTCGCTTCCTGTGACATAGGGAAGCACAAGATCATCGGGGGTCGGCAATGAAGGCTGCGATCCATCGACCTCGGAGCTCACTGTCCCACGATGCCGACGACTAGCATCCGGCATGGCTGATTCAAATCCGCTTGCGCCGTGTGATTCGCGAAAACCTGGTCGTGCTGGAAAGTATTGCACGTCATCCTGCAAATAATAGCTGGGCTCGGTTGACGGCGCCTCAGTACCAAGGCTTTCTCGGATGGACCAAAGCGATGACTTCGATTCGTTCTCGAAATCAGCTTCCGCTGGTGCCGCTGTTTCCGCGCGCATTGCTTCTGCTGGGACCGCAGCTCCTTCGCTCCACCAATGCGCTCTACCGTTAATTCCCTCATCCGTCGTGACTTCACCATCCGCCATGAAGACTCCGGCAGCGGGAGCATCGTGGTCTATCCCGGCTCTCGAATCATAATCGCGGTTTTCAGGAGAGCTCATCCGCGCAGTGCGCAATGATGGAACGCTCATGGTCACAAAGAAGGCCACGACAAGGAACACGGCAGCGATCTTGGCAATGGTTGCAACAAACCGCATTGGACTGCCCTGATCCGCTGACTTGACGGCAAGTTGTATCTCTGCTGGCTCCGACGCTTGTCCGCTGATCGCGCCCAGCACGGCCTGACGTTTTCCGGCGGACAGTTTCCAGTCATCATCCGCGGGATTCGATTCACCGGCCCCAACATCCTGCAGCAATCCATGCACGCTTTGGATCTCTGCCATGAATGTGCCCAGCTCCGGCCGTTCCTTGATCAGCCGATGCAATTCATCGCGTTCAAAGTCGGACGCTTCGCCCAGCACGAGCGCAACGATGCGTGCTTCCAGATCCGGATCGATTGAGGAAGAGTGTGGTTCTTCGTTCATGAGATTTCGTCTATTCCAAGTGGACGCAGTTTGCCGGCCAGCGCTTTCAAAATGTGGTGCAGACGGTAGCCGACGTTTCCGATACTGAGACCTGTCTGGACACTGATGTCGCGATACTTGAGGCCTTCGAAGTACTTCAACTTCACGAGTTGTCGATCGGTCTCGTCAAGCTCCTCCAGTATCTGACGCACCGCAGCGGTGGCCTCTATCCGCAAGAGCAAGGCTTCGGGTGATTCCTGGTCAGCGTTGGAAGCTTGCGTTGCCCCATCGTCACTGCTGAGAATCTCTCGTCGATGATCGCGAATGTGGTTGTAAACACGGTTGCGTACACTCTGGAACAACCAGGCCCTCGGATAATCGATCTCGTCCCAGTGAATGTAAAGCTGCAGAAAAACTTCTTGCACGATCTCCTCGGCAACCGCACGGCGTCCGACCAGTGAAAACGCATAGCGCAGCAGGGGCGTCTCCTCGGCATCAAACAAAGTCCGTACAGTCAGCTCAGTTAAATCCTGGTCACCGGACTGGTTGACTCGCGGAGTGGATTTCAACATTAACTCTGTTGCTGCGCCTGGCAGTCCTGAATCACGACGAATTCATGCTCTACGTGGAAAGAACCGCCTCGGCTTGGTTTCTTAGGTATTTTGAGTCATCTTTTCTGAGATGCCACTCTGCAGTTGCAAATAAGCACTTTTAACGACCATTCCAGCGATACATCGGGGGAAGTCGCCGAGGCCATGGCGGCAAGCCGGCATCCAAGTTCCGCTCATCGTCGCCGGCATGCTAACCCGGAGTGGTTTCTAAGGTCCCGCGAAGAAGGCACTGACGCTGAATTGATGTAAGTCGTTGCCGGACCAAGTGCCGACTTGGAGATTTGAAACTCCACGTCCTTTGAAACCGCCGCGGCGGCGCCTTTCCTCACGCCGACCCGGCGGCTACCTTTTGTGCTCCAATTGCAAACAACACCAACTCGTTCCCCCGGTGCTTGATGGCAACGACCCGGCGTTTATTTTTTGATGACGGACGTTCCCGAAAAGGTTGGCAGGTGGAACAAAAGGGACGCACTCAAACGGTGCGTTTTGGCCGGCTTGGCGGTTCTTTGCGCGAGTCGCAAAAGCAATTTGCCTCGCCAAAGGCGGCGGCAGCAGATACCGAAAAGCTGATTGCCAAGAAACTGCGCGAAGGTTACATCGAAATCGACCCGGGCCGGCTCGAGATCGCTCGGCCGGCTGGCAAAAAAGCGGCGACCCGGCAAGCCGTCAGCACGTTTGAAAAACAAGTCGGACCGCTGCCGCAAGAGTATCGAGACTTTTTGAGGAACGTCGGCGGCGGACAACCGAACCCTCGCTACATTCGCATCGAGGGTGCGCCAATGATCGACAACGTTGGTGTCGATGAGATTTACGGTTTGTTCGGCAGTAAGTCGTTTCCGTTTGACTTGCAATTTCGGATCAAGCTGCACGGGCCCGTGCTGCCCGAGGGACATTTGCCGGTTGCCGGCAGCGGCGACATCTTCACGTTATCGTTGCAGCCAAAAACGTTCGGTTGTGTGTACTGGTGGAACCACGAAATTGATACCAGCGAGCACGATGAGAAATTTGTGGAATCGGACAAATATCTCGTCGCAGGATCGTTCGACGAGTTCCTGACCCGAATCGCGACTTTCTTTGACGATGAGGAACAAGACGAAGGCGAACCGCAGCAGCCGGCATCGGGGAAAGTCAGCTATAGGCGACTGATCAAGTTGATGCAGCATGATCACACGTCAGCCAAGATTAAAGAGATCAAGCAGGAGATCGCCGCCATCGGCGGTGATTTGAGCGGAATCGAGGATGGCCAGTGGCCGTTTATCAATGTTTGCAACGCGACGTTGCTGCGCGCTTTGTTGAATGCCGGCCTGAATCCGGAAATCTTGGACAAAGAAGGCCATTCATTGTTCTGGCAAACGGCTAGCAATGCAAAGTGTATTGAGGTGATGCTCAAGCGCGACGCGGACTGGGAACGTCGCAGCGGAGCGGACAGTGAAACGCCGCTGATGCGGGCCATCTTTTGCGGTTCCGCTGAAGCCGTCAAAACGCTCTTGGATGCGGGAGCAAATCCGACCGTGCGATTAAGTTACCCTCACAATAGTGCATTGCGTCAAGATCCACGCAAAGACAAATTGATCGACCGGGCCCGCGAGAAGTGGAAGAAGAAAAAGGCGGCGAAAAAGAAGAAACCGAGCAGCCGTAAGAATAAGACCACCGTTACGGCAAACAAAAAAGCCGGCAAGAAGCCGGCCGGAAGGAAACGGAAGTAAACACGGAGGCCAACCGGAAACTTGCGACGCGTCGCCGTACTGGGGCGGCTTGTGATGCTGGCAAAGGTTGCGCGTTTCGCTGGCGACCAAACTTTGTTAAAAAAATCGCGCTGTTGAGGCTGGTTTTTTCGGGAGGATCCCTTGATGTTGATTTGGCGACGCCTGAGTTGGTGCTGTTTATCCTTGCTCTTGGGCTGCGTTCTGGTTGGTCGATTAGCGGCGGAGGATGATAGGTCGCGAACAGGGCAAGCGATCAAGCTGGTTGGCAACACGACGTTTTCAACCGACCAATTGTTCGACGCTTTGCTTGCTGAACCGGACTACTTGCTGGCCATGCATCCTTATAGCGAGCCGAGTGACCAAAGTGAGCTCGTCAAGCGGTACCTCGTTGGTGGGTATCGCCGAGCCGGATTTGCCAACGTCGAAGTCGATATCACCCACGTCGAAGGAGGCGCCATCTGCCGGATCAGCGAGGGCGATCGATTTGTTCAAGACGGCTTGAGCGTTCAAGGCGCGGTCGAAGTCGACCACTTGGAACTGGTGCGGCGACTGACAACGCCCTCTGCCGCGTCGAACGCCTTTCCTACGTTCCTAGTCGTCGACGGCGAACCGGTGACACATTGGGTCACCGCCGACGGCAAAGAATCCGATCTGAACGACCCGGTATGGGAAAAGGGAAAGCCTGTTCGCTTTGACAGTGAGGTACAGGTTGGGAATCAACTGGCGCGGGCGCTGAATGACTTGGGATACTCACAGGCAGTCGTTATCGCATCGTTTGAATCCCATCCGCTCAGCAAATCGACTTCTCTTGTCGTCGATATCGTCAGCGAAGGTCCGCATGACCGTGTGGATCACATCACGATCGAAGGCAACAAGATCAATGACCGCGATCAGATCCAGCGATGCGCCGGGGTCGCCGTCGGCGATCTGATCAATCATCGGCAGTTGCAACTGTATACCAAAAGATTGTGGGAAACGGGGCGCTTTCGCAAACACAACGTCAGCTTCGATCCCAAAGCGCGCGAACTGACCATTGAACTCGAGGAAATTCCCGAGCTGCCGCCGGTAGATCAGCCGGTATCGAAAACCGCTGAAAGTGTTTTGGCTGCGAGTCGCTGGATCTGCACCAGCGGGCGGCGCGGCGAGGACATGGAGATCTCGATATCGCTGGAGAATTGGCAACTGCGTTCGATTCAATCGCAAGCCGGGTTTTTTTTGGAAGCGAAGCTGAAACAGGATGACGACGCAAAGCAGAACGGTGGCGTGATATCGCTATTGATCGATTCCGATCGTTTGCTGCTGGACCATTCCCACCACCCACGTCGCTTTCTCGTTTCACCGATGATCGTTGACGGCAAGATCGAATTCACGACGGGGCTGGGTGCGGCAACCGGGGACCAGGGTTTTGCCCGGTACTGGTTTACATTCAATGCCAGCTCCGATCGAGATGCCCATGAAACGCCCTTACAGCATTCATGGAACATCAGTCCGTCCGATTGGTTGCCGTTTGCCTACAAGCCGAATTTTGAGACTCGGTGGGATGGTTCGCTCATGACATTGGCACACAAAGAAAATCAAATCGTTATTGACACCGAAACCGGACAAGTGGTCAAGATCGCGGGCTTTGCTAACCTTCGCTTTGCGGCCGGCCTGTATGAAGCAGAAAAGACCAGGATTCTGAAAGAGACCGAGGCAAAACCGAACGCCTTGAATCCGCCGCAGCCAATCAGTTCTTTTGCCTCCTACGTCCTTAGCGAACCTTGCCGTGATCAAGCGACGGCAATCCTGCAAACAGTTGCCGGCCAGCAGCAACCGGCGAATTCCCACCTGATTCCGGCGTTCGAAAAACTGGTTGACGGCGGGCTGTTGAGCGGACTTGATGCAGTCGCCTGCAAGCTCATTGCCAGCGACAAAGCAGACAGCGAGTCTTTTTCAATTCCCTACCAGCCGCGTGGTAAGAGGTCATTCAATACAATGATGTTGGAGTTAGGAGCCCGTGTTGTCTTGAAGTACGCTCCTGAGTTTCTTGCCGATGACGGCTGGCCGATGAAGCTGACACGCGAGGCATGCCTGGTGGTTGTCGGACGCACCAAGCACACCGGCCGCGTGATGCAAGAATTGCTTGCGGATCAGCAACCGGGCCCACTGTGTTATGGGTTGATGGCCTACGGACTTTGCTACGTCAATCGGAATACCGCCAAGATCTTTGCCGACCGCGCGTTAAGAAAGATGAATCCCGAGGCGTTTCATGGCGATCTCCAAGCGTTAACGGCGGCGACCAACAGCGATCTGGTCACACGGACGTTAACTTCCGTGAAGACGCTGAACGACGACGAGTTGAGCGCCATCATTGGGCTCAGCACCCGGCCGTGGTTTGCGGAATTTGTGCGGCTGGCACACAGTCATCCCATCGGCGAGTCGGAACGAAGCACGAGCGAATTCTGGTACCGCGCAACCAAGGATCGGTTCAGCGAATCAATGCAAGCGATGTTGCGGTGACCATTCGTTGCAACAGCGACCATCATCAACCTGAGTAGCTGAGTAGGCCGGATCAAGGAGCGAAGCGACGCCGCTCCGGCAATGAGATGAATGGTGGAACACGTAGGTGATTTAAGGTACGCTCTCGCCCGTTTCGCGGATTCGTTCACCGTGATTTTTTTTACCCGCCCGTCCTGGCTGGCTATCATGTGGCCACCACTTCCTATCGCCTCAGCCCAAAAAAACCATGCACATTGAAAAATACGTACCCCCTGGATTTGTCGGTTTGGTTTGCGCGGCATTGACGCTCGCTGTCTTGAATCCCATCGCGTTGCCGGCGGTCGAGCATCCGAATGTCATTGTTGTCATGGCGGATGACCTGGGCATTGGCGACGTGTCACCGACGAACGCCGATTGCAAAATCCGCACGCCGCATCTGCAGAAGATGGCCGACGAAGGACTGACTTTTCTTGATGCTCATACACCGAGTTCTGTGTGCACCCCGACTCGCTACGGATTGTTGACCGGCCGCTACAACTGGCGAAGTCGTCTTGCCCGCGGCGTGCTTAGCGGCCGCAGCGAACATTTGATTCCCCCTGATCGACCGACGTTAGGTCACTTGATGCAAGCTGCCGGGTACCACACCGCGATGATCGGCAAATGGCACCTCGGTTGGGACTGGCACAAGGTGGATGGAAAGATCGATTTCACGAAACCGGTCAAGAACGGGCCCGACATCAATGGCTTTGATCAATATTACGGTCACTGCGGATCGCTGGATATGCCGCCGTATGTTTGGGTCGATACGGGACGCATTACCGCGCAGCCGGATCGTGAAGAGGGTGTCACCAAACAAGAAGACCGCTACGGATGGTACCGCAAAGGCCCAATCGGTAGCGACTTTGTGATCGAAGAGGTTCTGCCGCATTTATTCGACAAGTCGATCTCGCATGTCAAGTCACGGGCACAGCCAGCCCAGGCCGACAAACCGTTCTTTCTTTATCTGGCCCTGCCCGCACCGCATACACCCATTGTCCCTGTGCCGCCCTTCAAGGACGCCAGCGGCATGAATCCCTACGCCGATTTTGTCATGCAAGTCGATCACCATATGGGTCAGTTGTTGGCGGCGGTCAAAGATGCGGGCATCGATGAAAACACGCTGGTCATGTTTACCAGCGACAACGGTTGCTCACCCGAAGGCAACTTTCCCTTGCTGAAGGAGCACGGCCACGACCCGAGTGCCGGTTATCGCGGTCACAAGGCAGACATCTATGAAGGGGGGCATCGTGTGCCGCTGATTGTTCGCTGGCCCGGAAAAGTCGAAGCGGGACGAACCACCCGGGCGCTGGCATGTTTGACCGATGTTTACGCGACGCTTCAGGCGGTTACCGGACAGCCTCGCAAGGCACTCGGCGGTGAAGACGGCTATAGCCTGCTGCCGGTGTTCAGCGGCGCCGATTCATCGGGCCGCGAAACCTTGATCAGCCACAGCATCGGCGGTTCATTCGCAATCCGCCGGGGACCCTGGAAGCTCTGCCTCTCCGCTGGTAGCGGCGGTTGGAGTGCACCGCGCGAAAACGAAGCCAAAAAGCAAGGTCTGCCGCCGCTGCAACTTTTTCATCTCGGCGATGATGCGGGCGAACAAAAAAACCTGCTCAGCGAACACCCGGAAAAAGTCGCGGAGTTGCTGAAACTGCTGGAGCGGGAAGTCAGCCATGGTCGTTGTACGCCGGGCGACAAAGTTTCCAACGATCGCGAAGTCAAATACTTGCCCGCCGGAGTGAAACTCGAATCGTATCAGTAACCTGCTAAAGCTCGCCGGATTTCGGCCGGCCAGCCTGTGGAAATTTTTTAATAAAAAAATGCTTGACAGCCGTTCTGCATCCTTGTATCACTTAATTAATACAACGGTGCAATCATGCTGCTACACATTTCTTCCGACGGTGCTCCGATCTATCAGCAGATCGTGGACCAGATTCGCTTTCGCATTGTTTCCGGGCAACTTCGCGCCGGCGACGAATTGCCCACGATTCGCGGGTTAGCGGAAAGCCTGCGCGTCAATCCCAACACGGTGGCCCGGGCGTACCGTGAGCTGGAGCACGAAGAGCTGGTGGAAAAACGGCGAACTACGGGCACCTTTGTGGCCGAACTGCCGAAACGGCTCGGTGCGGCTCAGCGGCGGAGATTGATTGCCCCCGATGTCGACAAACTACTCATTCAATCTCGGCAGCTGAGCATTCCGCTTGATGAACTCATCGAGCAACTTGAAAAACGCGACAGCCAACTCGATCGCAGCGAGGCTCGATCATGACCGACTTAACCACGCCTTCGCCAGCCGTCCAAATCCGCAATCTGAGCCGGTCCTTTCGCGGCCAGGTGGCACTTGATGACGTGAATTTGATCATTCCAACCGGATCGATCTTTGGATTGGTGGGACTCAACGGAGCGGGCAAAACGACCTTGATTCGCCACATCATGGGACTGCTGCGGCCGCTCCATGGCAGTGTCGAGGTGCTGGGGCAGGACCCGATTGCTGATCCCGAGAATTATCTCAAGCGAGTCGGCTACTTGACCGAGGAAGACACGTTGCCGACTTGGATCAGGGTCGGCGAGCTGATGGATTTTTCACGTGCACTCTATCCCAGTTGGGACGATGCGTATGCAAACAAACTGTGTGACATGTTTGGGCTCAGCCGATCGTCGCGGCTGCGTTCGCTGTCCAAAGGCCTGCGTGCACGTGCCGGCTTGCTGGTGGCGATTGCGCATCGGCCCGAGTTGCTGGTGTTGGATGAACCGAGTCGGGGGCTGGATCCGATTGCCCGCAGCGACATTCTGGAGGCAGTCATTCGCACGATCAATGAAGACGGCCGCACTGTGTTGTTTTCCAGCCACCTGTTGGATGAAGTGGATCGTGTTTGCGACACGATAGCGTTGATGCGTGACGGCCGGATCGCGGAAACGTTGACGGTCGAGCATTTGGAAGCGAGTTACAGCGAAATCATTTGCCGGCCCGGCGAAGCGTGGTCCAGCCCGCCAACGCACTCGGGTGTTTTTGGTTGGCGGCAGACAGGTGACGAATGGTCGGCCGTGGTTGAGTCTGCCGGTGACGCGGCGATACCGGATGAGTTGGCAGTGATCGAGCGTCGCGAGATTTCATTGTCCCGTTGGTTCGCTGCGCGGGCCGGATCTGAGCGGGATAAGCCGGAAGCGGATACGCCGGGAACATCAAGCGAGGTAACCGCCGATGTCTGAAACCATTGCACTGGCACGTCTGGCCCTGCAAAGACAGCGAACCAGTCTATTGATTATCGCCGCACTGGTTGCCATCGGAGTTTCCTCGGCCTTCATTCTGGCTGCCCCTGGCAGCCGCACTGCTGATGAATTCGCCATCATCGCGTTGTTGTTGACGATGCTGCCGGCGGGCCTGTTGAGCATCGGCCTGTTTTCCTTTAGTTCCGATCGCGACTTTCTGTTGGGGGAAAGCGGATTCCTGCACTGGCTATTGCGGATGCCGATCGCAGCCTGGAAGCTGGCTTTGGTTCCGATCACGTTGAAGACGATCTGGATAAGTTCGCTGTGGATCATCTTCGCATTGACGGCTGGCTCGACCACCACCGCGCAACTTCACTTGATGTTGCCCGCTGTCATTTGTTCCAGCGTCGGAATCTGGCTGATGGTGTTGATTTGGCGACCGTTTACAAATGGTTGGTGGCGTCTGGGAGCCTTTCTCGTTTGCTCTCTAGTGCTATACCTGCTGATTTTTGGCATGTTGACTGAGATGGAATCAAATGGCCCTGTTATAAGTTCGTGGCTGAAGTCGCTGTGTACGGTGGGCATCTACGGCATGTTTGCGTTGGGCGTATGGATGTCCGTGCGGGCTGTGCATCTGGCCCGCAGCAACGGTTTTGGACTGATACCTGAGATGGGATGGGCCAAGGCGTCGAAATTAGAAAACGCACGTGAATGCCGGGTTCGTCAACACCGCAGTCCGAAAGCGGCACTGATTTGGCACGACCTGCAAAAGTCGCGCGAGACACACCGTTACGTCTTTCTTCTGGGTGTCGCTCCGGCACTCGTTTTACTAACGCTGTTCATGCCGTTCAGCATTGTCGGTTATGTGTTCGTGATGGTGTTGTTTACGTGCTTCGCGTCTGTCGCCAGTGCGACTGTGCAGGATCATAACCCCCAAGGCACGATCGTGCTTCCGCCTTATCTGGGCGCCAGTCCATTGGGCACCGCAACGATCGCTTGGACGCGGATATTTACCACCGCAGCAATTCTGACGCTGACGCTATCACTAAGCCTGATCATCTTTGCAGGCTGGAGTCTGTTTCCGTCAAACCGTGTCGTCTGGAATCAGTGGTCGGCCGAAATGGCGGAGGCGACGGGAGTTTCGTCGGCGGGTCCGGGAATCGCCCTGGCGACGATACTGGCAACGTTCATCATCGTGATTGGGCGCATCGTGGCGTTCATCTGGCCCGCTTTATGTGGCCGCCCGTGGCTGAATTTTTCAATCATCGTTGTTGCCACCTTTGGTTACCTGATTCCCATCGTCGCCGTGATCGCCTGGTTCTTGCAGCAAACCAGTTGGGAGTCGACGCAACAGAACGCACTCTACTGGTTGGCCTACCTGCCTGGGCTCGTCGCGGTCTGGCTGGCAGCCAAGGCATTGCTGGTCCTGTTTTGCAGCATTCGACTTCACTCGCTTCGCCTGGTTGCGCCCCCAGTGATCGTGTGCATGATTGGCGGCTACCTGATCACTACCTTCCTGATTGCCGTTGCCTTGCACCTGCTGATTCCGTATCCCCAAGCGACCTTGGTGTGGTGCTTTGCCGCGGTCCTTGTTGTGCTGCCGCTGGCCAGGATGCTGGCGTTGCCGATTTCGTTGCACTACGGTCGGCATCTGTAGAATTTCATCATTAATGTGGGATCATCGGTAGGCCAGGACTTGTCCTGGATCCTTATTGCCAGGACAAGTCCTGGCCTACGAGATTTCTGAAAATGCTGTAGCACTTAAGTCGGACGCTCTCTAACGCACGACGGCTGACAAGCGTGTATAGCTACTGGGTTGTCGCGGCACAAAACGACCGAACCGTGGGCTAACCCCCAGCGGCTAATCAGACTGCTATTTACAGTGTTTTTTGCCCAACAGTGGCGGCGTTCAACTAGCCGAACACCGCAAGCCGGCAGTCGGAGTATGCCGGCTGCTTTTGTGTACAATGGCCTCCTTCTACAACTCCCACCTTACGGATCTCTGCTTACCTATGAAGCGATCATCAAAATCTATTGTCGGATTCACCGCTTGTTGGCTGTTCGCGGTGGCCGGCAGCGCCGCTGCCGCTGACACACTCGTGTTGGAGCCCAAAGTCGACTCGGGAAAACACATCGTGCTGGTTGCCGGCGATGAAGAGTATCGAAGCGAAGAATCGATGCCGATGTTGGCCAAGATATTGAGCCAGAAACACGGTTTCAAATGCACGGTCGTGTTTGCCTGGTCGCAAGACGGGAAGTACATCGATCCCAACAATCAACAAGGACTTCGCGGACTCGCGGCGCTCGACTCAGCCGATTTGATGATCATCGGAACAAGATTCCGACGTCCCAGCGAAGATCAGGCAGTTCACATCACCAAGTTCATGGATGCCGGTAAGCCAGTCATTGGAATACGAACGGCGACGCATGCTTTCAACGGTGGTGACAAGTTCGGCGGCAAGATCGGATTCGGTGAATGGGGGCGAAAGATTCTGGGCGAACAATGGGTCAGTCACCACGGCGGACACAAGCGTCAAGGTGGCCGGGGCGTGATCGAAGCGGACAATGCCGACCACCCAATCTTGAATTCGGTCAAAGATGTTTTCGTGCAAAGCGATATCTACGGGGTGATTCACCTGACCGATGAAGACAAGATTTTGCTCAGGGGGGCCGTGACCGAATCACTCGATCCCACATCCAAGAATATCGAAGGACCGAAGAATGATCCGATGCAACCGTTTGCCTGGTTGCATGCTTACACTTCGCCCGCCGGAGCCAGCGGCCAATCGTTTTGCACCACCGGCGGTGCCTCGGTTGATTTTCTCAGCGACGACCTCCGCCGTCTGATCGTCAACGCCGCCTATCACTTGACCGGTCGCGAAGTCCCAGCGGAGGCCGATGTTGAATTTGTCGATTCCTTCAAACCCAGCTTTTACGGATTCATCCGCGATCCTAACTGGTGGAGCAATGCGGACATGCAACCGGAGGATTACGGCTTGGGCAAGAGTCCGCAGCGACCCGATCCACCGGGTACTCCCAAGTGGGACTTCTGGCCAACCGCGGCTAAGGCTGACGCGGCTAAGGCTGATGCGGCCGCGATACCGCTTCAGCTACGTAAGGGTCAGCGAATCGCTGCGGTGGGAAACTCGCTGGCCGAAAGAATGAATCTGTACGGGCATTTCGAGTCGCTACTGCACACACGGTTTCCCGATAGGGAACTGGTGTTTCGTAATTTTGGTTGGCCGGCAGATGAAGTCGGCAATCAACAACGACCCAACAGTTACACGACGATCGACGATCCGCTGCAAGTATTCAGCCCGGAACTGTTTTTGTGTTTTTTTGGCTTTAACGAATCGTTTGCGGGCAGATCCCCCGAAGCGATCGAGGCCTTCATTGGCAACTATCGCGCGTACATCGCGACGATGAGCGAAAGATTTGCCGGCAATCGACCGGCATTCGTGTTGATCAGCCCGATCGCTTTTGAAGCCACCGGCAATCCGTTGCAGCCGTCGGGTGACGAGGAGAATCAGAATTTGGCCGCCTACCGCGACGCGATCAAGCAACTGGCCGCGGCAGACGGGCACATTTTCATCGACCTCTATTCCGAAAGTCATCGAGCGTTCGCCGAGCACAGCGGCAATGACTACACCATCAATGGTGTCCACGTCAACGAACGGGGCGACGCGCTGGTTGCATCGTTGCTGGACGGCAAGCTGTTTCGATCCGAGCATCCTTTGGGCATGGATGTGTCGCAATTCAAAGAAGTTCAAAAGTGGGTCAACGATAAAGCTTGGTTTCACCTGCAGGATTACCGGATGCTAAACGGCTGGTACGTATATGGTGGCCGGCGAACATGGGACACAGAGACTTTTCCGACCGAATACCGCAAGATCCGCAACATGGTCGCCGTCCGCGATCGCTACATCTGGGATTTGGCAGCTGGTCGGGACGTTCCCTCCCAGCCGGACGACTCGGCGACCGGTGAAGTCGTGACGCCGGAAACGATGTTCGGCAGTCGCGATGAAAACTTTCGCAAAATGCGTGAGCCGGCCGAACTGCGTTATCTGACTCCGGAAGAGTCGATCGCGACAATGACGGTACCCGATGGCATGGAGGTGAAGTTGTTTGCTTCCGAGCGCGAATTTCCGGAACTCGCCAATCCAAATCAAATCGCCTTTGACAACCGGGGCCGATTGTGGGTTTCCTGTATGGCCAACTATCCGCAGTGGCAGCCGGGGGCGGCGAAGCCGAATGATCGGCTGCTGATCTTCGAGGACACCAACGGCGATGGCATGGCCGACGTCTGCAAGACGTTTTACGACAAGCTGATTTGCCCGACGGGATTTGAATTTTTTGACGGCGGGGTGTTGGTCGTCGATGAACCCCGAATCCTGTTTCTAAAAGACACCGACGGGGATGACAAAGCTGATCTGGTCGAACCCATCATTGACGGGATCGCAACCGACGACACGCATCATACCGTGGGTGCTTGGGAATGGTCGCACGGCGGTTTTCTGCACATGTTAGAAGGTGTCTCGCTGTCAACCACGATGGAAACGCCTTGGGGGCCGTTCCGCAATAAAAATACGGCGGGCGGATATGTGTTTGATCCCTACGCGATTCGCTTCCAGCACTATCGTACGCCAGGCTACGGCAACCCCTGGTGTTTGGTGTTTGACTCCTGGGGAAACGGCATCGTTGGTGACGGAACGAATGCCAAACAGCACTGGGTCAGCCCGCTGGCCGGAAAAGAGGTCAGCCAGCGCAAGACGTTGACACCGGTGTTTGACAACGAGGGCATGCGGCCGGCCGTGGGCAATGAATTTCTGATTTCTCGCCACTTACCCGACAACATGCAGGGGCAATTCATCTACGCCTGCGTGATCAACATGCACGGCATGCCGCGGTTCAACCTGCGGGACCAGTCGGTCGGGGCCGGTTTCGAGGGAGAACGAGTCGACGACCTGCTTTCATCCACCGACATGATTTTTCGTCCGGTTGACCCCAAGGTTGGTCCGGACGGAGCGATCTGGTTCGGGGATTGGTGCAACCCCTTGATCGGTCACATGCAGTACTCGCAGCGGGATCCCAATCGTGACCACAGTCACGGTCGTCTTTATCGGTTGGTCAATAAGAATAAAGACTTATTAAAACCGGTCATCCAGGCCGGCGCGACGGAGCAGCAACTGCTGGACCAACTGACCACTTACGAACTACGCACCCGCTATCGGGTACGCCGCGAATTACGTGATCGCAACAAAGCGGATGTCTACGCCGCCATGGACAAATGGCTCGCAGGCGTCACCGACCCGCAGCAGCTTTGCGAAGCGATGTGGATACAGGAAAGCTTTCGAGATGTTGACGAAAAGCTGTTGGATAAGATTCTCGACAGCGGCGAATACCGTGCCCGCGCGGCGGCAGTCCACACGATCACCAACTTGCGGGATCGCGTTGACGATTTCAAAGGCCGAATCGCTGCGGCGATCTCCGATCCGCATCCCCGCGTGCGGCTGGAGGCGATTCGTGGTGCCAGCTTTATTGAGTCGCCCGAAGCCGTTGAAATTGCCCTGAAGGCCGCCGATCAAGGTTTGGATTATTGGATCGAGTACACATTGGAGCACACGCTGCATGGACTGCAGCCTTATTGGGAATCCGCGGACCCCAATACGTTGTTGGCCAACTCCAGCGAAGCCGCGAAAACGTATCTCGAACGTCACAAGCGGATGAGCGGCCCCGGCGGTGCGGCGGTCAAGCCGATTGAATTGGCGGAAGATGTGGATGCTCCCAAAACGGAACGCATGAAGGCAGTTCGCGAGTTGGCAAAGCTGAAAGGCGGTAAGCATCAGCGAGGCGCAGCGGTCTTCAAACAAGTTTGCTCGGCTTGTCACATGGTCGGCGACCTGGGTAAGAAATTCGGGCCCGATCTGTCGGATATCGCGGCACGCATGAAAAAAGAAGAGATGCTGACATCGGTTTTGATGCCGAACGACAAAATCGCCAAAGGCTACGAAACGATTTCGGTGCTGACGATCGACGGCGAAACGCACACCGGTTTTATCCTGAAAGAGACCGACGAGACACTGTCATTAGGGATTGCCAATGGAAAGCAGGTCGATGTCGCGCAGGACGAAATCGAACTGCGTAAAGAGATGAAAGCAAGTTCGATGCCGGAGGGCTTGATCAAGCAAATTGCACCGATTGAGTTTTTGGACCTGGTCGCCTATTTGGAACGGCAAAAAGCGGTCGGCGCCGTGCGAGAAGACGGCTGGATTTCGCTGAAATCAAAAACACAACCAAAGCTGCGCAAGCACGGTGATTACCAGGAAATCTCGCGTGATGCCGCGATCCAGCTCGGTCGTACCATGACCAACCCCACTTGGAACGACAATGCGCACCTGTTCTTGTCGGATTTGCCCAGCGGCGGCAACGACTTTGTCTTTCATTCGGCGCATGACGCTGTGAATCCGGCGATCACCGTTCGCTTGCCAAAGGAGTCGGAGATCGGTCACATCTGGCTGCAGAATCGACTGGAAAGCCAATTTCACGAGCGGGCCAAAGGGCTGACCATTTGGACCAGCATCGACGGCAAGAAATTCGACAAGGTGTGGACATCAAAAGATACACCCGCCGAGTGGTCGATCGATTTGCCGACAGCAACGCGGGCCAGGTATGTGCGGATCGGAATCGATGGCAAAGGAACGTTTCATCTGAACCGCGGCGCGATTTACGGCAAGTGATCCCGAGACTAAAGAACCGTAGGCTACTGCATTTTCACAAATGATGTATCCATTGTCGTAGGCCAGGACTTGTCCTGGCAGCAGGACAGCCAGGACAAGTCCTGGCCTGCATCGCTTCCGCTACGACGGGTGAGCCGCGTTTAATGATCAACAGAGCGTCAGCCTTCCTGCTGTTATTTGGCGTCGTTATTTGCTTGCCCGGATGTGGCAGCCAATCATCCGGCAAGGTGAAGCCTGACCGCCAAGCCACCGCTGCTGCCGATGCCGCTGTGCGATCGGCAAGGGCTGCGATCCAGGCGCGTGACTACGCGCGCGTCCAGGAGATTGTGCGGCCGGTTCTGGTGGCGGATCCCAGTCATGCGGATGCGTTGTTCGTGCTGGCGCAAGCTCAAGCAGCGCAAGGCAACTTGCCCGCAGCCGTGCAATCGCTCGACGCGATCCCGCAACAGCGCTCCGAAGTCGGGCTTGCCGCGTTGGGCCAAGCGGCAGACTGGCTGATCGAACTGGGCCAGTACGATCAGGCCGAGCAGAGGTTGCGAAAGATCGTCGATCAATTCAGCGACTTTGCGCCTGCCCATCGGCGACTCGCACAGTTGCTCAACAACCAGGGACGCCGTTTCGAAGCAGCGCCACACATGCGCGCTCTCGCCAGGCTGGGCGTTGCATCAGAACTCGAATTGATCGGAATGACAACGTTTAGCGATCCGTTCACGCTGAAAACGAACCGTCCGGATCAAGTGGACGTCAAGACCAACACGCTTAGTCTGGCAAAACAACGTGTGTACGCGGGAATGACGGCGGAGGGCTTCGCGCTGATGGACAAATTGCGGCTGAAGGAGCCTTCGTCGACAGCTGTGTCGGCGTATTGGGGACGATTGGTTGCCGACCGGCAAGACGATCAAGCGTTTGCCGAGTGGCTCGAGTCGCGACCACCGGGAATCGAACAAGAGCCGGAGTATTGGTCGGCGTTGGGAACACATTATCAAGGTCATGAGCAGCACGACGTTGCCATTCGTTGCTTTTTGGAAGCCGTGATTCGCGATGACACCGATCGGCGTTCCTATCTCGGCTTGGCGAGGTCGCTTTATATTCAAGGTGAACAGGAAGCGGCCAAGCTTGCGATGGAACGATTCGAGCTGCTGGAGCAAGTGTTCTTGGTCGCCACCGAGGTCAAACTCACGGAGGATCAGTTGCGCAGTATGCCGGGCTTGTTGATCCAGCTGCGCCGTGCCGCCGAAGCCGCCGCATGGAGCAAGATCGCGGGTAGCGGATCGGGCGAACCAATCACAACACTCAAGTCCGAAGCCGCATCACCGGAGTGGATTGCCTGCGGTATTGATCGATCGCGGTGGCCGCTGCCTGATTTAAAACTCACGGAATTGTCTCGTCAGCAAGATTCTGTAACCAGCGGACAGGCTGGGCGCATCACGCTGGTAAACGTTGCCGACGAGGTTGATCTGCGAATGCAGTACATGCCGGGCCGGCCCGATACCGATCTTGAATCCTTACTGATGCACCAAACCGTCGGTGGCGGCGTTGGGATCCTCGATTACGACCTGGATGGTTGGCCGGACGTCTACTTCACGCAAAGCGCGGGACCAGCGTTTGAAGACTCCGGCACCGAGCCAAATCAATTGTTTCGAAGTTTCGACGGCACCAGGTTCACCCGGGTCACTGATCGGGCCTCCGTTGGTGACCGTCGTTACGGACAAGGCGTGACGGCTTGCGACATCAACCAAGATGGGTTCACTGATCTGATCGTTGCCAACATTGGCCCCAATGTGCTGCTGATGAACAACGGCGATGGGACGTTCACTCCGCGATTATATGGCCCCAGCGAAGGATCGAATCTGTGGACCACTTCGATCGCTTGTGGTGATCTCAATGGCGATCAGCTTCCTGATGTCGTCGAAGTCAACTACATCGACGACCGCACCGTGCTGCAGGCGAATTGCTCGAACCTGAATGGCGACGGACGATGCAATCCGCAACGATTCCGCCCGGCGGCCGACCGTTTTTTGCGTGCAAGACCCGATGGAACGTTCGATTTGTTGATGCCGGCTGGTTCGATTCCGCCCGGGTACGGTTTCGGTGCTTTGATCGCCAACATCGATGACCGCTTCGGAAATGATCTTTTCGTTGCCAATGACACCGACGCCAATCACTGCTGGCAAAGTCAGGCCGTGGAAGGACCGGGCGATGCTTATGAACTCCAGGAACGTGCTCAACTCTTGGGCTGTGCTGATGGCGTGACAGGTCAGCCGGAAAGCTGCATGGGTATTGCGGTCGGTGATTTCGACCGTAACGGACGCATCGATTTTCACATCACCAATTACACGTTTGAATCGTCCGATTTGTATCTGCAACAAGCAAGTGGGATCTTTTCCAACCGCTTCGTCCGCTATGGCTTGGAGACGGCCACGCGTCCGATGCTCGGTTGGGGAACCCAAGCGGTCGACTGTGACAGCGATGGATGGCTCGATCTGGTTATCCTGAACGGACATCTGTACAGCAATTTTTCGGATGGAACGCCCTATCGCATGCCGCCGCAGGTCTTTCGCGGCAGCCGCACCGGCTTTTCTGACGCCGGCAGTGATGTCAAGGATGAAGCTTTCTGGACCACACCCGCATTGGGGCGAACACTAGCGGCAGCGGATTGGAATCGTGACGGCAAGATGGACTTGATTGCCTACAACATCGACACGTCGGCGGCGTTGTTGGAAAATCGATCGCCGGGCGGCAATTGGCTGCAATTGGAGCTGGTTGGCACTGAATCGGATCGCAATGCCGTGGGCGCAAAGGTTTCCGTCGCCTGCGGCGACGAATCTTGGGCTTCCTGGATCACCGGTGGCGACGGTTTTCAGTGCAAGAACGAATCGATCGTGCACATCGGGATTGGATCCCAGCAATCGATCGATGCGATTGAGATAACTTGGCCAAGCGGCGCGACATCGACGTACCGCGCTGTCGCACCCAATCGCCGGTATCTTGTGATTGAGGATCAAGCCAAGCTGCTGGAGCGAGAGATTCGTTTGCCAGAACACTGACCCCTTTTCGCTCGTTACCCACAAGTTCAACGTGGATGCACCACTAGAAGAGCATTTTCAGATATCTCGTAGGCCAGGACTCGTCCTGGCAATAGAGCGCCAGGACAAGTCCTGGCCTACCGATGATCCCACATCAATGATGAAATTGCACTAGCGACG
>JBFJVZ010000095.1:0-19543 GCA_041623895.1 Pirellulaceae bacterium | reverse complement strand
GTCCAATTCGCGCCCCCACCCACTCCCGCGCAAGCAAAACCCCAAAGTTGTGTGGTACAACGAGCGCCGAGCCGAAGCGTCGGAAAACGCTTTGCGGCTCCGCGGGAGCGTCGCCCTCCCGGCGGCCGTGACACTACCGGGCCTAACCGGCCAATCGCCCGCATGCAAAGGCCCGGCTGCTTACTCGTCGGTCACGCAGCCTTCGCTGGCGCTTTTGACGGTCTTGATGTACTTGTACAGCGTGCCGCGTGTTGCTTTCAGTGGCGGAGCCGTCCAATTGTTGCGGCGTGCGGCAAGTTCGTCTTCGCTGACTTCGACATCCAGGCGATTTGTTTCGGCGTCGATCGTGACCGTGTCGCCGTCTTGCAACAGTCCAATCGGACCGCCCACTTGGGCCTCCGGTGTGACGTGTCCAACAATAAAACCGTGACTGCCGCCGCTGAACCGGCCGTCGGTGATCATGGCGACATCGGAGCCCAATCCCGCGCCCATGATGGCGCTGGTGGGTGTCAACATTTCCGGCATGCCGGGACCGCCTTGGGGGCCTTCGTAACGGATCACGACGACGTCGCCTTTTTGAATTTTCTTTTCTTCCAGTGCCTTCAGCATTTCTTCTTCGCTGTCGAAGACCCGTGCCGGGCCGCTGAACTTCAAGCCTTCCTTGCCGGTGATCTTTGCCACTGCCCCGTGCGGAGCGAGCGACCCGCGCAAGATGCGGATGTGGCCACTCGCTTTGATCGGGTCCTGGACCGTGTGGACGATTGTTTGACCTGCTTTCAGATCCGGAACCGATGCCAAGTTTTCAGCCAGCGTCTTGCCGGTCACGGTCAAGCAACTGCCGTCCATCAGTCCTTCCTTCAGCAGGTACTTCATCACTGCGGGCGTTCCGCCGACCGAATGCAAATCTTCTTGAACAAATTTGCCGCTCGGTTTCAAGTCGGCCAGATAAGGCACGCGGTCGCTGACCGATTGAAAATCGTCGATCGTTAATTCGACGCCGACACTGCGGGCCATCGCAATCAGATGAAGCACGGCGTTGGTGCTGCCGCCCAGCGCCATCACGGTGACCATCGCATTTTCAAAGGCGGCCCGTGTCATGATGTCGCTCGGTTTGATGTCCGCTTTCAGCAATTCAAGGATCGCCACGCCCGCGCTCCGGCATTCGTCTTTCTTATCGGGATCTTCGGCGGGGATGCTGGCGGAATACGGCAGCGACATGCCAAGTGCTTCAATGGCGGTCGCCATCGTATTGGCGGTGTACATGCCACCGCAGGCTCCGGCGCCGGGACAGGCGTGCCTGACGATCTCCTGGCGTTCTTCTTCGCTGATCTGTCCGGCGATGAACTGGCCGTAACACTGAAAGGCGCTGACGATGTCAAGTTTTTCGTCTTTGAAATGCCCGGGTTTGATCGTCCCGCCGTAGACCATGATCGATGGGCGATTCAGCCGTCCCATCGCGATCAGGCAGCCCGGCATGTTCTTGTCGCAGCCCGGCAGTGTGATCAGCGCGTCGTACCATTGGGCGCCCATGATCGTTTCGATCGAATCAGCGATCAGATCGCGGCTTTGCAGGCTGAAACTCATCCCTTCGGTGCCCATCGAGATGCCGTCGCTGACACCGATGGTATTGAACCGCATTCCGACCAGCCCGGCCTCCTCCACGCCCTGTTTGACTTCCGCCGCCAAATCCAGCAGATGCATGTTGCAGCTATTGCCTTCGTACCAAACGCTGCCGATCCCCACCTGCGGTTTGTCCATGTCCTCGCGAGTCAAGCCGGTGGCGTACAGCATCGCCTGGGAGGCACCCTGGCTTTTGGGTTGCGTGATTCGGCTGCTGTATTTGTTCAGTTCTGACATGGCGGGCTAGTCGTTTGGGTGAGGGGAATCGCGGGAGGTTCTCGGGCCGTGGGGACACAGATTATGATCATCGGGGTCGGTTTGACAAAGGACGCACGTATTTGACTTATGAGGTTTCGTGATGGTTCGCTTGGAATTGGCTTTGACTTGTCTGTTGATCGCCGCGGCGCAGACCTCCGCTGATGACTTTGCGGAGCAATCCGCACCGCTGTTTGATGGGAAAACCTTAGCGGGCTGGGAGGGCAACGAGCATTTCTTTCGCGTCGAAAAAGCTGCGATTGTGGCCGGTCGATTGGACGAAAACATCCCGCACAACGAGTTTTTGTGCACGCAGCAGGAGTACGGAGATTTTGAGTTGCGGCTGGAAGCCAAACTGGTTGGTCAGGGCAACAACGCCGGAGTCCAGTTTCGCTCCCAGCGAGTGGCAGGCAGCTCGGAGGTCTCCGGCTATCAAGCCGATATCGGCGGGGCCTGGAATCGACTGGTTTGGGGCGCTTTGTACGATGAGTCACGCCGCAACAAGATGTTGGCCGAGCCCGAGCCGGCCCTGACCAAGCGAATCTTGAAAGCAGACACTTGGAATCAGCTGCGGGTCCGCGCTGTCGGCGATCACATTCAAATTTTTCTCAACGGGGAAAAAACGGTCGACTACAAGGAAGCCGACGGCAAGATACCCAGACGCGGGATCATCGGCCTGCAGATTCATAGTGGCAAACCAACCGAGGCCTGGTATCGGAATATCCGGATTCGGGAACTATGAGCCGCGGCGAGATCGAGTTCGTCTATTTTGATCTTGGTAACGTGCTGGTCTCGTTCGATCCTGAAATTGCCTGCCGCAACACCGCGGACAAGTTTGGAGTCGATGTGGATCAAGCCCGGGCAGCGATTTACGACAGCGGTTTGCAGGCTCGATTCGAGCACGGTGCGGTTACTGGCGAACAGTATGCGGAATCCGTCCGCAATTACCTGAACTTGTCGCCGCAACAAATGCCGACCGCTGCACTTTTGGACGCAGTCAGCGCGATCTTCACACCGATTGACGCGATGAAAGATGTCGTTCGCCAGGCGCGTCAGGGTCGCCGCACGGGGATCTTGTCAAACACGTGTCGGGCGCATTGGGAATGGATTTGCAAACAAAATTGGTCGGTCGTCCAGGGCGGCTTTGAAGAACGGATACTCAGCTTCCAGGTAGGCGCGATGAAACCCGATCCAAAAATTTACGCGACGGCTGAAACAGCTGCGGGCGTTGCCCCGGAACGGATCTTGTTTTTGGATGACAAGATCGAAAACGTGCAAGCCGCGATCGCGCGAGGTTGGCACGCCGCGCAATGTCTTGGCGGCACTCAGGCGGCCGGTACGCTGCGCAAATTCGGAGTCTTGGCTTGAATTCTGGCGAGCGATCATCGTCCCCGATCAATTTCTTAATGGCCGTAACGAAGTCATTGTTGTTTTGGCTGGTCCTGTCTTCGGGGATCGCATTCATGTGGCCGGCCGAGCGGATGGGCTTTGATCCCTTTATCGCTTCCAGCGAGTTGTTATGGTCGTTGATTATTGTCACGATGCTTTGTCTGGGCACGCTGGTCCGGCCTGATGAGCTGCGTCCGCTGCGCAAGAATCCCTGGTGGGTTGTACTTGGTGTTGCGACTCAAGTGGTCGTGATGCCGGCGGCTGCCTGGCTGGCCACGCAATGGATTTCGATGTCGGAGGAAATCGCCGCCGGTGTAATTCTGGTTGGTTGTGTTCCCGGCGCGATGGCGTCCAACGTGTTGACGAATACGGCGCGAGGCAGTGTTGCGTACTCGGTCAGTCTGACCACCGTGGCGACTTTGTTGTCGCCGCTGACGGTCCCGGTGGTGCTGTTCATTGTTGCGGGAGCACAAGCGGATCATCCACTGACGAAGACATCGTTGCGGTTGGCATTGTTCGTGGTGTTGCCAACCGTGATTGGTTACTTGTCCGCGCGTCGCTGGGGCGAGATCCGCAGATTCTCACTTAGGTTCAGTTCTGCTGTCGCCTCGATCGCATTGTTGTGGATCATTGCCAGTGTGGTCGCGGGGAACCGGGACAAGTTGGCGAATGTTGGATTGCTGTTAGTGGCGGCTTTGTTGGCGGTTAACGTAGTCGGCTATGTGGCCGGCATGGCCGTTGCTGCAGCCGCGTCGCTACCGCATCGATTTCGACGAGCCTTGTCACTGGAGGTCGGCATGCAAAACGCGGGTCTGGGAACCGCGCTGGCGGCGTCGATGTACGGCAATCAAACGACGGCCACGATTCCCACCGCCGCGTACACCTTTGGCTGCATGTTGACGGGTACGGTCTTGGCAATTTGGTGGTGTCGCGGCGACGAGAGGCGGAGCTTGAGGGAAGAACCAGCGGTTTTGCGGGCCGAATCAAATTAACGGTGGGCCAATACTGGTTCAGGCCGTATGATCAATGCAGATCCGGAATTAATGCTTTTCCTTTTCAGCCCCTTTTCTCATGGCTCATCCCCTTCGTCGCACCGCCAACCAACAGCTGGAATCATCGCCCCGCCCTGTGGCCGTGATCGACATTGGCGCAACGAGCATTCGGATGGCGATCGCGGAAATCTCCAAAGCCGGCTCCGTTCGCACTCTGGATACGCTGGTTCAGTCAGTCGATCTTGGCCGCGACACATTCGTTAATCGGCGTCTGAGTCGCAAGAGTATCGAAAAGTCGGCGGCCATCCTGCAGCAATACCAGCGGGTGCTTCAGGAATATGGAATTACATCACCGGACGATGTCCGCGTGGTGGCGACGTCGGCGGTCCGCGAAGCTTCTAATCGTCTGGCGTTCACCGATCGATTGTTCATCGTGACGGGGTTTGCTGTGGAGCCGATCGATTCTGCCGAGGTCAATCGGATCACGTACATGGGTGTTACGCCCGACTTGATGTCGCATTCCGAGTTAGCTGACAGCCGGTGTGTCGTGATCGAAGTTGGTGGCGGCAGTACTGAAATGCTGATCGTCCGCGGTGGCAACGTACTGCACAGTGAAACTTTTCGGCTCGGTTCGCTACGGCTGCGGCAAACATTGGAGGCCGTGCGGGCAAGTGCAACGCGTCACCGGCCGTTGATGGAAAGTCATATTCGTCGCACGCTGGTTCAGATCAGCGAGCACGTCGATACCGATTCGGCGATCCAATTGGTAGCTCTGGGAGGCGATATCCGTTTCGCGGCCCGGCAACTGCTGGAGGATTGGGACGGAAGCTCACTGGCGGAACTGCCGACAGACGATTTGGCGAAATTCACCGACGAAATTGTAACGCTGGAAGAGGATGCCATCGTGCAGCGTTTCGGCGCCAGCTTTATCGAAGCGGAAACCTTAGCACCGGCATTGTTGGCATACACGATGACGGCCAAAAACTTTGGGCTGTCGAAATTATTTGTGTCCGACACCAATCTGCGAGACGGCTTGCTGCACGATATGGCAGTGGGCGGCAGCTGGACCGCCGAATTTCGTAATCAAATTGTGCGGTCAGCGATTTCCCTGGGGCGGCGATTCGACTTTGACGAAATGCACGCTCGCCACGTAGCCGAGCTGTCGCGAAAGTTATTCGACCAACTGCAACCAGAGCATCGTTTAGATACTCGCCACGAAGTGGTCCTGTATGTCGCTGCCCTGCTGCACGAGATCGGCATGTTGATCAACGTGCGGAGCAATCACAAACATGCGTTGTACGTGATTCGCCACAGTGAATTGTTTGGTTTATCGCAGGACGAATTACTGCAGGTTGGTTTGGTCGTTCGATATCACCGCCGAGCCTCGCCCCAGTCTTCGCATGAAGGTTACGGCACCCTGGGTCGCGAAGCTCGTGTCATGGTCTCAAAGCTGGCGGCGATCCTGAGGCTGGCGATCGCCCTGGACGACACGCGTAGCGGACGAATTCGTGAAATCGAGTGCTTGCGCGAAGGCAAGCAATTGGTGATTCACGTCCCCGGTGTCGATGACGTGTCTTTGGAGCAGCTTGCGATGCGGCAAAATTCGGGACTGTTTCGTGATGTGTTTGGGCTGCCCGTATTGCTGCAGTCCGGAAAGTGACGGTTAGAATCGGCAACAGGTCAGCACATCCATCGCCGTCGTGGCCACTGTATCTGGGTTGTCCGGTTTGGAATTGTGCCGACCGGCGCGGGCAAGGCTTACACCCTTACTTCTTCACGCATGCTCCCGATGATGCCTAAGCTCCCGATTTCGCCATGCGATTTCTGCAGCGGCTGCAAGTGGAGTTGCCTGAGTTAGAATTGAGCGTTGCCGGGCGGTTATCGAAAGCTGCACAGCCGGTTATAGCGACAGCTGCCTTTGTTGGATTAGCGGAACGGTTATAGCGAGCAAAAAGGACTCGAGTTCATGAGCACGCCGTTTTACGAAAATGGAAGCGGGGGACAGCAGCCGTTGCGGCCTTGCCAGCCGCGGCTCGGAGCTTGGGGGCTCGCATCCGAGAGTGATCTTGTTGGTCGGCCAATCGTGCAGCTCATGGTAGTGATCTCCATGGTTTGCACTTTGAATCTGAGCCGCGCGTCGGCGCAGGATCGTTACGCGGAGGCGCGGGATCGACTGGTCAACGACCGAATCAAAACTGCGGGAGTTACCGACACACGAGTGTTGACGGCGATTCGATCGACCATGCGGCACGAGTTTGTGCCCAAGGATCAGAGGCCCCGCGCCTATTTTGATATGGCTCTGCCGATTGGAAACTCGCAAACCATCAGCAGTCCCTTTATCGTGGCCCTCATGACCGAAGCACTCGATCCTCAGCCGACCGACAAGGTGTTGGAAATTGGTACCGGCAGCGGATATCAAGCAGCAGTGCTTAGCCCGCTGGTCCAACACGTTTACACGATTGAGATCGTGGCGGATTTGGGCGAACGGGCAACGGAAACTCTTCAGCGGCTGGGCTATGAAAATGTTTCGACGCGGGTTGGAGACGGATTCCTTGGCTGGCCTGAAGCCGCACCGTTCGACAAGATCATCGTTACCTGCAGTCC
Organism: Pirellulaceae bacterium; assembly: GCA_041623895.1. Lineage (GTDB taxonomy): Bacteria > Planctomycetota > Planctomycetia > Pirellulales > Pirellulaceae > JBFJVZ01. The sequence goes on along the minus strand of JBFJVZ010000095.1, from coordinate 12,683 downwards.
CGAATCCGTACCCAAGCCATTGGTCGATCAGCTCCGTGAAGGCGGCCAAATGATCATTCCGGTTGGCCAGCGATATCAACAAACACTGTTTCGAATGACGAAAAAGAATGGCAAGCTGAAGCAAGAGGCATTGCGGCCCACGCTGTTCGTGCCCATGACAGGTGAAGCAGAGGAGAATCGCAAGACAAAACCGGATCCTGCGAATCCGCGAGTCGTGAACGGTGACTTTGAATTGGTGCCGAACGAGCAGCAAGCGGAGATGGTCGACTTTGTTCCGGGTTGGTATTACGGGCGTCAAGTGAAACAGCTGACATCCAACGCGAACGATGGACCGGCACCGCAAGGAAACCGGTACGCGAGGTTTGAGAATCAAACGCCCGGATTGAACTCGCACTTACTGCAAGGTATCGCAGTGGACGGTCGCGAGGTCTCGATGCTTCGTCTGAGCGGACGCGCAAGAACCAACAACGTCAAGAAAGGCCCTGATCCCGAGTCGATGCCGATGGTCGCGATCAGTCTTTATGACGAACTCCGCCGCGACTTGGGGACGTTTTGGATCGGCCCGTTTCGTGGATCGCGGCCCTGGCGCGAATCCAGCCGCCTGATTCGAGTGCCAGCCGCGACCCGCGAGGCCATTCTTCGTGTGGGGCTGTTTGGAGCCACTGGGAGGGCCGATTTCGACGAAATCCAGCTGGAACGGGTCGACTGAGAGCAAAAAATTTACCTTTTTGCTGGCAAAATGGGGCGTCGCTACATTTTGCCGCTTTTATCTAGACCACCTCTTGTTCAAAATCTGCCCCAGCCTATTTGGTCGGCGCAATAGCGTCCTCAACCTACCTGCCTATGCTATCACCATTCTGACGGGGTAGATCGGCGCGATTCAATCAGGAATACATCACAGAGAACGTGCGGAGGAATTTCACAACATGCGACATTATCAAGTTCTTACTTATGCGGCCGCGTTGATTGCGGCGGTGATCATGTCTGAGGCCGTCCATGCGGGCGGATCTTGGGGAGGATCTTACGGAAGCGGCGGTGGCAGTCACGGGTCCAGTGGCGGTAGCTACGGTTCCAGCGGTGGCAGCTTGGGTTCCAGTGGAGGTATGTCTTCACGTGGCGGTGGATTGCTGAGTCATCTGCGAGCCCGTCGAGCAGCAGCATCGTCCGGTGGATCATCGGGCGGCAGCTCCGGTGGTTCGATCGGAGGATCTCACGGTTCGTCCGGTGGATCATCCGGAGGCTCTGCGTCTTCAGGTGGCTCTTCCGGAGGTGGATTCTTGGCACGGATGCGAGCCCGTCGTGCTGCTCACAGTAGTGGCGGATCAAGCGGCGGCAGCAGTGGTGGTTCCAGCGGCGGCAGCAGTGGTGGTTCCAGCGGCGGAGCTGTGTCCTACGGCACACCGGTCTATGCGGCACCCGTGCACAGTGTCTCGATGGGAGCCACCGGGTCGTACGAATCACCTGCGATTCAATCTTCTTATCGGGCTTATGCAGCTACCACGAGTGCGGCTCCCGCCAGCAGTGTTGTTCGCAGCACAGCGGCACCGTCTCGTACGATCGTTGACAATTCCCGATACGAATCCAGCAAGCCAGTTGTGGATACGACTCCGGCGATCGAAGCTGATGCGGCTTTGTTGACGGTTGCCGTCCCCAGCGAGCAAGCAAAGGTGACGGTGAATGGTCATTCGACCAGCAGCAGCGGGACAGTCCGTCAGTTTATGTCGCGCGGCTTGAAAGACGGCTATGTCTACACCTACGTGGTGAAAGTCGACTATGAAGTCAACGGCAAGTTCATCACCGACAGCAAGCAGGTCAAGCTGCGTCCCGGCAAGACCGAGCGACTGGAATTTGCCGCACCGGCCGTTGAAGAGCCCGAGCCGGCGGCTAAAGAGGTCACCAAGACCGAGGAGCCAGAGAGCGTGATCACGGTTGTCAAGTTGATCGTACCTGCTGACGCCCAGGTCACTCTGGCCGGCAACAAGACGAACGGTTCCGGAGAGATCCGCACGTTCCGCACGTCGTACCTGAAGGCTGGCCAGCAATGGTCAAATTACAAGGTTCAGGTGACCTCAAACGTTGGCGGCCAAAGCGTTACCAAGGAGCAGACCATTGACGTTCTGGCAGGCAGCACGAACGAATTGAAATTTGACTTTAGTAGCGATAATAGCGTCGCACAGCGTTAGTCAACTCGCGATTTGCTCGAGAAACTCGAAGCCGCATCCGCTCGGATGCGGCTTTTTTTATTTCAGTCGTGATGCGATCGTTGGCTGATCGCGACTATACATCGTCCACCGTCGAATTAACGTAGAAGGACAAGGAATTCTTTGCGAACCAAGGTCGACCATCGTGAAACAGTTGTCAGATTCTGAATCGACCGAAGTATCGCCCGCCAGTACTGGATCCCAGCCAGGATTCGCGGCCTTTCTCCCGAGCACACGGCTGAAGGTCGTTTTCAGCGTGCTGATCATCTTCCATTTGCTGGCCGTGTTCTTGCCGCCATTGGCTTTTCAAGCCAATGGACCGTTTGGCGGATCGCCGTCGGTCGGTACCCTGCTCCGCCCCGTCGAAGGCTACGGCGAATTCTTGTACTTGAATCGTGGGTATGCGTTCTTCGCACCCGATCCAGGCCCGAGCCATTTGATTCAAGTCGCCGTGACCGATCCAAGTGGCCAGGTCGTCGAATCGATGTATCCCGATTTGGACAACCAATGGCCGCGGCTGAAGTACCACCGTCATTTCATGCTGGCCGAATTCTTGACGGACATCTATCAGCCGCCCGGTCCGCCCCCGGAACTGGCGGCGGAGGACCCGGCTGTGGCCGACGAATGGACTCGACTGAGGGCCCGGTACGAGCACGTTCGTCAATCGATCGTTGATCATTTGAAGCACGTCAACGATGGAAAGGATGTGGCGATTCGTAGGATCGAGCACTTGATTCCCAGTTTCATCCAGTACGTCGAAGAGCCGATCGCTTTGGATGACCCGCGGTTGTATACCGTGTTGTTGGATCAGAGCCTGGACGCCCCACTTGGTCCGCCGGAGACGATCCCGCCACCGGTGGACTCCGAACAAGCTTCGGCATCCGCTGCCACCGGCAGCGAATCACTGAAAGCACCGCTGGATGATCGCCTGCCAGGCGAGGAAGCTGACAAGGATACCGTCGAACCGGCACACGGGGCCGCAGAAGAATCAAGCGATTCCACTGAAGATGCGGATGCAACGTCATCGGAGGAAGCACGATGAACGCAGATTCGGCAATCGGTACGGCGGGCTGCTGGCTACGTGCTGTTTCGCAAGCGTGGGATCGATTCTGGTTCAAGCCAGGTTTGCCCAACACGTTGGCCGTGATCCGGATTTGTACCGGCGCGATGCTGCTGTATGGACACCTTGTCTTGGCCACGGAACTGACGTCGTTCTTGGGAGACAATGCCTGGATCAATAACGAAACAGCGCGACAGCTGCATGACGGCGCGTTCGTTGGATCCGATCTTGGGCGAAGTTATCTGTGGTGGATCAGTAGTCCAGTGCTGCTTTGGATGCATCACCTCGTCGCGATCGCCGTCACGTTTGCGTTCATGATCGGATTCATGACGCGAGTCACGGCTCCGGCCGCCTGGTTTCTGCAGCTGATGTATCTACACCGCCTGACGGGGGCGCTGTTTGGACTGGATCAAATTGTCACTTACACCGCGATGTACTTGATGATCTCGCCTTGCGGAAGTTGCTATTCAGTTGACGCCTGGTTGCGAGAAAAACTTGCATCGCGACGATCAGCCAGTCGATGGCTGCAATTTCTCTGGCCTGCGTACGGGAGGAGTGTTGCCGCCAACGTTGCCACGCGAATGTTGCAGCTACATCTTTGCGTGATTTATTTGTTTGGAGGCCTGGCCAAAGCTCGCGGCGAAGCCTGGTGGGATGGAACGGCGGTCTGGTTCGCGGTTGGCAATTATGAATATCAGTCGCTGGACATGACCTGGATGGCGAGCTATCCGTTACTGTTTTCTGCACTTACCCACCTGACTCTGTTTTGGGAGGTTTTTTACTGTGCGCTCGTCTGGCCAAGGATGACTCGGCCCATCGTGTTGCTGATCGCCGTGGCCGTTCACGGCGGCATTGCGATGTTCTTGGGGATGATTACGTTTGGGGTGATGATGATCGTTGCCAACATGATTTTCATCGATCCGGCCTGGTTGCTTGCTGTGGGCAAACGAAAAAGTCAGGCCGCGGACGATGAAATCAGCAAGGTTATGGATGAAGCTCTCGATCAGATCGGCGAAGACGATGACTCAGCGATCGGCGATGACGAAGGTTTTCATATTCCGGATGACGATGATCTAAGCTTGCACGACGATTCCGCATTTGAGTCGCATTCAGATGATGACCTGGAAGTCGCGCTGCCCGAAGCTGCCGATGAGCTACGTGCGGTGATCGAAGAACGAGAGCAGAAAATCAGGCTCGCGCGCGAGAAAATCAAGCAACGCGAACAGACTCTCGCCGAACGTGAACAGCGATACCGCCAGCGCGTCGAGCGTTTGAAGGCGCGCGAGGCCAGAATCAAAGAGGCTGTGGCGAAGAAACGCGAGAAAAACGAATCCTAAGTGCGGCGTCCGTTTCCCCGGAGCGGAAGTCGGAAGAATTCTGACTGCCTAAGATCGGGATTCTCCCGAATTCCCCTACCTCGGCCTACAGATCGATCAGCGACGTTCCTGTCATTTCACTGGGAATCTCCAATCCCATCAGCGTCAAGATCGTCGGCGCAATGTCGGCCAGGCGTCCACCTGTTCGTAACGGGCGGCCTTCCAGTCCTGGTTCGACAACAATCAAAGGAACATCGTACGTGGTGTGTGCCGTGTGCCGACCGCCGGTCTCCGGGTCAATCATTTGTTCGCAGTTCCCGTGGTCCGCGGTCACGATCAGCGAGCCGCCTTTGGCAAGCGTTGCCTCGACCACTTTGCCAACACACTCGTCGACCGCCTCGACGGCTTTGACGGCCGCTTCAATCACACCGGTGTGTCCGACCATGTCGCCATTGGCGTAATTGACGACAATCAAGGCAAACGAATCACTTTCGATCGCCTGCAAGACTTCTTCGGTGATCCCGTAGGCGGACATTTCGGGTTTTTGGTCGTACGTGGGCACATCGCGTGGCGAAGGCACCAGCCCGCGGTCTTCGCCTGCAAAGGGATCGTCGCGGTAGTCGTTGAAAAAGAAAGTCACGTGGGGGTATTTCTCGGTTTCCGCGCAGCGAAATTGTTTCAGGCCTTGAGCGCAGACGTACTGGCCGAGGATATCGGGCATTTTCGATTGCTTTTCAAAGATCACGTGCACAGGCAATCCGGTTTCGTATCCCGTCATCGTGGCGAAATACAAGTCTTCGATTCTGTCGCCGCGATCAAAGCCGCCGCCGTCGATGTTTCGCCAGTCTTCGTCTGAATACACAAAAGCCTTGGTGATTTCACGCGTACGATCACCGCGAAAGTTCAAAAACACGACCGCGTCGCCATCGCTAACCACCGTGGGCTCGTCGGAATCGCCGCTGGTGATCGATGTTGCCGTGATGAATTCGTCACCTTTGCGACTGTCGTCGGTCGGGTTGTCGTAATAGGCTTGGATTGCCTCCGCTGCGGTGCTGGCGGTTTGCGCGGCACCTTGGGTCATCATGTCGTAGGCGGTCTGGACGCGCTCCCAACGCAAGTCACGATCCATCGCATAAAACCGCCCGATCACACTGGCGATACTGCCAACGCCTGTATCTGCCAAATGTTTTTCCAATCGACCGACGAATTCGATCCCTGATGTTGGCGAAGTATCGCGTCCGTCCGTGATCGCATGGACGGCGAACTGAGTCGACTGCAGTCCGCTTTGTTTGACCAGGTCAACAATCGCAAAGGCGTGATCAAGATCGCTGTGGACGCGGCCATCGGACATCAGCCCCAACAAATGCAGTCTTCCGCCACTGGCCCGAACATGCTCGATCGCTTCGCAAAGAATTCTATTTTCAAAGAATGACCCATCGCGAACCGCACGTGTGATCCGCATCACTTCTTGATCGACGATTCGTCCGGCACCGATGTTCTGGTGGCCGACTTCGCTGTTGCCCATCACACCGTGGGGTAATCCTACGTCCTCGCCGGAAGTGTGGATCAGCACGTTGGGGTAGGTGCTCATCAAGGCATCATCCACCGGCGTGTTGGCCAGGTGGACGGCGTTGGCGTGATTCCACTCCGGGTACGGGTTCTTGCCCCAGCCATCCCGGATGATCAAAACAACAGGTTTTCTGCGGACTTGCGCCACGGTATCGGTCTCGGAATTGCTTTGGTAACAACGTGATCCTTGGACGACGGGAGGAACCTCCCGCTAATCCACTAAGATCGTAGCCCACAGTGGCAAGCTCCGAAACGGTACCTGAGCAGCTCGGCGACTCGGTTGCCGCGGCTGTGAAAAACTGGCTTCGAACGAGCTCGTCTCTTTCGTAGCGGAAGTCGGAAGAATTCCCAGCAACCAAGGACCATCGGAATTCGCTTGACTTCCGAGACGCAGAATGGTTGGCTGCGTCAGCGAGCGACGACATTCATGAATCACAGTGTGCTCGCGTGATGGACCCAAAAAAACAGGTCCATCACGGTTTCGTGTGGGTTTTGGAAGAACGAACCTCTAACTTTCTCCTTCGACTTTTCTTGTTGGATATTCTGCGGTTTGATGAGCACCGGAAGAACATCCAATATCGAACAAGAATGTCGAAGTGCGAAGTTGTTGACCCATAATAAACCGGGATGGGCGCATTATTCCAGCACCGACCCACAGCAAACCGTGGCGGGCCAAAAAACGGACGACAGACGGGGTCTACCTGCTACCCTGATTCGGCCGTCATGGGTTAGGCTACCGAGAATTCGTAATCGCCATTTTACAGAGCCGATCCGATATGACTCTCCTGACGTTCGATCCCGCCGGCAGCATCAACCCCGACTACGGCATCACCGAGGCGCAACTGGATGAATTGAAGGACCCGTTGCTGGCCTTGCGGAGCGAGATGCTTGAAACCGACCAGCAGCAATACAGCAGCGGTCAGATACCGGCGGAAAAACAACCTCTGGACGCACGGTTTTTTTGGCTGCCGGAGGAGCAACTGACCGAATACGAGCAGCAACGTGAACAATCGGAACTGGGCCGCATCTTTAAAGTCGCCAACACGATTCATGATGAAATCGACGCGGTGGCGGTACTTGGCATCGGCGGCTCCTACATGGGCCCGCGAGCGATGATGGATGCGTGTTGCGACCCCTATCACAACGAACTTTCACGAGCAGCTCGCGGCAGCAAGCCGAGAATGTATTTTGAGGGAAACAATGTTGATAACGATGCCAGCGCCGCCCTGCTTCATCGGCTGGCCGCCGGCGGTTACGGCGACTCGGCGGCCGAACAGCGTTGGGCGATTGTCGTGATCAGCAAGAGTGGCGGCACGATGGAAACGGCCGTGGCCTTTCGGCAGTTCCTCACGGCGCTCGAATCTTCTCTCACGGCTAACGCAGACAAATTGCTACCGCGGTTGGTGATCCCCGTCACCGGCCAGAGCGGCAAGCTGCACGACTTGGCGACTTCGATTGGATGTCAACAAATCTACAACGTGCCCGATGGAGTTGGCGGCCGCTTCAGTGTGCTGTCGCCAGTCGGTTTGATGCCGGCAGCGCTGCTGGGATTGGATTGTATGAAACTGCTGGAAGGTGCCGTGGCTATCAACGACCACTTTAAAAACGCGTCCTTCGAGGACAACATCGTGCTGCAATATGTTGCCGTCAATCACTTGCTGGCCCAGCATCGTGGCAAAAGTATCCGCGTGATGAGCGTCTGGAGCAAAGCATTGGAGGCCGTTGGCTTGTGGTACGACCAATTGCTCGCCGAGTCCAATGGCAAGAACGGCTTGGGCGTGACACCCCTGACGACGGTCAACACACGAGACTTGCACAGCCGCCATCAACAGCACCAGCAAGGCGCCAATGACAAAGTCTTTAACAATGTGATCGTCGGGGCGTATCGATCCGATTCGCTGGCGGTTGGCGAAAGTTCGCGCAACCAGGACACACTGAACGATATCGCAGATAAGACACTGCCCGACATCATGGCTGCGGCAATCCGCGGAACCAATGACGCCCTGCATGCCGATGGCCGGCCAACCACGGATATTGTTTTGCCAACCGTCAACACACATGTTTTGGGGCAACTGTTTCAAATGTTGATGATTGCCACGGTCATCGAAGGCCGCTTGTTGGGAATCAATCCCTATGGGCAACCGGGTGTCGAGCAATACAAGATCAACATGAACAAGAATCTGGGTCGCGGGTGACGTCAAGAAGACGCGAGCGAGCGGCTTTCCAATCCTCGTGCCCACGCGGAGCGTGACAACGCCGCGCGAGACGGCCGACAACTTTTTTCATAACTCCCCTCCCCTGCCCCACAGCCATGTCTGCAGTCGATGACCTCTTCACCAAGCTCCGCGCGTCGGGCGAAAAAGCGTTGATGCCGTTCTTGACCGCCGGTGATCCCGATGTTCAGACGACAGCGGCGCTGCTTCGGGCACTCGGTCCGGCCGGAGCGAACTTGTGCGAAGTGGGTGTGCCCTACAGCGATCCGATCGCCGATGGACCGGTGATTCAGGCGTCTTATCAGCGAGCGCTGGACAACGGCTTTCGCCTGCAACAAGTGTTTGATCTGGGTGCTGATGTCGCCGGCGATATCACGATGCCGTTGGTGACCATGGTTAGCTACGCGATTATCTTTCGCGTCGGACTGGAAAAGTATGTCCAAGATGCCAAGGCAGCCGGTTACGCGGGCGCGATCGTACCCGACTTGTTGGTCGAAGAAGCGAATGATTTCGCGAACATTTGCCGGGCCGCAGATTTCAGCCTGATCCAGCTCGTCACCCCCACCACCCCGCGAGAACGTCAAGTTCGCATCGCCAATTCATCGTCGGGATTCCTCTACTACGTCTCCGTGACCGGGATCACGGGCGAACGAGCGGAGCTGCCGCCCGATCTGGTCGAAAGTGTTTCGTGGCTCCGCGAGCAAACGGAGTTGCCAATCTGCATCGGTTTCGGGATCAGCGGCCCGGAAACTGCGGCGATGTTGGCCCCTGTCGCCGATGGGCTGATCGTCGGCTCGGCGATTGTCCGCCGAATTGCCGAAGCGGCAGACCCGCCCGCCGCGGTTTCGTCCGTCTCCGATTTTGTCGGTGCGCTAAAAACAGCGATTTCTGGTTAGCTTGCGGTAAACAGCGAAGTCGGGAAAACTGAAGATAGGAAGTTGTCTGAGATCGCGTTTTGCTGTTTTCAATCTCGCGTTCCCCGCTCGCCAGGGGTGTTTTCAGGGTTTGCCGTCGTTTCGAGGCGATTTCGTCCTAACAAACCCGGGTCGGATTCGTTGATTTAAAGAACCCGCCGTCCAACACGGATCGATTTGCCTTTTGGGTCTGATTCGTGCAATCATGAGGCAATAGGCCGAGGAATCTCATCGCAACAAGTCGAGGCACTCATGTTTCGCTCTGCAGTCACTGCCGTTTTCGCGCTCACTCTCGCAATTCCCCCATTGGCCAGCGTTCAGGCGCAAGGTCTGTTGATCTCTTCGGAACCGGATCATCGGCATCGGTTGCCGCGGCCAATGCCGCGACCGATTCGTCCCGGCGAGCCTGGTTTCTTGTATGACATCTCCAAGCTTGAGATCGATGCCTCGATTCGTGATCAAGTCGCCGAAGTTCAAGTCGGCCAGACCTTTAAGAATCGGACCAGCCGCGTGCTGCAGGTGAAATTTGTCTTTCCCCTGCCCTACGACGGCGCGATCGACCAGATGACTTTCATGGTCGACGGCGAGGAATTGGAAGGTCGACTTTTGGAAGCTGACAAGGCCCGCGAGATTTATCAATCGTATGTCCGCCGCAGCCAGGACCCGGCGCTGGTGCAGTGGATTGGAACCGGCATGTTCCAAACACAAGTCTTTCCTGTTCCGCCCGGTGCCGAGCGGACCGTCTCCTTGCGGTACACCCAATTGTGCAAACGCAGTGGGACCCTGAACGATTGGTTGTTGCCGCTGTCGCCGACCAAGTTCACGTGTAGCCCAATCGGCGAGATCGCAATTCGTGGCCGGATTCGCAGCGGGTCAAAATTGGGCAATGTTTACAGCCCCTCATACGACATCGAAATCGACCGCGACAGTGACAAAGTCGTTCGCTTTGAGTACCAGGCCAAAGGCAAGATCCCACATAGTGATTTTCGCGTGATGTGGGACACGGGTGATAGCCCGGTTCAGTTGTCGGTCGTCTCGCATCGCGGTAACCCCGACCAGGACGGGTATTTCATGTTGATGATTCAGCCGCAATTCCCAGAGCCCACATCGGACATTGCCAATGCCGGCAAGAACGTTGTGCTGGTGATGGACAAAAGCGGCAGCATGCGTGGCGAAAAGATCGACCAGGCTCGTCGCGCGGCAAACTATGTGGTCGACAAACTTCGCGCTCGCGACCGTTTCACGCTGATCAATTACGACAGCACGGTCGAGACCTTTCGCAGCGAATTAGCCGAAGCTGACAAGGCGACCCGAGCGGACGCAAAAGAATACATCGATTCGATGCTCGCTGGCGGCAGCACCAACATCGACGAAGCGCTGAGCGAAGCGTTCGAAATGTGCGAAGGTGCTGACGGCCCGGTCTATGTTGTTTTCATGACAGACGGACGGCCGACGGTGGGCGAACGTAATGCGATGAAGATCGCCGACAATGCAAAAGAGAATCTTCGGGAAGGTATCCGATTGTTCAGCCTGGGCGTTGGGCACGACGTCAACAGTCGACTGCTTGATAAACTTGCCAGCATCTGTTTAGGCCAGACGACGTACATTCGTCCCGGCGAGCCGCTGGATAAAATCGTCAGCAACTTATACGACCGGATCGGTGCACCGGCTTTGACCGACGCCAAACTGAAAATCACGGTGGACGGCAAGGAAGGCCGCACGCGTCAGCTTTATCCGCACGAAATGTATGATCTGTTTTCGGGCGACCAACTTGTGATTGTCGGACGCTATCGAAAACACGGCGAGTTGAAAATCAAGTTGACAGGCGATTTTCTGGGCAGACGCCAGGAATTTGTCTTCACCGATGAATTACCTAAATCAACGGGCAGCGGCAAAAACGTGTTTGTCGAACGCCTGTGGGCGACACGCCGCATCGGGCAGATCATCGATGAGATCGACCTGCATGGTGAAGACAAGGAATTGGTCGACGAGTTGATCGTGTTGTCAAAGCGGCACGGAATCTTGACCCCGTACACGGCCTACCTTGCCGAAGAACGAACCGATTTGAACGACATGCGGAGTGGACGGCGGATCGCTAGCAGTCGACTGGAAAGCCTGGCAGAGGAATCTGGTGAATTGGCCTTCAATCAGCGGGCATTTAAGAGTCGACTCAGGGACGCCGGGCGTGCCGAACCGACTCCGGCAGCAGCGGATGCATTCGGAGCGGACCTGAGTCTTGGTAATGCGAGTTCTCGTATTAGTGGTATTGCCGGCGGTGGACTTCAGCAAGACGGCGCGGCCAAAAGTGCCCCGGGGCCGGCAGCTGACGGCAAAGAGTCTGACGAAGAGATGCTGGCCAAGAGCAAAGAGCCGGTCAAACAAATCGGAGCCAAGACCTTTTACAAGCGCGGCGATCGATACGTGGACTCGGATGCCACCCAAGAACAGATCGACAAGGCAATCAAGGTCGAGCAATTCAGCGACAAGTATTTTGATCTGCTCGAAGATCTGGATGAAGAAGCGAAAGTTTACTTCGCCGAAGACAGCGAGGTCTTGGTGGTCCTGAAAGGCAAAGCGTACCTGATCACGTTGGCGAAACAGGACAAGCAGTAAGCGTTGCTACAGGGCGGATTGGTGAACACTCGTTAGTTCGCGGTGACCCGCAGCAATTCGTACGAGAACGCACCGAGTAGTTCGCCGCGGTGGGCGTCGTGGCAAGTGGTGCAGTGTTTTTGAGCACGCAGGCTTCCCAGCATGCGGATGCGGTTAGCGTGTGCATCAGTCGCGATATCTTTGCCTTCGTGCAACTGCTCCAGCAATGCAGCTTCGGATTTTTCCAATGGCCGCGTCGGTGCTTCGAGTAAGGCTTCCATGTTCGGCACGTTGTCGGAAACATAGGCCCGCGGCGTGTTGTGCTTCAGCAGGCTGACCAAATGCATTTTCGTTAGTCGCCACAATCGATTCTCCGTGCGAGGTTTTAGTCCAATTGGCACCCGACGCGGTTTGCCGTTGACGACTTGACTCTCATAGATCCACTCGACTGGTTTTTGATGCGGTTCGGCAATTCGAATTTCTGGTTTGGAGGTGACCGCGTGAGATGCAAATCCGGCGACTTGATCGATGTTCCGCGCGTAGCCGTTGCGAGTCCATCCGGCGAATTCGGTTTTGGATTGTTTGTGAATCGCCATTAACCGAGTTCGCGTCGGCAAGCGAAACGGGTTGTCTTTTTCAACCCACTGCTCGTATCTCTGCTGAATATGCTGCTCCCGGTCTTGGACCCACAATCCGTGTGCAAGTTCGTAATACGTAGGTTCATCATTCGGCAAACTCACGGGATTACCGGCGTCAATCGAATTTGGCTTTGGATCCGTGGGTAATGGGCAAACATCCTCCAACTCCAGAAATGTGAT